>JAFQAR010000049.1 GCA_017399905.1 Bacteroidales bacterium
CAGCAGTCTGCCCATTTCCTCGACCTGACCTTGAAGCTTATCAAATTTACGCTGTTCCTGCTCTAATGCTTCGGTGGAATGCTGCATCAATGCGCGAATGCTTCTGCCAGCCTCCTGAATGTGGCCATCCAAAGCCTTCATGCCCTCATCCGAATACATTCCTTCCGTGTTGAGTCTCGATATATGATCCATTTCGCGGATAATGTTGCGATGAAGGGAACTATCGCTCTGACGAAGATAATCGTCTTCCAGTGAGAAATCCTCTTCTTCCATCTCGGCAAGGACTTCCTGCTCAAGATCGGCTATCTGACGATCGATATCATCCAGCTCAGACGCTGTATTGGATTTTGGCGGTCTGCCGCCATGCGCCTCATTGAGAGCCTGACGTACAATAGCATCCACCTGATCGTCTTCACCGTCAACCGAAAGAACGTCGTCCATCATATCGGAAATGCTATCAAGCTTCCACTCAAGTTCCTCGCCTGCCTTCTCCAATGCTTTCGATGTCCGACTAAAAGTTCTTTCCATTTGCCGTTCCATGCTCTCTACATGGCGGCCTATGCTGTCTATGCTTTGTTCCGTGCGATGGAGAAGATCGTCCGCATGGCTAAAGCGTGTTTGACGGGTTGAACTATTACCCTTCGGAGACGTCGTTTCCTGCTCTCTTTCATTTTCTCTAACGTGGCTGGAAAGGATAGTTTCCGACTCTGTCAGACGTGTTTCACCTTTGGTCGACAAAACACTTTTCGAGGAAAGGCCAAGCTCGCTGAGTTTTTCCGGATGCGTTCTCTCAAACAGACGAAGAGCTTGATGGGACACTTTTCTCGGGTCGATATTCTTCAATACGGGATGACTGGACTTTAGACCTGCGAACCACTGTCTGGCGGCATCCGTTAAAGCTTTCCGCTGTTGAAGCGTGGCCTCCTTATGGGTCGTATTTACCGCGACTGTCAGCCCTGAATGCATCACAAATTCTCTGACAGCAGAAGCGCGTTGAGCCATAGCGTTCTTGACTATGGCAGTATTTGCCTTGACTGTCTGCGCTATGGCTTGCTGTTGTTCCGTCATCCTGCTGGATGTGGTTGTCTTCTGCGATGCGGAGTTGGACGCGTGGCGACTTGCCGCTGTACTGCCTGAAAGAGGACGAGTCATATCTCGTGGCCCTTTGGCGACGGTTCCTTCCAGACTTGCCAGAGCAGAGTCCCGCTGCAGTTTGGAAAGACTGCTTCTGAGCTCTCTTGCGTGGTTTGCTATGGAGGCTGACGAGCGAAAAATATTACCTATCTTCTGAAAAAACGCTTCAAAGCGGTTCAGCTTGACGACATCGCCAGACTTGTTGACGCCAAGAGCTCCTCCGGAGCTTTGAATCTGGAGTGCGTCCGTATAGTTTCTAACTACTTCCATGTGCCCTCCTCAAACTCGCAGCATAAGATGCTCCGGCATACTCGTCTGTGCAGCCTCCGGGAGACGCATGGACTCGGCATTGCTCAATAAAGCCATCCAGGAGCCAGCCGTCTCCAAAAAATTGAAGATGAAATTTTCAAAGGCATCGCCTTGGACAAGATTCGCAAGCGGCCATGCGATTTGAAGCGTGAACAGAAGACGCTCGGGATCATATCCCAACGTTGCCCCGGAAGTCAGTGAGAAAAGATTGTTGCCATAAAGCAGATAGCTGAGCAGGCGCTCTCGGGATGCCGCATCACCGCCTTCGGGAAATACACCTACGGCACATTGCACAAGAACAAGATCGCTTTCTTCCAGATAACAGACGTATACGGGCAGCGATTCAATCTCTAATGTGACCATATAGGGATTATCCTGATCCTGAGTCAGTCCGTACCCTTCAAAGGATGTGAGAAGTTTTTGAAAATCATGCAGCATCTTTCACCTCTCGGAAGGAAATGTCATACGGGTTGGATTTTTTCGTCTTTAAAAACGAATTTCCAACACGCAGAGCGGCTATGAGCAAGGAGTTGAGAGGAGGAAAGGCTTTATCAGAAGTAAGCCATTCCCCGCTCGCCAGGAGTAAAGCGAACATCGCCATTTTCAAGCGTGAACTGAGGAATAAGAGCAGTACGCTGTTCCTGCTGGCCGTCTGGCCCGGTCACGGTAACGGTGTGCTCCGCAGGAGGGGCGGAAAGATCTATCCGCATGGTGATATGCCCGTCGTAGCTCAGTGCCGTAAGACTTGCGGGGTCACGCACAGTTTCAGAAGACTTGAAACCCTGATGGAAGGCAGTGGTGATGAGCAGGTCGTTGCCCTGTCGTTCAACAGTAACGGCGTGAGTATTCTTTGAGGGCACGATGCCAGCGTTGGTAAGCTGTGCGTCTGTCCGCTCGGACAAGCCAGACATATGAGGCAGGAAGATGGACGCGCTGTCCAAGCCAGCCTGTGAGGTCATCATAGAGATGAAGGGAAGGAGATCGTCATGATCTTCGCCTACAAGCTCTCTGATCTTCCTTTCGCAATGAGCAGCAACCTCTTCTTTCGGGAGACTTCCGGGACGGGCATTGTCTTCGCTGATATCCGGGACACTTTCTCCTCCTATGCTGCTGATATTTCGACTAGCCGTGTCGAGAACAAAGGCTTTATGTATGCCGTCGTCGCTTACCTTGGCCAGCTGTTCAGGCAAGAGGAATCCGCTGATGAGATTGTCCTTGAAGAGCCGCATCCCCTCTTCAATATTGTAGCGGTCTGGCTGAGGCTGGAGGACGTTCATTTTGATGGCATCCATGCGGTTTTTCCAGTCTGCCAGAGGAAACTCTTTGGCTATTTTTCTAAAAGCTCCATCAAGGGCATTTTGGGAAACTTCCGGCAATACCTTATAGCGGTTGTCGCCATGCAGTCCTTTCAAGACATCAGAAAGCACCGCCTGTTTATTGGCGGAAGATGCCGCCTGAAGGTGTTTTGAAACAATGTTCAACCGCTGACTGATGGTCTGAGATTGCGGATGGGCATCTTTTCGAGCCGCATTTACAGCCTCACGCATAGCTTCACATATCTTTTCGTTGCGCTGTGCAATGGAAGCGCGGCCTGCCTGCGAAAGCTTGAGGAATGCGTCACCCACTCGACGGAAGAAAGGGCCAAGGCCGGTTCTCTGCTGGAGCTGATTGTCCCCCACCAGCTTGAGCTGGTCGAGACTTGTGATATTGGAAAGGTTCTGCAGACTGATGGGCATGACAGCCTCTCTCGTTGGCGTTCAATGTTTCGAATGAGAACGAAATTGGCATTCCGGCCTCCTGCATCGTTCCCTTGCGTGAACCATTGCAAAAAGCTTGCCAAGATTCCGAGTTAAATGCGTATCATGTTCTGCATGGAGATCAGACTATCCTCCAGACTTTCTGGAACGGCGTTGACGGAGCGTTCAACGACAGCCTCAAAGCCTTCCAAGGCCGTAGCTAACGCTTCGAGGAAGGTGACGGCCTGAACGGTAAAAGCCTCCTGCGTCAGAGCTTCCATGTAAATGATGCTTTGCAGGGTCACGGTGTCATCCTCAATGCCGAAGGTAGCACCGTTCGAGCCTTTGAACAGACTGTTCATC
>JAFQAR010000050.1 GCA_017399905.1 Bacteroidales bacterium
GAGACCGCTGAAAAAGAGTCTCAAAATATAACCCTCTGAGAATCGAATATTTGAATGCCTCCTGATGAATTTGAGTTTCTTCTGAAATACTCGATTCTCAGGAGGCAAATTTGTGAAAAACTCGGTAGATTCCTCACATCATTCCCCCTTTTCGTCCAATATCCTGTTGATCCTCACTAGATTCGATGTGAACAGAGCCACCGCCCCCTGTAATGTATAGGCATCCAGCCCGTAACTGATTGCCTTGTCAAGGTGGTATGAATGCTTGAGTTCTGAGTTCTTCGCTTCAATGATGTACCGTATTCCGTATTTCTGTCTGAACTCCTCCGACTTCTGCCTTTCCAGCTGCCTTTCCTGTTGCTCCGTTCTCATCGTGACGGTATAGGTCTTGGTGTTCTGCCCCTTCTTGTATCCGCACGAGGCAGCATGTTTACACTTGCGACACTTTATGATATTGAAGTGATATACGAACCTCTCATTCTTATTCTTCTCCGTAACCTTGCAGTGAACCTTTTTGACTGCCATGTGCCCGGCCGGGCACACCATCATCCCCGCGTCCTTGTTGAAAGAGAATCCGTCATTCTCTCTCGTCCCTCCAGCCACTATCGGATGCAGCTTCGCCACGAGCTCGACACCTTCCCGTTCCGCACACTCAAGGTTGTCTTGACCGGAATACGCCCCGTCGCCGACCACTTCTTCGAGGTCAGGTATGCTCTCCTTGGCCTTGCGTATCAGTTCCGGGAGCTCAGGTCCGTCCCCCTTCTCTCCTGAGGTCATCGTTGCGGCCACCACAATGCGCTCCGGAGTCACGGCAAGATGCCCCTTGTATCCGAAGAACTCGGAGTCTGCGGCTTTGTGGCCGACCCTCGCGTCCGGGTCGGATGATATGGTGTAATGGTCGGCTATGTCGTCCATCATCTCGGACAGAAGGCTCATCTTCTCCGATATGACCGGATAAAAACTTACTCTCTGCTCCTTCAGATAGGACAGAAGTCCGCACATGTAATCCATCGTCTTTTCCAGATCCGTACCTTCGTACTTCTCGGGAAGTTTGCCCACCTGACTGGCGTCAGCATCATACACCGCTTTCCTGAGAATGCGTGCCTGCTTCTGAAGTGCAGACGCCGGAAGTGCCGGGTTGGAGCGCGACAGGGTGTGAGTAGAGTCGACTATTATCTTGCGGCTTATGTCTATGCCCTTGGAACGGGCGATCTCGACGCTCTTGCATATGAGCTTGTCAAGGAGGGACACCTCCTTCAGGCGTTGGCGGCGGAACTTGGTCAAGGTAGTCGAGTCTATCACATTGTCTTCCGGAACCAGGCCGAGAAAGAACTTCAAGGCCATGTCCGTCATGCAGTGTTCAACAAGGTCGGCGTCTGAAACGCCCAGGATGCTTTTGATCATAAGATACTTGAACATGCGGACAGGATCTTCAGCCATGCGGCCGTTGTCAGGACAATACCTGTCCTTGAGTTCGTCGTAAACAAATGAATAATCAGTCATGTCGTTAAGCCGACGCCACTTGTTGTTCTTCTTTACTACTATGTCATAGAGCGCAGAGTGCTCTGAAAATCTTATCACACCTTGTGTTGGTAGCATATATCTTATTGTTAATCAGCAACATAAAGATACAAAAAGTCCAGCAACTATCCAAAAATAATTGCTGGACCTGCAAGTTCTGAGGGGACTTTTTCAGCGGTCTC
>JAFQAR010000051.1 GCA_017399905.1 Bacteroidales bacterium
AAGAGACGCAACCACAAGCTCAGGAACATTACCATTCTATGCAAGCATGTCCTGCACCTTGTAAATAACCTCCTTGATGTCTATCGTCTGGATGAAGCCAAGGAGACTCCGAATCCCGTCCCGTTCCACCTGTCCGAGTCGTTGGAGAGAATTGCCGATAGTGTATCACACCTGATAAAGGAGAAAGGGCTGCAATTCAAACATCGCTACACCAATACAAATGTTACGATAAAGGGTGATAAGGACAAGATAGAGCGTATCATCAACAATCTCATTACCAATGCCGTCAAATTTACATCCGAAGGAAATGTATGTTTCAAGGCTTCGTATGAGAATGGCTGGCTGACAATGAAGGTAAGCGATACGGGAGTCGGCATCTCTGAAGATATGATGAAACGCATATATGTACCCTTCGAGCGTACTACAAATGAGAATAATGCCGATGGCTACGGTCTTGGTCTGCCTATCACCAAAGGTCTTGTCACTCTGCTTGGTGGAACGATTGAGGTGGAGAGCAAGCAAGGTGCAGGAACGATCTTCACTGTTAAATTGCCTCTGCCTGTAACCGATGAGAGTGTGGAAGAAGAAACGGTAATGGCTGATATCTCGCATCACCTGCCTGGCAGCGTAATCGCCATTGACGATGATGCCTTGCAACTGGAAGTAATCAAGGAGATGCTGGAGCGTAACGGTGTCTCGTGCCATACCTGCGTCAATGTCAAAGAACTCTTTGAGGAGATGAGAAACAAGGAATATGACCTTGTGCTGACAGATATTCAGATGCCCGACACCAACGGTTACAGGGTACTGGAACTGTTGCGAAAATCCCGTATCGGCAATTCCCGTACCGTCCCGGTGGTAGCGATGACCGCCAGAGAGGATGGCGACAGACAGGCTCTGCTGGATGCCGGATTTGACGGTTGCATCTTCAAGCCGTTCTCCATGGGCGACCTGCTGCAACACCTCGCCTCCGTTATCAAGGAGAGGGAACTGAGCGAGAGTGCCGATTTCTCAGGTCTGCTTGCTGAGGTTACAGATAAAAGGAAGGTGTTGAAGTTGCTGCTGGAGAGTTGCGAGAAAGATATGACGGATTTGAAGATCGCGATGACAACTGAGAAGGTGGAGTCCATGCGTAATGTCGTACATCGTATGATGCCGATGTGGGAGATGCTCTCAATGGAGAACACACTCCTTGCATACCGCAAGGCATTGAAGGAACAGAATAATGATATTCAGGCATTATTGGTACATACAGGACAGATTATAACCCACATAGAGCGTCTAATGGAGGATGCCCGTAAAGAGATAGAGAGAATAGCCGATGAAGAAACGGATACTGATAGTAGAGGATAATATAGCCCTCTCGCATATACAGAAAGACTGGCTGGAGCGTGAAGGATATTCAGTGGCTACGGCTATGAATGAGCCCTTTGCCCATAAGTTGCTACGCAAGGAACGGTTCGACCTGATACTCTCCGATGTGCGTCTGCCACAAGGCGACGGCATACACCTCCTTGAATGGATTGGCAAGGAGAAGATGGATATCCCATTTGTGATAATGACCGAGTATGCCTCCATTACCGATGCTGTCAAGGCTATCAAGATGGGTGCAAAAGATTATCTCTCCAAGCCTGTATATCACGAGCAACTGGTGGAGATG
>JAFQAR010000052.1 GCA_017399905.1 Bacteroidales bacterium
GTCATTGATGGGATACTACGAAAAGTATCATCGGATGTAAGGAACCGCCGTATGCGGACCCGCATGTACGGTGGTGTGAGAGGTCGGTAAACGAAAGTAGGAGATAAACTCCATTACTTTCGTTTACCTCCTACTCGATTTTCTGTCAGTAAGGCGTCAGTCAACGAATACGTTCCATCCGAAGATGTCTTCGATCTCACCTCTCTGGAGGCCCTTGATGTAGTTGTAGAGTACGAGTGATTTAGGACCGCACTGTCCGTCTCCGTATGTGTAGACGGTCTCTTCTTCAGACTCGAGGAAAGGCTTGTCCACAAGCTTGTGTACCGGGGTGATCACGACGGCTGTTCCACATTCTCCGACCTCATCGAATGTGCTGAGCTCCTCTACCGGAACCGGTCTTCTCTCCACGTCCATTCCGAGGTGTGCTGCAACTGTCTCGAGAGACATGTTGGTGATCGAAGGCAGGATCGAATCCGACTTAGGTGTGATGTAGGAGTTGCCCCTGATTGCGAAGAAGTTCGATGAGTTGAACTCGTCGATATATGTCTTTGTTGCAGGATCAAGGTAAAGTACTGCCTTGAATCCGAGCTCATGAGCTACATTGAGCGAATAGAGCGAACATGCATAGTTGCCTCCCACCTTGAATGATCCGGAACCGTTAGGCGCGGCTCTGTCGTAGTTGCGTGCGATCACGACGTCGACTGCGTCGAGTGCGCCGCCGACATATGCTCCTACAGGAGAGCAGAGCATGATGAAGGTACTTTCCTTTGATGACTGCACACCGAGCTGAGGGTTTGTGCCTATGAGGGTAGGACGGAGATAAAGGGATGCTCCGGACACTTCATAAGGCGGAAGATAGTCGATGTTTTCGAGTACAGCTCTTTTGCACATATCGACGAACATCTCAACGGAAGGTGCCTCGATTCCGAGATACTTTGCCGACCTGATGAGACGCTTTGCGTTTTCTTCAGGCCTGAAAAGGCGGATCCTTCCGTCTTTGCCTCTGAATGCCTTGAGACCCTCAAAACATTCTATGGCATAATGGAGTGCTCCTGAAAATGCACTAAGCCTTAAGTAATCGTCAGTATGGCTTTCAACAGGTGTCCATGCGCCGTCCTTGAATGTCGTGCTGAGGATAGTGTTGGTCTTTGTGTAGGAAAATGTGAGTTTGCTCCAGTCGATATTGCTCATGTCTTTATCAGATTAGTATTTCGAATAATTGGTTGTTTTCGTTTATGTATTCGTAGTGTATGCCGTGTGCCTCCATCCTGTGGATGAGAAGGTCAAAGTCCTCCTTTGCTGCAAGCTCGATGCCTATGAGTGCCGGTCCGAAGTTCTTGTTGGTCTTTTTTATGTACTGAATGTGCACAAGGTCGTCAGAAGGTCCGATCACGTCGCGTATGAATGAGAGGATGGCTCCTGATTTCTGAGGGAAGTTCACGATGAAGTAGTGCTTGAGGCCTTCGTAAAGGAGCGATTTTTCTCGGATCTCCTCCATTCTTGTGATGTCGTTGTTGCTTCCGCTGACGATGCAGGCTACCTTCTTGCCCTTGATCTTGTCGGAATAGAAGCGGAGGGCAGCTGCTGCGAGTGCTCCGGCAGGCTCCACGACGATTGCGCTCTTGTTGTACATCTGGATGATCGTGGTGCACACAGCTCCCTCAGGTACGATGACGATGTCGTCGAGGACTTCGCGGCATACTTCGTATGTCATCGCTCCGGCCTTCTTTACCGCCGCTCCATCGACGAACTTGTCAATCTCTTCAAGCTCGACAAGTTCTCCCTTTTCGATAGCGGCCTTCATGCACGGCGCTCCGGCAGGCTCCACGCCTATGATCTTCGTCTCCGGAGACACGGCCTTGATGTAGGCTCCGAGGCCTGACGCAAGTCCGCCTCCTCCGATAGGGACGAAGATGTAGTCCAGCTTCTCCTGGGTCTGGCTCATGATCTCCTTTCCTATGGTGCCCTGGCCTTCCATCACCTTAGGGTCGTCGAACGGCGGGATGAATGTCCTTCCGCTTTTCTGGGCGAATTCGATTGCAGCTGAGTTTGCCGCATCGAAGGTGTCACCGGTGAGCACTATGTCGATGTAGTCCTTTCCGAACATCCTTACCTGCTCGATCTTCTGCTTAGGAGTCGTCACAGGCATGAAGATCGATCCCATGATCTGAAGCTTGTTGCATGAGAAGGCCACTCCCTGGGCATGGTTTCCTGCGCTTGCGCACACGATACCGTGCTTGAGTGCCGACGGTGCTATCGAACGTATCTTGTTGTATGCACCTCTTATCTTGTATGACCTGACGATCTGGAGGTCCTCTCTCTTCAGATATATGTCCGCATCATACTGGTCTGAAAGATTGTTGTTCCTCTGGAACGGTGTAGGGTCGAGGATTTCCGAAAGCACTGTGGCAGCCTTGTCGATGGCTTCGGTTGTAGGAAAGTACTTTGTTTCGTTCATTTTGTTATGAATTTTAATCATATTGCGGTTTCAGTGTCAAATTTATAATTAAAATCACTGATATCCTAATAAATCCGATTGATTTTCGGTGTTATTCCATCATGATCAAAGCTATGGACCTGTGGCTGAACTCAAGACGGACGGTGTCCTGCGAAGCTCTGTTCAGCGTCGCTTTCCACCAATTGTCGAACACGACGTCGTCTGTAGGCCATTCCAGGCCTGTCGACTTTATCCTGAGGCTGTTGTCGGGAGTGAAGATGGATATCCTTCTTCCTTCACCACATTCCATCTCGAATGTGTCCGTTATGGCAAAGATGGTCGCGTGGTCGGAGACCATCTCCACGTTGATGCCCGTCTTTTCCAGATCGTATGTCCTTGCATATTCCATCAGCAGCGACATGTTGCCGATGGTGTGGTCCTCACGCTCTCCGGTAGCTCCAAGTATATAGATCTGAGATATGCCCTGGAGGTTCTCCATTGCCCATCTGAACGCCTTTGTCTGGTCATTGTGCTCCTGCTCGTCGATCTTGACGATTATGTCGCTGTGCTTCTTCTTCAGGGCAGGGGACAATGAGTCCATGTCTCCTACGACTATGTCGGGGAGTCTCCTTTCTCCGAAAATGCTTTCACTGTTCCTGATGAATTTGCTCAGAGCGCCGTCGCAACAAATGATGAAGTCCGCATTGCGGATCAGGTAGCGGGGGTATTCCGTTTTAGGGAAACGTCCGTCTCCTATTATTACGACCGTGTTATGCATGCTTTCCTGTTATCTGTGATGATGTGCCTTTTGTTGTCGTGTAGGACTGAGGGTCGCGGAAACCGATTAGGAAATCCCTGACTGCCATCCTCTTCTTTCCTGAAAGCTGGAGCTCAGTCACGGATATGGCTCCGTCAGCCGTGCCGATCGCAAAGAATGTCTTGCCGTCCGACAGGATCTGTCCCGGACCGGCAGAAGATGTGCCAGCTGCCGCAAGCATCGCCGCATAATCGTCTCCTGTCACCTTCACTCCTCGGTAGATCTTCATCTGAAGGGTCTTGTCATCCTTGACGAGTTCCGTGAATGCAGCAGGATAAGGGCTGAGGCCTCGGATGAGGTTGTAGATGTCCTTTGTCTTTCCGTTCCAGTCTATATGACAGAGCTCGCGGGTCAGCTTTGGCGCAGGCTTCAGGATCTCCGATCCCTGGATGAAGCTGCGCTGAACCCTGAGCTCGACGTTCCTGTCGATTATGGCCTCCACGGTGTTCACGACCAGTTTGGCTCCGAGATCCATGAGCTTGTCGTGAACCTCGCCGACTGTTTCGTCCGGTCCGATCTTGCAGTCATATCTGTACATGATGCCTCCGGTGTCCATGCCGTCGTCGATCATGAATGTGGTGACGCCTGTGGTCTTTTCACCGTTTATGACGGCCCAGTTGATAGGGGCGGCTCCACGATACTGAGGAAGAAGGGCGGCATGCAGGTTGAATGTTCCGAGCTTAGGAATCTCCCAGACCACCTTAGGGAGCATGCGGAAGGCAACCACGACGAATATGTCGGCTTTCCATGCCTTGAGTGCATCGAGGAATTCGGGATCCTTCAGCGATACAGGCTGGAGTACAGGGATATTGTGCTCGACGGCATATTTCTTCACTGCACTCTCGTTTATCTTGAGGCCTCGTCCGCTGGCCTTGTCGGCGACGGTCACCACTCCTACGATGTTATATCCGTTCTTTATGAGTTCGTCAAGCGGTGCGACCGCAAATTCCGGCGTACCCATATATACGATACGTGTCTTCTTGAATAATCCCATGATCTTTGCCTTTATTTTCCTGAATCCGCTCTTGAGCATGTCTATGTTGAGCAGAGCTGCGTCGTTTATCGCCTTCCATGTCAGGAAAAGTCCTGTAGGAAGGAGTATGTAGCTCGAGAAGAATACTCCGTGGAACGGACCTATGGCTCCGTCCTTCGCCAGTTTTGTTCCGGAAATGTCGATGACCCAGTAGGCTACGAAGAACAGCACCGATATGATGGCCGACACTCCGAGTCCTCCCTTCCTGATTATGGCTCCAAGAGGCGCTCCGATGAAGAAGAATATGAAGCAGGCTATGGACAGCGCGAACTTCTTGAATATCTCTATGTCTATCAGCCTCAGGGTGTGGGTGTGGAAGTAACGCTCCCTTGAATATGCGTTCAGAGCCATTTCGAGCTCGTCGGCGTTCTGCCTTGCCTTTTCGATAGAGCTGATCTCGTCATCTATCTTCTTCCATTCCCCGATGTCCTCTCTTTCCAGAGGAGTTTTCCTGACTATCTTGGATGTGGTGTCAAGCTGGGAGTTGTATCTCAGAGTCCTCGAGTTGTTGAGGGACCTGATGTTGTTCATCTTTCCTTCCGCATTGAGCACTCCGATAGAGTCCTGGCTGTAGCGGAGCTGGTCGAGGTCCATGGACTTCACCTGGTCGTTGAAGCGGCTGCTGTCCGATTTCTGGAAAGCATAGTTCTCGAGTGGGATGATGAGCTCCTGTCTGTGGAAGTCGATCTTCTGCAGCTGGAGGGTGGTGTCCTTGTACTTCTTTATGTTCGTCTCCTCGTAGTTGGAACCGTCGAAGAGGATGAACGAGAGATAGCTCTTGTCCTTGGACATCTTCATCATCGCGGAATCGGCGAGGGTGAGGCTCGTGTTGCCCTTGTTCTTGGTGTGGTTGTAGACCATCACGCCATGCATCATGCCGCTTTCGTCGTTGCGTTCGTCGACGCGGAGGATGTAACCCTCGATGCCGTTGTAGAACGTTCCCGTAGGTATCTTGATCTCCTCCTTTGTCTTTCCGATGTCCTCCCTCAGCTGGTATATCTTGTTGTATGCCACAGGTATGAGGTCGTCGGAAATGAAGAATGCGCCTACGCTGATCACTGCACAGGCCGCTCCCAGAGGGATGAGGATGCGCTGAAGGGATATGCCGGCTGCCTTTATCGCCAGAAGCTCGTTGTTCTCGCCCAATGTTCCCAAGGTCATCATCGACGCCAGAAGGGTGGCAAGAGGGAGGGAAAGCGGAAGAAGTGTCGCGCTTCCCCAGCCGAGGAATTCAAGTATGACCTTGAAACTCAGTCCTTTACCTACCAGTTCGTCGATGTAGAGCCACAGGAACTGCATCATGAGGATGAATACGACGACCAGCAGGATCGCGATGAACGGTCCTATGAATGATTTCAATATGAACTGGTCTAACTTCTTCATTTGCTACATGTGCGGTAGGTTAGTAAGTCGGCAAAGCCGACCGGCCCGGGTAGGGCCGAAATCCCCCTAAGGGGGGGGGTACAGGGGGTTGAGATACCCGAAGTTATTAGAACTAGCGGGTAGCTAGTTCTAATAACTTCGCGGCAGCTGCGGCAAGTCCCTCCAAGGACTTGCCGCCAGCTGTCGCAAGGCCAGGCTGTCCGCCGCCTCCGCCCATGATGAGCTTCGCTGCCTCACGTACGTCCGCTCCGGCGTTGTGTCCTGCCTTCACGAGGTCGTCGGAATACATCAGGAGGAGCTGTGGCTTGCCTGCAGCCTCGAATGCTGCTGCGATGACAAGGTTCTGTGCCTCCTTCTGGAGCATGAACGCAGCATTCTTGAGCATGACAGGGTCCATAGGACTGTCGATCTTCACTACATTGATGCCGTTCATCTCGACTGCCATGCCCTTGAGGCTGTTCTTGAGCGCAAGAGTCTTCTCCTTCGCGATCTCTTCCATCTGCTTCTTGTAGGCCTCGTTCTCCTCGACCATCTTCCTGATCGCTCCGGCGAGGTCAGGTACGTTGTTGAAGAATGCCTTTGCAGCATGTATGGTCGCGGCCATCTCGTCTACGAGGGCCTCCGCATGCACTCCGGTAGTCGCCTCGATACGACGTACACCGGCAGCGATGGCAGACTCCGAAACGATCCTGAAATATCCGATGCGTCCTGTAGCGGCAGCGTGCGTACCACCGCAGAGCTCGCATGAATTGCCGAACCTGATCACACGTACGGTGTCGCCGTACTTCTCTCCGAAGAGGGCCATGGCGCCCATCTCCTGAGCCTGCTCCATTGTCGCATTGCGGTTCTCGTCGAGAGGATAGTTGCTTCTGATGAGCTCGTTCACCCTCTTCTCCACAAGCCTGGTCTGCTCGTCGCTGAGCTTCTCGAAATGCGAGAAGTCGAAGCGGAAGTATTTGTCGCACACGTATGAACCCTTCTGCTCCACATGTGTTCCGAGGATCTCGCGGAGAGCCTGGTGGAGGAGGTGGGTTGCGGTGTGGTTGTTCTCGATCTGTGTCCTGCGCTCTGCATCCACATGGAGGCTGAAGCTTTCAGTGCAGTCTGCAGGGATACGCTCGGCAACATGGATGGTAAGGTTGTTTTCCTTGATAGTATTGACGATCTGGATCTTCTCGCCGCTCTCCGAAAGGATGTATCCGGTATCTCCTACCTGTCCTCCCATCTCTGCATAGAACGGAGTGCGCTCGAACACGAGCTGGTACATTGTCTTGTTCTTCGCCTTTACGGTACGATGGCGGGTAAGCTGCACGCCCTCGAGCTCGGTCGCGTCGTAGCCGCAGAACTCGATGTTGTCGCAGTGTGCGAATTCAACCCAGTCGCCGGACTCGATGGCAGTGGCGTTACGCGCCCTGTCCTTCTGCTTCTGAAGTTCTGCCTGGAAGCCCTCGAGATCGATGGTGTAGCCCTTCTCCGATGCGATGAGCTCCGAAAGGTCGATAGGGAAGCCGAATGTGTCATAGAGCACGAATGCGTCCTCTCCGCTGATGACCTTGGTCTCTGCTGACTTCGCCATGATGTTGTCCATCAGGCGGATACCTCTGTCGAGGGTGCGGAGGAAAGCCATCTCCTCTTCCTTGATGACACGCTCGATGAGTGTCTGCTGCTTTGCGATCTCAGGATAGAATTCTCCCATGTCATCGATGAGCTGCTGCACGAGGCGGCAGAGGAAAGGCTCGTTGAATCCGAGGAACGTATAGCCGTATCTTACTGCGCGACGGAGGATTCGGCGGATCACGTAGCCGGCCTTCACGTTGGAAGGAAGCTGGCCGTCAGCGATAGAGAAGCTGATGGCGCGGATGTGGTCTGCGATCACGCGCATTGCGATATCCTCTTCAACCGTGTTGCCGTACTTATGTCCTGAAAGCTCCTCGATCTTTGCGATCATGCCTGTGAACACGTCTGTGTCGTAGTTTGACTTCTTGCCCTGGAGAGCCATGCAGAGACGCTCGAATCCCATTCCTGTGTCAACGTTCTTGTTAGGGAGAAGCTCGAGCTCGCCGTTTGCCTTGCGGTTGTACTGCATGAACACGTTGTTCCAGATCTCGATCACAAGGTGGTGGTCCTTGTTTACGAGGGACGCTCCCGGAACGGCAGCCCTCTCCTCGTCTGAACGGAGGTCGATGTGGATCTCCGAACATGGTCCGCAAGGGCCTGTATCGCCCATTTCCCAGAAATTGTCCTTCTTGTTTCCGAGGAGGATCCTGTCCTCAGGAAGATGCCTCTTCCATGCTTCCATCGCCTCTGTGTCGAGCTGGGTGCCGTCTGCCTCCGAACCTTTGAAGACAGTCGCGTAGAGCCTGTCCTTGTCGAGCTTGTAGACCTCGGTGAGGAGCTCCCATGCCCAGTCGATGGCTTCGTCCTTGAAATAGTCTCCGAAGCTCCAGTTTCCGAGCATCTCGAACATGGTGTGGTGGTATGTGTCGCGTCCGACCTCCTCAAGGTCGTTGTGCTTTCCGCTCACGCGGAGACATTTCTGGCTGTCCGCAACCCTTTTCCACTTTGCCGGGCTGTTTCCGAGGAACCAGTCCTTGAACTGATTCATTCCGGCATTGGTGAACATGAGGGTCGGGTCGTTCTTCACTACCATAGGTGCCGACGGCACAATCTGATGGCCTTTTGAAGCGAAGAAGTCCAGGAAGGCTTTTCTGATCTCTTTTGACGTCATATTTCGTTTGTTTTTATTCCATAATCGATGGCCGCGGTTCACGCAGCCGCAAAATAACTCGCAAAATTACAACAAAAATCCGTAAAAGGCTATGCTTTTCCTGTTTTTCAAGCTCACATGTGCGAAAATATTTATTTTTTATAGAAGTATGAGAGAAAATGGCTATATTTGCGCCCGTATGTCTAAAAACAGGAAATATAGATTCAATGCCAGTACTCTCGAGTACGAGGTCGAGAAACGTTCAAGGATGTCGCGTCTGTTCAAGTCGGCGGCAGTTTTTGTGTTGAGCCTCGGCCTTGCCGTGCTTTATTTCTGGATATATACTTCAGTGCTCGGACTGGAGCTGCCCAAGACCGCACTTCTGAAGAAGAAGAACGCGGAATGGTGCTCGAAGATGGAGCTCATGAACAGGCAGCTTGACGACTACGACGACGCCCTGACTTCCCTGCAGATGAGGGACGACGACATATACAGGTCCATCTTCGGTATGCATGAGATACCTTCGGAAGTGAGGAATGCCGGATTCGGAGGCGTCAACCGTTATGCCCATTATGAGGGAATGGATGTGAACGGCCTTCTGAAGAATACGGCTGTGCGTCTCGACGTCCTCACCAAGAAGACCTATGTGCAGAGCAAGTCGTTCGATGAGGTGGCCCAGCTTTCGAAGAGGGCCGGCGACATGGCTTCATGCATCCCTGCCATACCTCCGGTGAATCCCGACAAGAGGAAATACCGTCTTTCAAGCGGCTTCGGTTTCAGGTCCGATCCTTTCTCGGGACGTTCGAAGCGCCATACGGGCGTGGACTTCGCCCTTGATCCGGGCAACCCTGTCTATGCGACCGGCGACGGTGTGGTGGAAAGCGTCAAGTTCGAATTCTTCGGCTACGGCAATCAGGTGGTGATAGACCACGGCTTCGGATACAAGACCAGATATGCCCATCTCAAGAACATCGGTGTGGTCGAGGGAATGAAGGTGAAGAGGGGAGAGTGCATAGGCGAAAGCGGAAATTCCGGAAGGTCTTCGGGACCGCATCTACATTATGAGGTCCTCTACAAGGACAGGCACGTGAACCCGGCGAACTACTATGACCTCTCGATAACACCTGAAGAATACTCCACAATGGTCCAGAGTGCGGCGGACATGTCCGAGAGGCTTACCCTTCATCCTTCACACAGAAAACAGATGAGGGGACGCTCATGAGCAGGAACTACATATTCGACAAGGACGACATAAAGTTCAGGAGGAAGAAGACATCAGTGTGGGCGGTAATGCGCAGAATACTGATGTTTTTTGTCGCAAGCGTATCCATGGCGATCCTGTACTATGTGATCTTCGCACTGATCTTCAGTACCGATACGGAGAGAAAGCTCAGGAGGGAGAACAGGATGTATGAGAAGGAGTATCCGGAACTCGCACGAAAGGAAAGGATGCTTTCGGATGTGGTGGAGGGCCTTAAGGTCAAGGATGACCGCATCTACGAGGAGATATTCCATACCTCTGCGCCGGATATGGACCCGACCTCTTCGATCAGCTTCCTCTACGGCCTGGATTCCATTCCGGATTCGGATATCGTGATGCGTGCGGCAGGACGTCTTGAGAACATGGAAAGGAGCGCTGCAAGGGTGGAGGACAATTTCAGGAGGATAATGAGCGCCATACAGGATACAGGTTTCGTGATGCCTCCGATGACCAACCCGCTGAATGACTTCTCTTTCGCCCAGACCGGAGCTTCGGTCGGTGACAAGATAAACCCGTTCTACAAGGTCAGCATAAGGCACAACGGCCTGGACCTCATAGCTCCTTCCGGCGAGCCTGTACATGCTGCTGCCGACGGAACCGTGAGTTCCGTGGTACGCTCCCGCAAGGGACTCGGCAATGTGGTGGAGATAGACCACGGGAACGGCTACTTCACCCGTTATGCCCATCTGGCTGACGTGCAGGTGAGCAAGGGACGCAGGCTCAAAAGGGGAGACCGCATCGGTTATGTGGGCGTGTCCGGCAATTCATTCGCTCCGCATCTGCATTACGAGGTGCTGCGCGATACTGTCGTTCTGGACCCGGTGAACCATTTCTTCGCGTCGGTCACGCCTGAGGACTATCTGAACATGCTCGTCATGTCGGTGAGCACGGGTCAGTCGATGGATTAGTGCAGTAAAAGAAAACAGGACAATATATGGAAAAGTATCTTTACACGGTCGGCGAAGTTGCCGGCATCCTTGGTGAAAGCACCTCTCTTGTGCGTTTCTGGGCCAATGAATTCCCCAAGTTCATCAGGCCTCAGAGGAATGCGAAGGGCAACAGGCTCTTCACGAAGGAGGATGTGGAGACGTTGAAGCATATCCATCTCCTCGTCAAGGTGGAAGGCCTGACTCTCGAGGGTGCTGCAAAGAGGCTCAAGGGAGACAGGAAGGATGTGATCAGCAAGGCCCGGGTGCTTGATTCGCTCAAGGCTATCCGCAGGCAGCTTGAAGAGATCCGTGATGAACTCTGATTATGTCAGGAGCAGCAGATATGGAATATAAGGTAAAGGATGTGGCCAGGGTCATCGAGGAGTTCGCGCCCCTGGCGATACAGGAAGGATGGGATAACAGCGGACTGTGCATAGGTTCGCCGGAAGACCGCGTGACCTCTGTCCTTCTGGGGCTTGACTGTACTCCAGAGCTCGTGGACGAGGCCGTGGAGTGCGGAGCCGACATGATAGTAACGCACCATCCCCTCATATTCTCGGGGCTGAAGAAGATATCTCCCGAGGATCAGGTCGGAGCAGCCGTCATAAAGGCTGTGAAGGCCGGCATAAGCATTTACGCCGCACATACGAGTGCGGACAAGGTGCTGGCCGGGGTGAGCGGAGCGATGGCGACCAGACTCGGTCTGAAGAATGTGGAGATCCTCGACGAGGACGGGGAAGGCACCGGACTCGGAGTGGTGGGCGACCTTCCGGAGCCTGTAACCGCGGCTGAGGCCGTGAAGCTCGTGAAGGAGAGGTTTGCACTCAAGGCCATGAGGACCTCGCGTCCGGTGGAGGTGCCGGTGACGAGGGTGGCCATGTGCGGCGGTTCGGGCGGTTCGCTGATCGGAGCCGCACGCAGGGCGGGAGCCCAGCTCTACCTCAGCGGAGACATATCCTATCATAATTTCTTCACTCCTGAGGGATTCATGATTATGGATATAGGGCATTATGAAAGTGAAATAGAGATAGTTGATATTTTATTTTCATTGTTAAGGAAAAATTTTCCTACCTTTGCAGTTCGCATTACGCAGAATATATATAGTAACCCGATATTTTATTTTTAAGCGATATGGCTAAAAAGACAA
>JAFQAR010000053.1 GCA_017399905.1 Bacteroidales bacterium
CTCGATGTGTCGAATTACCTTATTCCCGACTGATGCTGCAGCATACTCTAAACTATAGCCACTAAAACAATCCGCAAAAAATCCAAAAAAGTTAAGAAATCTCTTGGAAAAGTCTTAGAATACCCTTTTCGGGAGCCAATGCCGCCCTTATCGACAGGCTGATTGTTTGTATCAACTGACTTTATTGGAAAAAACCGTATATTTGCTGACATGGCAATAATCAAGGAACTCAAGGGCGACATGCCCGTGATAGGAGAGCGTGCGTTTCTGGCGGAGACGGCGACAATCATAGGGACAGTCGAGATCGGCGACGACTGCAGCATCTGGTATGGAGCGGTTCTCCGTGGAGATGTCGGGGCGATCCGCATCGGAGACAGGGTCAATATTCAGGACAATGCGGTCCTGCATGCGACATATAAGCAATCGGAATGTATCATCGGCAACGATGTATCCATCGGACATGGAGCGAACGTGCATGGCTGCATCATAGGCAATGACGTGATCGTGGGAATGGGAGCTATCGTCATGGACAATACGGTCGTTCCGGACGGTACCATCATCGCGGCCGGCGCCGTAGTTCCGGCGAATCAGAAGCTGGAGCCCGGCATATGGGCCGGCATACCCGCAAAGAAGATAAAGGACGGTTCGGAAGCAATAAAGGCAAAGGCTCACGACAATGCCCAGCACTATCTCCTCTACAAGGAATGGTATGAATAGATGGCCGAGCTGTATGATTTAATGATTATATTTGCACCACTACCGAAATTGAAACCTACAGATGAGAGTCGAAAGCATAACATCGGCACAGAATCCTAAGATAAAGGACCTGCTTGCGCTTCAGGAGAAGTCGAAGGAGAGAAGGAAGAAGGGGCTGTTCGTGGTCGAGGGAAGACGCGAGCTGCTGCACTGCGTGGAGGCAGGATACCGTCCGCATACGGTGTTCTTCTGTCCGGAGATCATTTCAACCGGCGACTTCGATGAGATAGCCGACAGATGCGACTGCAATTACATCGAGGTTCCGCAGCACCTTTACGACAAGGTAGCCTACCGCGGAGGCACCGAAGGCGTGATTGCGGAACTGCACTGCAAGGATATGACTCTTGAGACGCTGGACCTCAAGGAGAATCCTCTGGTAGTCGTGCTTGAGGCCGTCGAGAAGCCCGGAAACCTCGGAGCTGTTCTCCGCAGCGCAGATGCGTCAGGCGTCGATGCGGTGATAGTATGCGACCCGCTCACGGACATGTACAACCCTAATCTCATCCGGTCGAGCATCGGAGCGATATTCACAGTTCCTGTAGCCACTGCGACTTCCGAAGATACGATCGCATGGCTCAAGGACAAGGGCATAAAGATATATACGGCACAGCTTCAGGATTCGGAATGGTATTATGACACGGACATGAGGCAAGGCACGGCCATCGTCATGGGTACGGAAGCGACCGGCCTGACAGATGTCTGGAGAAAGGCGGCTGATGCCCATATAAAGATACCTATGCTGGGTAAACTGGATTCGCTGAATGTATCGGTATCGGCTGCGATCCTGATGTTTGAAGCTGTAAGGCAACGTAACTTATGAAATTCGGTCTTATAGGTCACCCCATAGCACACTCGCTGTCCCCTGCCCTGTTCAAGGCGGGATATGATGGCAGATACCCGTACGAACTGATAGAGACGCCGGATTTTGAGGAGGCGTACGAGAGGTTTCTTAAAGATTATGACGGAATAAACGTGACTGCACCATTCAAGGAACAGGCATTCGCGAAGGCTGACATCCTGTCGGAAGAATGTATGCTTGTCGGGGCGGCGAATCTCCTGGTGAAGACTCCTGAAGGGATAAAGGCCTTCAATTCAGACTTCCTCGGTGTCCGCATGTGGCTCCAGGAGGTATCGCTCCGGTCTTCGGAGGGGGCAACGTCGAAAAGAACCCCTCCCACTTCGTGGGCCCCTCCCCCTGCGGCCAGGGGGGTAGCACGCTTTTCTCCCGTTACCCCCTCCGAAGACCGTAAGGCACGTGTGCTGACAGTCGGAACCGGAGGAGCAGGAAAGGCAGCAGCAGCTGCGGCTCTCAGCCTGGGAATGGATGTCACCCTCATGAACAGAAGCAGGGAAAAGGCCGATAGGCTTGCCGAGGATTTCAGCAGAAACGGATACCACGCAGATGTGAAGGACCTGGACTCATTCAGGGATTGTTTCCGCAAGGCTGATATAATCATCTACAACATTCCTGCTGCAATCCCTCAACTGGAGGGACTGACAGATGATGACTTTGCACCGGGAAGGGCAAAATACGTTCTTGAGGCCAACTACAGGGACCCGTCTTTCAGTCCGGGATTCATTTCCAGAATGAAAGAGGCCAATCCGCATGCAGAATATACAGGAGGAAGGACGTGGCTGCTGTATCAGGCTGTGACCGGATATGGGATTTTTACTGGAGAAAGCCCTGATTTGGGGAAGATGTCCGATGTTTTATGAGAAATAATCACTATCTTGCAAAGTTTTTGGGCCGGACCCAAGATTAAATCATAATAAAGAGACTGAAATATGATCAATAAGGTTATACTGATAGGCAACGTAGGACAGGATCCTGAGGTCCGCTACACAGGAGATGCTTCGAACGGAGCGAAGGTGGCGACAATCAGACTTGCGACTACCGAAAGATACAGGGACAGGAACGGAAATCTGCAGGAACATACCGAATGGCATTCCGTGACAGCGTGGAGAAATACAGCCGACGTGATCGAAAAGTATGTACGCAAAGGCACTCAGGTCTATATAGAGGGAAGGCTGCGCACAAGGTCATGGGATGACCAGAACGGAAACAAGAGATACACTACAGAGGTTCTTGCGGACACTCTGCAGCTCCTCGGAAGGAAATCGGACAATCCGGCATCACAGGGCGGAGGATATGCTCCTCAGGGCGGACAGAGCTATCAGCAGCCGGCGTACAGCCAGCCAGCTTACCAGCAGGCACAGCCGGCATACCCGCAGGCCGCTCCACAGCCGGCCGCAAGGCCTCAGAACGTCGTGGACGACATGCCTGACGACGACCTCCCATTCTAAAGAAAACAAACTTAAGAACATATATCAACATGAAACTTGATGTTGTACTCGGCCTCCAGTGGGGCGACGAAGGAAAAGGTAAAATCGTTGACGTACTTGCAGGAAGATATCCTGTAGTGGCACGTTTCCAGGGTGGCCCGAACGCAGGACACTCACTCCATTTCGACGGAAAGAGCTTCGTACTCAGATCGGTTCCGTCGGGCATCTTCAGGGATGACGCCATGAACATAGTCGGTAACGGCGTAGTACTCGACCCTATCACATTCAAGGGCGAATGTGACAATATCGCTTCCAAGACAGGCATTCCTGTTACAGAGCGTATCGTCATCGCGAAGAAGGCTCATCTTATCCTCCCTACACACAGACTTCTCGATGCGGCAAACGAGGCTGCAATGGGCAAAGGAAAGATCGGATCGACCCTTAAGGGAATCGGCCCTACTTATACGGACAAGATCAGCCGTCACGGCCTTCGTGTAGGCGACATCCTCGCACCAGACTTCGCAGAAAGATATGCAAAGCTCCAGAACCGTCACATCAACCTCCTCAACCAGATGGGTTACGAATGTGATCCTCATGCAGAGGATGCCGAGTTTATGGCAGCATGCGAATACCTCAAGAAGTTCGAGCTCGTAGACTGCGAATATTACGTGAACGACATTCTCAAGACGAAAGGAATTCTTGCAGAAGGTGCACAGGGCTCGATGCTCGACATCGACTACGGCTCATACCCGTTCGTGACATCATCGACGACATCATGTTCAGGAGCATGTGTAGGTCTCGGCGTAAGCCCGCAGAAGATCGGACATGTATACGGAATATTCAAGGCATACTGCACACGTGTAGGAAGCGGTCCGTTCCCTACCGAGCTCTTCGACGAGACTGGAGAGAAGATCCGCGCTATCGGACATGAGTTCGGTGCCGTGACAGGACGTCCGCGCCGCTGCGGCTGGCTCGACCTTGTAGCCCTCAAGTATGCCGTCATGATCAGCGGTGTGACCGACCTCATCATGATGAAGTCAGACTGCCTTGACACTTTCGAGACCATCAAGGTCTGCACATCATACATCGTGGACGGAAAGCCTTCAGACCAGTGGCCGTTCGACACGTTCGCAGACATCCAGCCTGTATATACCGAGTTCAAGGGATGGAACACGGACCTCACCCACTGCCGTGCAGAAGAAGATCTTCCTCAGGAATTCCGCGATTATGTCAGATTCATGGAGAACTTCCTTGAGGTTCCTATCAAGATCATCTCAGTCGGTCCTGACCGCGAAGCTACCATCATGAGATAAAACAAGAGGCTGACTAAAAAGTCTATATGACTGATTAGTCAGTCTCTTTTCTATATATATGGCTGCACCGGGAGGATGATAGTGATTGCGGAGGACTCCGTTCGCTTCGCTCACTCCGGCCCCTCCCACAATCTACTTCGTCCC
>JAFQAR010000009.1 GCA_017399905.1 Bacteroidales bacterium
CGCACTTCGGCAGGCTTCTTAGTGTAAGGCTTGTCAGGGAAGATTCTGATCCAGATCTTACCCTCACGCTTCATGTAACGTGAAACAGCCTGACGTGCAGCCTCGATCTGACGGCCTGTGAGCCAGCAGTTTTCCAAGGTCTTGATACCGAAAGAACCAAATGCAAGCTGGTTTCCCCTCTGAGAGAGACCTTTCATGCGGCCTTTCTGCTGCCTTCTGAATTTTGTTTTCTTTGGTTGTAACATTTCTCTATTACTTTAAAATAAATATTTCGCAATATCCCTAACTAATTGAGTATCAGCTGGTTGGGCGGAGTGGTCCTCAATTAATGGGTTGCAAAGATACAAAAAATATCTGAATTGCAAACATTTTTTATAAAAATTCACAACATTTTCGACCGCGGTTTTCAAAAGCTAAAATGCGCATTTTCATACAGTTACGAAAAGTGTTGAAATTTTTATTCAACCATTTTCGACCGACGCCGATTCTGCGCTTTTCGAGTTTGGCACGGAGGGGTCGGAAAGGGCTTCCGGATCCATTTCGGACGGACACAAAGTCACCCCGCATTGAAAAAACACAGGAGTTCAACGAATTATTTTCTAAATTTGCAGGAGTGATATACGCATTTATGAAGAAATCGGTTGCATACATATCCGTAATGATGGTGGCTGCAGGGCTATGCCTTGCGTGGGGCGGGGCCTGCCGGGCGCAGAGCAGGGCGAAGCGGAGCGCCGTGCAGGCACAGGCCGCAGGAGCGAGGCAGGTGCAGATGCAGACGGGGACAAAGGCCGTAAGGCCGGACGGCCGGGAGGGGGAACAGATGCTCCAGTACATCGTCGAGGGAAAGGACACGATATATATAGACCATATCCGCGCATCGAAGGTGTATTCGAAGCTGCCGAAGCAGAAAGGACGCGAATGGCGCAAGTACTACAGGCTCGTACATAACTTCAGCAAGTCATATCCATACGCTCTGGTCGCGAAGAAACTGGTCCTCCAGGCCGACAGCACGATAGCGGCGGACAATCTGAAGAGAGGGAAACGCGAAAAATACGTGACAAAGGTACAGAACGAGCTTTTCGAAGTTTTCGAAGGACAGATGAGAAGCCTGACCGTCAGCCAGGGTGCCCTGCTGATGAAGCTCATAGACAGGGAGGTCGGCAAGTCATCCTACCTCATAATCAAGGACTACAAGAACGGAATGGCGGCCGGATTCTGGCAGGGAATAGCCAAGATGTTCGGCACGGACCTGAAGAAGCCCTATGACCCGGAAGGGGAAGACAAGGCCGTCGAAGAGCTTGTGGAGATATGGGAGGCCGGTGACTTTCCTGCCTTCTACTGGTCCCTGTTCTGGAAGGATCCTCCTGAAATGCCGATTCCGGAGAAATACCTGTAGGGATTTCTCACGCCGCCCCGCCATTCAGGACGGCAGGAATACGGACGCGCTCAGCCACGAATTATTTCGAAGGATGCGCCGTCCGCAGAATGACTGACGCAGATATAAGGCGACGAAGACATCCAATCCTTGAGCACATACAGTTCAGCGCCTGAAGACAGGGTCATATGCACATCTGCATGATAATGCCCGAAAATGAAATAATCCACGCCATTACCTGCTGAAAACTCCTCTGCAAACTTGCAGAGAGGCTCATCGGCGCCTCTGAACACATACTCCTCACGGCGGGCAAGACGGTTATGGCGTGACCATCCGTTGCCGAGGCGGAAGGCGATCCACGGGTGGAGCGTGCTGAAGAGGAACTGAAGCACGCGGCTGTGGAATACGCCGCGGAGGAAACGGTAGCCGGAAGGCACCGGACCGAGGCCGTCGCCGTGACCGAGGCAGAAACGTCGGCCGCCGATCTCAGCCACATACGGCTGGACAAGGCGTTTCATGCCGAGCTCCTCGAAATAGCTGTAGGTCCAAACGTCGTGGTTTCCCTGGAAGAAGAATACCTTCACTCCTCTGTCCATTAGAGCCTGCAGGGCCGCGAAGACACGGACATAGCCCTTCGGAACCACATCGCGGTACTCATACCAGAAATCCCATATGTCACCCATGAGATACAGGGCATCCGTATCTTCCGGAAGGCCTTCCAGAAAACGGCAGAAACGACGCTCACGGCCGGCAGGATCGTTTACCTGCAGCCCGAGATGGACATCTGATACGAAATACGTTTTCATTCTATATAAAGATTGCCATGCCGCCGCGTTCCCGCAATGACATGGAGATGATTAAGCGAAGATGAAGATGCACACAGCAGCGACAAGGCAGTAGAGCGCAAACCAGCTGAGCTTGGCCTTCTTTACAAGAGTGACCATGACCCTGCAGGCAAAGAGGCCGGACAGGAAAGCGGACACGAAGCCGAGGGCGAGAGGAAGCACTCCTACGGACGATGCCCCGAACTCTCCTCCCACTATCTCAAGGAATGTCTCACCGAGAATAGGGACAAGGACCATAAGGAATGAGAACTGAGCCATAGCCTCACGTCTCACTCCGCATATAAGACCGGTCGAAATGGTGGTGCCTGAGCGGGAAAGTCCCGGAATGACCGCAAAGGCCTGTCCCAGTCCCACAGCAAAAGCCTGCAGATATGAAATGCCGTTCCTGCTCTCTGAAACAGGGAAAACGGACTTTCTGCCGGGCCTTGACGCATAATCCGAAAAGAAAAGGAGGAGGGCCGTCATCACGAGTGCATATCCCACCACGTGGATAGAACCGAAGAGGGACTCCACCTTATCCTTGAAGAAAAGTCCAACGATCAGGATAGGGATCATGGAAACCGCTATCTTGAAAAGATAGTCCGTCTGGTCATTGCAGAGAAGTGTGCGCTTTCCGTCAGTCTTCACGATGCGGATGTCCCTGATCCCGCAGAAGAATCCCTTGATCAGGCCCCATATCTCCGCACGGAAGACCACTATAGTGCTGAGGACGGTCGCCGCATGGACCATAGTCGTGAAAAGCAGGTCGTCAGTCGTCTCGACTCCGAGAAGTACCTTTCCGATCTCAAGATGTCCGCTGCTGCTGACAGGAAGGAACTCCGTCAGTCCCTGCACAAGTCCGAGGAGTATAGCTTCAAACCATTCCATCCGCTACTTCTCCTTTTTTCCGTCCTTGAGCCCCATGATGGCCACCACCTCGATCACGATACCCATTATGATCACAAGCGGAGCGGCAACCATGCGTCTGAAGTCGAACATGTCGTAATTGAACACTTCAGGATCCTTTGTGCCGCCTCCGGTCATGAGGATATAGCCGGAAACCATCACAAGAAGTCCTATGAGGAGATATTTCAGCCCTTTCGGGGTCATTGCCATTTTTGGATTGCTTTCCATATTTCTTTTCATTTAGATCCCTCGACAAGCTCGGGATGACAGTTAATTTGCTCGGGATTACTGTTAATAATAAAGGTCGTCTTTCCTCAACGATACCAGTCTGTTCACTACAAACCACGTGCTCGTCATGCATATCACAAGACCCGAAACAAGCACGATGGCCATCACGGTCAGAAGCAGGTCAAGACGGAAGATCTCGAAAAGCTGCTCGAATTCGCTTCTCATGAAATAAAGTATGCCGACAAGGGCTATGATCGCAATGAATGCCGAAAAAACGCCCTGGAAGGCCGCCTGCACAAGGAACGGAGCCCTGATGAACGACCTCGTGGCACCCACGAGCTTCATCGTGTGGATAGTGAAACGGCGTGAGAACACGTTGAGACGGACGGTATTGTTGATGAGGACATACGAGATGAACAGAAGCAGTGCGATGAACACTCCCATGATCATCGATATCCTGTTGAGGTTCGCATTGAGAGCGTCGACAAGAGAGCTCTGATACTCCACTTCGTCGACAAGGTCGGAAGCGGAAATGGCCTCCTTCACGACCTCAAGGCTGTCTACGGATACATAATCCGCCTTCAGGGTCACTTCAATCGAGACCGGTATCGGGGACGTCTCGAATATGTCGAGAAAGTCTTCACCGAGGAGGTCCTCCATCTCGCGCCTTCCCTGCTCCCTTGTCACCAGAGTCGTGCTTCCGATGAAACGCTCGCCATCCAGAACATCCTGAAACTCAACAGCTTCCTCTTCGGTGACATTCTGCTTCATCATGACAGTCACCTGCATGTTCTCCTTGAAATAATTGGAAACTCCCTTTGCATTGACAAGAAGCATCGACGCCAGTCCGACCAGCAGAAGGACAAGGCTTATGCTGATGACGGAAGAAAGGTAGGCATTTGCAAGCCTCCTGCGCATTATCTTATTGTCTGTTTTGGTCATACGTCATTTCCAATCGGGGCCAAAGATAGTGAAATATCAAAAAAATGTTATTATCTTTGTAGAGATTTTGTCATTAAAAATTGCCATTATGGGAAATTCGGTCAAAAGAGTACTGTTCGTGAATTCGGAGATATTCCCATATCTCCCGGAATCGCCTATCGCAAACATAGGCAGGTATCTTCCTCAGGGTATCCAGGAAAGAAAGAAGGAAATCAGGTCCTTCATGCCAAGATACGGATGCATAAACGAAAGGAAGAACCAGCTTCATGAAGTGATACGTCTCTCCGGCATGAACATCATCATCAATGATGTGGACAGACCTCTCGTGATAAAGGTCGCATCCATATCTGCAGCGAGAATGCAGGTGTATTTCATTGACAACGAGGACTATTTCCACCGCAAGAACGTCTACTTCGACGACAACGGAGAATTCTTCAAGGACAATGGAGAGAGGGCCATCTTCTTTGCAAGAGGCGTGCTCGAGACAGTGAAGAAGCTCAGATGGGCTCCGGACATCATCCACTGTCAGGGATGGATATCACATATTCTTCCGATATATCTCAAGAAGGCATACATAGACGACCCTATTTTCTCGAACAGCAAGGTTGTCCTCTCGCTTTACGACGACACCCCTGAGGCCGGTTTCCCTGAAGACTTCAAGGAGAGGGTCGTATTCGGAGGTGTTTCGGCCGAAGACCTCGGACTTCTCTCGGACCCGACTGGCATAAATCTTGCGAAACTTGCGGCCAGCTATTCGGACGGCGTCATCTTCGGAGCGGAAGATGTGGACAAGGAGCTCGTTGACTACTGCAAGGATTCCGGACTCCCTTGCCTCCCATACAACGCCGAGGCCATGGAGAACGGGGCATACATTGAAGATTACAACAGTTTTTACGATAATTTATAATGAGATTTGATTTACTCGGCAGAGTCAGCCGCCTTGCGGCTATCGGTGCGATACTGCTTGGCTCTGCGTCATGTGTTGATATAAACGAAGAACTCGGAGAAAACCTTATCCCGACCGACCAGAAGTGGGATGTCTTCACACCGGAGGCGGTTGACCTCAAGGATATAAGACTGCAGCTTTCAGACAGCCTTTCAGGCTACAGCACCACACGATTCACATTCGGAGCCATCAACGACGGAACTCTTGGAACATGCACCAAAAGTTCCAGCTTCACTCTTGTACCTATCTGGGACACCCTCGATTTCGGAAGGAACACAAAGATACAGCAGTTCCATTTCACCGCGGTACGCGACACCCTGTCCACAGTATACGACAAGGACCAACGCATACTTCAGAACGTATATGTATCTGAGCTGAAGAAGCCGCTTGACTCGACAGTGATCTACATGGGCTCGCTTTCCGACCCGAGAGTGCTTGAGGAGTATGTGGACCTGGGCAACAGGATCACCGTGGGAACCCCTGTCTACTCAGGCGGAGACTCCCTGTCGTTCGACTTCAGCCTCGAATTTGCGGAAAGATTCGTGGAGAAGCTCAAAAAAGCCGACATGGACAGCGTGAACGCCTACATCAACGACATTCCGGGCATATATTTCTACACAGACACCCCTGCGGGATCCGGCGGACGAATCAATATGTTCGAACTGGAGATCCAGACGAACTCCTACAACTTCGTGACAGGAAACTTCGCGGAACTCAAGTTCACGGCAGAATATGACCATTCGGACGAACCTGTCGACACTTCATTCGTATTCATTTTCGGTCCGGGAGACTTCGTGAGGGTGGATGACGACGGAAACATAACATTCCCTACACAGGTAGCCTTCAACGCCGGCAGCCACGAGACATCACAGCTTTATGAAGGCGAAGGCGCCCTGGCGACAGACAAGATCTATGTCGAGGGCGGAAACGGAGTGAAGCCTGTAGTGAAGGCGGAAGGCATCAAGAAGATCCTCGAGGAGATGCTTGACGAAGCAGGCATCACCGACCCGTCACAGGTTGTGATAAACAAGGCCACCATCATGATGCCTTACAATGTGGACGGAGACTATGATGCCCTTGACAAGTATCCTACCATACTGAGCCCTACCGTAAGGCTCCGCAGCACTGAGGGAGACTACGTTTCATATGCAGGTCTGACAGACGCCAGCATCGAAAGCGAGAACCAGGGCAACATCAACAGGTCGACACACATGTATGCTCCTGACATCAGCCACCACATCCAGGAGATCCTGAAGCTCGACAGAAACGATGCGGAATACGCCAAGAAGATCAGCAACTACGACATCTGGTTCCTCATCATGTTCGAGGAGGTGATATCGGAAGGCAACACAAACAGCAACAACAATTTCAACAACCTCCTGTACAACTCATACTATAACAACATGATGTACGATCCTTACGGATATGGATACGGTTACGGCGGTTATGGCGGATACGGCGGATATGGCTACGGTGGTTATGGCTATGGCGGTTACGGCGGATATGGCGGATACGGATACAGCAACTACTATAACTACATGATGATGGCCCAGTACGCAAGCATGGGAAGTTCATCAAACGAGAAGGTGTCAACAGAGCTTGACAGAGACAGATACTACAACGCTGTCCTTAACGGACCGGACGCAGAAGGTGCAAGACCTCAGCTCAAGGTCACATTCTCGGTTCCGAAATCAGCCGAATAGGACGGAAGAGGCATAAAACAACAGAGGACGACTTTTCAGTCGTCCTCTTATTCGTTTATCTCAGACAGATTATTTTGCGTTTACCTTGTCCTCGATGTACTTGATAGCGTCACCTACTGTTGCGATCTTATCACCTGCATCCTCGTCTGGAATCTCGATCTCAAACTTCTTCTCGAAATCCATGATGAGCTCTACGATATCAAGTGAATCAGCTCCGAGATCATTTGTGAAGCTAGCTGTTTCAGTAACCTCAGACGCATCAACGCCCAATTTCTCGACGATGATTGCCTTTACGTCTTCTGCAATATTAGCCATAACGTTAAATTTTTAGTTAATAAATTAGTATCTTAATACACGTATTTTGCGCTAAAAACTTTGCAAATTAAATAAAAAAAAACGAGAAAAGAAAATTTTGGCATAAAAGACTATCGGCTAAGCTTCAGCCATACCCTGAATCCATTAATGGAGTTCAGCAGATAGAAGGTCCACATTATGACCATGACTGCTGCATGGGCCTCACCACGGGCCACACAGATGCACCACATCACGACGCTCACGACATTGGTTATTATCCATAAAGCCCACTGCTCCATAAAGGCCAGAGCCATCAATGCCTGGGCCACAATGCTGAGAACCGTGGTTGTCGAATCCTTGAAAGGCTGGGGGTCTCCGAAGTGCTTCAGAATGAAACCTACCGCAAGCACGGCAACAGTACACCCGGCCGCAAGCATCGCCCTCTGCTTCCATGTAAAGCGCCTCGCCTTCACCTGAACTCCGTTGCCGCCGGCTTCCGCCTCATTCATGGCCGCACCCCTGCGACGCCACTGCCACCAGCCGATGAACTGCATGGGCACGTAGTAGAAAGCATTGAGGACCGCATCACCGTAAAGTGACGCCTTGTAGGAGATATAGGCATACATCGACACATTGACTATTCCGAAAAGATAGTTCCAGATACTGCCTTTAGCCACCAGGACGACACAAAGGACCCCGGCTATACCTGCCACAGAGCCTACAATATCCACGTTGCCGCTGAGCAGCGAATAGATCAGATTGGATGCGATGACTCCTACGATGAGGAACCAGTCATAAAGGGAGAGGATTCTTTCTTTCATTGCCATATGTTTATCGGTCCGACATTGCCGGACAATACGTTTTATTCTTTACTGTCTTCGGAAGGCCCGGCTGCTGCCTCCCCTTTCAGTTCCGCAAGGATACGCTCTGCAAGCGGACGGCCGACGAGACCGGCGACATCGTCGACGGAGGCCGCCGCGATACGGGCCACGCTGCCGAAGCGCAGCAGAAGGCGCTGCTCCGTCTTTGCACCGACGCCCTTTATGGACGTCAGCACAGACTCCACCTGCGCCTTGCTGCGCAGGCTGCGGTGGAAGGTGATGCCGAAGCGGTGCGCTTCGTCCCTTATCTGCTGCAGAACCTTCAGCGCCGGCGAATTCCTGTCTATGAACATCGGATACGGGTCTCCGACCCTGTATACCTCCTCCATCCTTTCGGCCAGCGCTATGACTGTCAGCTTGTCCGTCAGCCCGAGCTCGGCAAGGGCCTCATATGCAAAAGCCAGCTGGCCCTTGCCTCCGTCGATGACCACAAGCTGAGGAAGGTCATCCGGATTTTCAGCCAGCATACGGGAATAGCGGCGGTTCACGACCTCCTTCATCGTGGCATAGTCGTTCGCTCCGACCACAGTCTTCACCTTGAAATGCCTGTAATCCTTCTTAGAAGGCACCGCATTGCGGAACACGACACAGGCCGACACAGGATTCGTACCCTGGATGTTGGAGTTATCGAAGCACTCGATATGCACCGGCAGCTCCTTCATGCCGATCTGCTTCTGAAGGGACTCCATGACCATATTCTTATAGGCATCCGGGTCAGTATGCTCCTGCTGCTTCAGGGCGTTCAGGCGCATCTCCTTTGCATTGCGTGCGCTCAGCTCCAGCAGAGACAGCTTGTCACCGCGGACCGGAACACGGAACTCCGATCCGGGAATCTCCACATCAGGCATGAAAGGCACTATGACCTCCTTGGAAAGATCCCCGAACTTGCTCCTTATCTCGGCGACGAACATTCCCAGCACAGCCTCCTGCTCCTCCTCGATCATAAGCTTGAATCCGAGGTTGAGGGACTGCACGACGGCTCCGCCACGTATCCTCATGAAGTTTCCGAAAGCTTCAGGACCGTCGACAAGAAGCGAGAACACGTCCACATCTCCGACTGCGGAGTTCATGATCACCGACTTGCTGTAATGCTGCTCCAGCGACTGCATCTTCTCCTTGTAGACCTGAGCCTGCTCGAAGTCCATACGCCCGGCCGCTTCGGCCATCAGCCCCTTATAGTGCTGGATTACCTCGCGTCCGCCTCCCTTCAGAAGAGCGACTATCTCCTCTATGTCCGAATTGTACTCCTTCCGGGAAATTCCGCCAACACAGCACCCGAGGCACTTCCTGATATGGAAGTTCAGGCAAGGACGGATCTTTCCGCGAAGGATCACGTCGGAAGTTATCTTATGCTTGCAGGTACGGAGCGGATAGACACTGTGTATGAATTCCACCAGATTGCGCGCATGCACGACACTGCTGTACGGACCGAAATACCTTGAACCGTCCTTGACAAGACGGCGTGTCAGGAAGACACGCGGAAACTCCTCCGCCGTCACACATATCCACGGATAGGTCTTCGAATCCTTCAGAAGGATGTTGTAGCGCGGCTTGAACTGCTTTATGAGGTTGTTCTCCAGAAGAAGGGCATCAGCCTCGGACTCGACCACGGTATATTCCGCATCCGCAATCTTCGAGACCATCACCGCAGTCTTCCTCGTCAGCCTCTCGGCCGGCACGAAATACTGCGCCACCCTCTTGTGCAGATCCTTTGCCTTACCCACATAAATCACATTCCCCTCGGCGTCATAATACCTGTAGACACCTGGGGAATGTGGAAAAAGCTTTATCTTATCTCTTAGATTCACTTCAGATATTCCGAAACAGCAGCCTCAATGCCGTCAAGGCCGTGGAATCCCCTCTTGAGGATGGTTCCGTCAGGACCGATGAGCATAAGGTGAGGAATACCCTCGATGCCGTAGATCGATGTAGGTACGCTTCCGGCATTGTTGATGTGCTGCCAGTCCATACCGAGCTCTGCAGCAGTATTGATCGTAACCTCTACAGGCTGACGCTCCCAGACAGCGATGCTGAGGACCTCGAAGCCCTTGTCGGCATACTTCTCATACACCTTCTTGATGTTAGGGATCTCCCTCTTGCATGGTCCGCACCATGGAGCCCAGAAATCAACAAGCACATACTTGCCCTTGCCTACATAGTCAGAGAACTTCACCTCCGCATACTTAGGCTGAGGAGGAATGCTGCGGGTCATTCCGACAACCGAATTGACTGTAAAATCCGTAAACATCTTACCCTCTGAAGTCGCCACTCTTGCAGCCACAGCCTCCTTCATGCTCTTTACGAAACTATGCTCCTGAAGTTCCGGAACAAGAAGATTCAGAAGCGAATCAAGTTCTGCGTCCTCATATTCATAACGGAGATTCTGAAGAGCGAAAAGAGAAATGAAGTTGTCGGTATTCTCAAGATATGCCTTCTCATTGTGAGACTTATAGTCCTTCATGAATGAAGCATAGAACTCCTGCAATTTTTCCTGCTTCTCTTCATCAGTAAGAAGCGTATCCGCAATTATCTCCATACGCTTCGCACCGTATTCCTCGGCGTAAGCGGCATCAGCCTCAGAGAAAGCATTGAGCCTCTCCTGAACGGATATCTTCGGATATTTTGAAGTTACGGTCGACTTCTCGTCAAGCACTATTGTAAGAGGTGTACCGTCAGCAATGAAGTTTGCGGCATAATGTGCAACCGAAACGACTCCGAGAACAGACATGTCAGTAGGGACAGTGACGGTAAACCTGCCGTCTGTAACAGGCACGAGAGTATCCACAACTGTTCCAAGAACAACCTTTACATCAGTAATGTTCTCCGGAACCACGGTACCGGTGATTTCAGTGACGTCCGACACCCTGCCCGTACACGATGCCATCACAGCAACTCCAAGCGTTGCAAAAAGAATTGATCTGATTTTCATAATATTAATATTCATTGGTTATCAACATATTTCGTCTTTCACATACAAAAAGGAAAAACATTCAAAGATAATGAAATTTCCTTTCACATATATGACAACAAAATCAAAAAAAAGATGACACCCCGTACATATCCTTGAGACCTCAGGCAGAAAAACAGCTGTTTTCGTCCAAGCTCCTTCAATTTGCCTTGTCAATCAACATCCTGAGCGAAGCAGGTGTGAGGTATGGTAAATAAAGCAAAAAAGGGATGGCATTTCTGCCATCCCTTCTGAATGTATGAGATTACAATTACTTGTTGTCTCTGCGTCCGCCACGTCCGCCACGACGACGATCGCCGCCACGTCCGCCACGGTTGTTGTTGCCAGACTGCTGAGCCTGAGCTGCGATACCTGCGTTAGGAGAGAGATCCTTCTTTCCGTAAACCTCACCGTTGCAGATCCATACCTTGATACCGAGAACGCCTACCTTGGTGTGAGCCTCAGCGAGTGCGTAGTCGATGTCAGCGCGGAATGTGTGGAGAGGTGTACGACCTTCCTTGAACATCTCGCTTCTTGCCATCTCGGCGCCGCCGAGACGACCGCTGATCTGAACCTTGATACCCTCAGCACCTACACGCATTGTAGTTGCTACGGCCATCTTGATTGCGCGACGGTATGATACACGACCCTCGATCTGACGAGCGATTGAGTCTGCTACGATGTGAGCGTCAACCTCAGGCTTCTTAACCTCGTAGATGTTGATCTGAACATCCTTCTTGGTTACCTTCTTGAGCTCCTCCTTGAG
>JAFQAR010000010.1 GCA_017399905.1 Bacteroidales bacterium
CATTGGCTCCCGAAAAGGGTATTCTAAGACTTTTCCAAGAGATTTCTTAACTTTTTTGGATTTTTTGCGGATTGTTTTAGTGGCTATAGTTTAGAGTATGCTGCAGCATCAGTCGGGAATAAGGTAATTCGACACATCGAGTTCCTTATTCCCGATTGATGTATATAATGTATGGATTTTAGGTTAAAGACTAAGTTCTATTTTTAGGTAAGACTCTATATGTTTTAGGATTTGAGTCCTTACCATGTCTTCGATTGCATTTTCAAGTTGAGTTTCAGTATGAACTACCCAATTATCATAATCTTCGTCATCTGGGTGTTTAGCTTGTTCCAGAACAGCTTCTTTATAATTGCGAAAGCATTCTGATACGATTTCACGCTGTTTATTATTCATATCTTTCTATTTATGACGGCGTCACTAGCATCATATAGAGGAAAGCAGGATGGAGCTATACTATTACTTTGACTAGACATTCATCTATTACTCTAATTTGTTTCATCTCCTACAATCTGGCACTACATGGAAAAGAATAGTTCAGCCGACTGTATATCAATAATTAAGAACTCTATAGGGTTCACCTGCCCGTACTACAGCAAACATTCTAAGTATAAGCTTGAACTTAATGGCATTAATAACAATGCCATGAGCGCTCTTATCTCCTCCCTTTTCTTTCATCTTGCGCTGATAATAACGTCTAAGTCCAGGATCATGCACAATAGCGCTGCGTGCGGCCATGGAAAGTTCCGCCTTTTGTTGTGTGCGACATATTTTGGATACCTGCGTTTTACCTCTGATACTTGTTCCTGAGGTATAGTCAAAAGGAGCAACTCCGATGTAGCATGCATATTTTCTAGGAGACTCGAAGGACTTGAAGTTATTGGTATATACGATTGTATTTATAGCATTTATCAGTCCGATACCTTTAACACTATGTACCAAGTCAAAGTTCCTTTTGATGGCAGGATCCTCTGATATCACTGTATGCATCTGTTCCTCGACCTTCTTGATCAACTTTTCTGTATGATTTATTGCAGATTCATTACGTGAACGACCATCTGATGTTTCATACTGCCCCATTGCACTATGGAGGTTAATGATTGCTGTTCGCTGTCTCACATATTGGCGACGTTCTGTTAGTAGATATTGTAGCTTAATGATTCCTTCTGATGGCTTTTCGTATAATCTGAGTTTGTCTCTGCGAGTATATGCAAACTCAGCTATGCGGGCGGCGTCCACCGCATCATTCTTACCTCTGGCAAGTCCGATGGAACGTTTGATGTCAAGCGGAGAATTAAGACTTAATGCAATGCCTTTCTTGTGTGCAAATGCAATTAGAGTGTTTGTGTAGATACCAGTATGTTCTGCACAAATGAGTAGTTCGGAGGACTTTACGCCTCTAATCTTTAACCAGGACATCATTTCTCCAAGACCTTTTGTGCTGTTTGCGAAATGGAGAAAGTCTGTCTTTCGATCTCGAGATGGATACAATGCCGCATCCAGAGTTTCTTTTGAGATGTCAATCCCAACGAAATGAGAAATTTGCATAACTTTGTGGTGTTTAGTTGGCTGACGCCATATTGCCTTTGACGCTGATACTTTTATTAGACTACAATGTCTACAATTCTAAATTGTCATTTCAATATGGAGAAAGAGGAGGTCTGATACGCGCCGTGAATATGTCAGTCCAGTAGCGACCTTAGTTCACCTCCTCTTTCTGGTCAGTCTTATTGGTTTAACATATAGCCTGAACATGTCTAATACCCTTTGAAGGGAATACCTAGAGGGGGCCATAGTTCACATCATTCAGACCTATGTCAAAGGTACAATAAAAGAGCACCATAACTCCATATTGGAATTATGGTGCAAATCTAAAAGAGGGGACCCACGGAGTGGGGAGGATCGCTGGAATTACAGCCTTCGCTGTTTCTCTGTCTTGAGGAAGAATTACTTCACGCGCTCGCCGTATGAACGGTCAGTTGTGTTCACGCGGATCTTCTCTCCGATGTTGATGAAGAGAGGTGCCATGATGATTGCACCTGTCTCGAGAGTGATCTCCTTCTGAGCGTTTGTTGAAGCTGTATCGCCCTTTACTGCAGGCTCGGTGTAGGTCACCTCAAGCTCAACGTATGTAGGGAGCTCGCAAGTGAGGCAGCGCTCCTCGTCAGCGAGGAACATCATCTCAACGTGCTGGCCCTCCTTCATGAGGTCTGCGTTGTCAACGAGGTCAGTGTCGAGGTGGATCTGCTCGTAAGTCTCCTCGTGCATGAAGTTGAATCCGTCCTCATCCTTGTAAAGGAACTGATATGGTCTTCTCTCTACGTTGATTGTGTCGATCTTTGCACCTGCTGTGAAAGTGTTCTCGAGGATACGTCCGTTCTCGAGGTTTCTGAGTTTTGTCTTTACGAAAGCAGGACCCTTTCCTGGCTTGACGTGCTGGAACCATACGATCTGGCATGGCTTGCCGTTGTAGCTAAGGTAAAGTCCGTTCTTGAAATCAGCTGTTGTTGCCATAAAATGTATTGTTTATCGTTATTGTTTCAAAGGATTCTGAAAATCGGCTGCAAAAATATAAAATAGTATCTATCCAAACAAATTTTTACTGATTGTCAGCATCTTTCTCGCCGAATGTCTTCTCCCATTCAGGGACATAGCGGTTGAGTTCGAGTATGTGTCGGGCTGTCTCTTCCAGCAGCCATTTAGGGGTCGAAGTCGCTCCGCATACCCCGACCTTGTCATCGGCCCTGAACCATTCCCTCTTGATTTCTGAAGGGGAGTCGATATGGTAGGTGCGGATGTTCATGGACTTGCAGAGGTCGCACAGCACCTTGCCGTTCGAACTTGCCTTGCCGGCGACGAATACGATCAGGTCATGTTCAAGTGCGAACTTCGAGAGCCTTTCGTGACGGGTCGCAACCTGCGAACATATGGTGTCATGTACCTTGAGAAGGTTTTTGCCCTTGAACCTTTCGACAGAAAGTTCGTTATGCCTTGCCATCATCTCCTCCAGCCTTGAACAAAGGCTTCTGTATTCGGCCGGACTCTTTGTCGTCTGGCTGAATACCTCAGTGCTGACGTCAAGCCTGATGCTTCCCTCCTTGACCGCCTGCTCCATCATCCTCATGTCTTCGACCACGATGGCTGTGCCGTCAGTCTGTCCGATAAGTCCGAGGACTTCAGCATGGCCGATCTTTCCGAAGATGATGATCTGACCTGAGCCTTCCTTGGCCTGGGCCATGTATGCCTCCTTTATCCTCTGCTGCAGCTTCAGCACTACAGGACAGGTACAGTCTATGATGCTGAAACCGAGGCTTTCCGCCCTGGTATAGGTCTGAGGCGGTTCTCCGTGAGCCCTGATGAGAAGGACCTCGCCCTCGGCGTTCACCATTTCCTCGAAATCTTCGTTGTCGATGGTTACGAGTCCCTGCTTCTGAAGCCTTTCAAGCTCCGAGTCATTGTGAACTATCGCTCCGAGGGAGTACAGACGTTTAGGACTTCCGTCCTTGTCATTCAGGAATTCCTCGGCTTTGCCGATCGCCCTGATCACACCGGCGCAGAAGCCGGAATTCTTATCGATGTCGACGGTGATCATATCTCATGAATTAGCATCCGAAACGTTCGGAGATTACGCCTTTGATCCATTCCATCTGGTCTTCAATGGTCATATGTGAATTGTCGAGGACAATCGCGTCAGGTGCCTGTGTGAGAGGAGAAACCTCCCTTGTGGAATCGATGCGGTCGCGCTCCTGAAGATTTGCCAGCACCTCCTGAAGGTCCGCCTTCACACCTTTCGCCTCCATCTCGGCCGCACGTCTGTGAGCCCTGATCATCGGGTCTGCCGTCATGAATATCTTCAGTTCCGCATCTGGGAATACAGTGGTGCCGATGTCACGTCCGTCCATCACAACGCGCTTCCTCTTTCCGAATTCGCGGAGCTTCCTGTCCACGAAATCCCGCACCTCCGCAACCGTAGCTATGGGACTTACCTTTCCTGCGACCTCAAGAGACCTTATCTCCTTTTCGATACATCGTTCTCCTATGTATGTACCTTCCTGACCGAAATGCAGGTCGAGGCTCTCCATGGCGGCATCAAGACCCTGCACGTCAATGGTGCAGTCGTCGGATATGAAACCGTTCTCTATGGCAAAGAGGGTGACCCCTCTGTAGAGAGCTCCGGAATCAAGATATTGAAAAGAAAACTCGTTTGCTATGATTTTTGCAAAGGAGCTTTTTCCTGTAGACGAATAGCCGTCGATGGCAATTATTATGTCAGGTATATTCATCGGTACACGTTGTAATATAAAATCAAGCAAAATTATAAAATATTGTGTAAACTCCCAAAAATGTCGATATTTGTAAATGAATGGCAGGGGAGTCTGCACACTGCCTTAACGATATAATTCTTAAAACATGAAGATTCTCATTATTGATGATGAAAGGTCGATCAGGAACTCCTTGAAGGAGATTCTTGCGGACGAGGGTTATGATGTCGATGTCGCTGAAAACGGAGCGACAGGTTGTGAAATGGCTGACAAGGAAAAGTACAGCGTCATATTCTGCGACATAAAGATGCCGGAGATGGACGGCATGGAGGTCCTGGACAAGCTTGCCGCCATGGGTGTGGATGCTGCTGTGGTCATGATTTCCGGCCATGGAGACATCGAGACGGCTGTCGAGTGCATCAAGAAGGGAGCCTTTGACTTCATACAGAAGCCTTTGGACCTCAACCGTATCCTCATCACCATCAAGAATGCGACGGACAAGGTATCCCTTGTCAAGGAGACCAGAATCCTTAAGAAGAAGGTTTACGGACAGGAAATGGTAGGTGATTCTGAGGCGCTTATGCATATCCGTGAGATGATAGACAAGGTGGCCCCTACCGATGCCAGGGTCCTGATCATAGGATCGAACGGAACCGGAAAGGAACTTGTGGCGAGGAACCTCCATCAGAAGAGCTCCCGTTCGGCCGCTCCTTATATCGAGGTCAACTGCGCGGCCATACCGTCCGAACTGATCGAGAGTGAGCTTTTCGGTCATGAGAAAGGTGCCTTCACTTCAGCGATCAAGCAGCATAAGGGAAAATTCGAGCAGGCCGACGGAGGTACTCTCTTCCTTGATGAGATCGGCGACATGTCGCTGGCCGCCCAGGCCAAGGTGCTGCGAGTGCTTCAGGAGAAGAAGCTTTCCCGTGTGGGAAGCGACAAGGATATAGTTGTGGACGTCCGTGTGCTGGCTGCAACCAACAAGAATCTCAAGGAGGAGATCGAAAAGGGACATTTCAGGGAGGACCTTTACCATCGTCTGAGCGTCATCGTGATAAACGTCCCTACTCTTGACGAACGAAAGAGCGACATACCTCTTCTTGTCGACCATTTCATAGGTCAGATATGCTCGGAGACAGGAATGAGTCCGCGCGAGGTGGATCCGGATGCGATGAAGCTGCTTGTGGAAAAGAGCTGGACCGGAAACATCCGTGAACTGCGTAATGTCGTAGAGAGACTGCTGATACTTTCAGGCAGCCGCATCACGGCAGCGGATGTCAAGGCATATGTCCTTTAAGGGCTATGCCTGATGCTTCGGGAGGGTGACTGTAAATGAAGCTCCTCCCAGAGCGAATGATCTCCGGTATCCTATTTCACCTTCACATTTTTCAATGATATTGCGGCATATGGCCAGTCCGAGGCCTGTGCCGCTTGTCTTTGTCGTGAAATTAGGCGTGAACAGCCTGTCGAGGTTTTCTTCATTCACTCCTGGACCGTTGTCGTCGAACACGATGTCGTAGCAGCCGTCCTTGAAACTGTTCCTGAGGCAGATCAGTATCCTGCCGGTTTCGGCCTTCCTTCCATGTTCCTCCGCCTCCTTCTGCTGGATCTCTACAGCCTGTACCGCATTGGTCAGGAGATTCACGAATACACGGATGAGCTGAGGTTTCGGAGCCATGACGTATGCTTCTGTAAGGCCGATGTATTCGATCGAGATGTTTTCCTTGTTGTCGAATATCATTATCTGGTCCTTAAGGGTCTTGTCAAGATCCATGAGGACCGGCTCTTCGCTGTAAAGCTTTGCGAATGTCGAGAATTCGTTTGCCGTTTCCGTAAGTATGTCGATGTGTTCCAGAACCACTGAAGACACTTCGTCAAACCTCTCCTCCCAGTTCGGATTGTTGTTCTGCTTCATCCTTATGAGCCTCTGGATCTGAAGCTTGATAGGTGTCAGAGGGTTCTTGATCTCATGGGCCACCTGACGGGCCATCTGGCTCCATGCCTTGTCTCGTTCGGCCTGTGCCAGCTGCCTTGTGGAGTCCGAAAGGTCGTGGACCATTCGGTTATATGCATCTACGAGAGATGAAATCTCGTCGTCACGCTTGTAGATGATGTATTCAAGATTGTGGACGTCGGCCACATTCATCTTCTTTCCCATTTCTATGAGTGGAGAGAACAGGGTCTTTACTTCCCTGGTGCTGAAGAGCAGGGATGCGATCAGCAGGAGAATGAAAAGGTTGATGATCAGTGCCGCATGGAAGAAGGCTTCTCTCTGGAAATCGTAGTTCCTGTCCGTGTACGGAGAACTTATGATCGCTATCAGGTCTCCGTTGTCATTGAATATAGGTGCATACATCGACCAATAGCTGTAATTGTCAATCTTCTCCTTATGTATGAAGAATCTCTGGTTCTGGTGACGTATGCTGTGGAACGCGTCCTGGTTTATTCTGCTTCCGAGAATCATCTTCTCGAACACTTCCGGTGTTGTGGAAAGGAAGACCTTTCCTTCCGGGGTGTAAAGTGTTATGTCGGATTTCGTCGTGTTGCCGATATTTTCAAGCGCAGCAGCAAAATCCTGTCCCATGAGGTCCTGGTGCGACCTGGCCGTCCTTATCCTGTTTTCAGTAAGGGCCTGGATCGTACTGATCTTGGTGGACATGAGGTTGTGCATGTTCGTCTCGTTCCTCTTGTACACGAACAGGACACTGACTGCCGTCATGCTGGCAAGTATCATGAATGACGAGGCGAAGAGGATGGTGTTTATCCTCGTCCTGAAATAGTTGCTCTTGAAATATTCGTTGTTGAAGGTTCCTTTTCTGTTTCCGCTTCTTGCAAAAAGATGCAGGACGGCACAAAGTGCAAGGAAGAGATAGGAGAAGGATGTGAAATATACAAGTATGCCTCTTTGCGGCCTCGAAATGATTATCAGTTCGTTTTCACTCACAAGATGGAGGAAATGGACGTGGCCGTTGGTCCGGATTATCTCTTTGCTGGTTTCTCCGAGGCGTCCCTTGTCCTCTTCCTGATATACGGTCGGATACGGATAGTTTCCTTTGTATGAGATCAGTCTGTCGGAAGAGTATTTCGCATATGAATAGATGGAAGGGATGTTTATGTTTCCCGGGTTGGAGAACTGTCCCAGAATGCTGTAGTATCCTCTGTCCTCACGGTTCGACTGCGGTTCGATTTCCAGCAGCAGCCGTGTAAGGCCTTTCTCCTTTGAATAGAAGGCGAAAGTTCCGGCATACCTGCTTCTTCCGTTGCTGTCCGTAAGGAAGAGGAAGTTCGATCCCTTGGCTATCGGCGTACCAGTCCTAAGTATGTTGTTGAAGTAAGTCAGTCCCATGCGGTCGTCGTCATCGAACAGAAGCACGGTCATGTTGTACCCCTGTTTCACGCGAGGCATATGATATTCGGATATCCTGTTCATTATGATTCCCTGGGTGTTGCCCATCTCTGCCAGCGAGGCGATCAGCTGGTCGGATGCAATCGGTTCCTCCACCGCCCTGAGCTGTATTTCAAGGCCGAGGTCTCTTTCTACGGCAAGTCTGTTTGCCCATACCATGACCCTGTCCTGTTCCTTCCTGAATCCGAGCGATGATGCGGTTACGGTAAAGTACAGTGCGCATAGGAATGCGTACAGGACGAGGTTGCGGGTCTTGAACAGGTTGTATCTTATACCAAGAATCTCCCTTACTGCAGGCTGGATGCCCTGGACAAGCAGCATCAGGCAGAAAAGAAGGCCGGTGTATGACACGTATACAAGTACGGTATACTGTATCATGTCGTTTCCTCTGTACAGCTCCAGATTTATGTTGGAATTCATTATCAGGCTCCGGAGGGTCAGATGCGTATATAGGAACGTGGCGACTACCGATAGCGTAACGGTTATGATGAGCAGGATAAGCTTCAGCCTTCTTCTGTTTCTCCTGGTGCGGAAATGCTCCAGGATTGCGTCCCTCATCATATATGAACACAAATGCACCGTAGTGATGAACATGTTGATCAGCAGGAGGGCTCCGAGAGAGAAGAACACGGTTCCGTCAGCATACAGGGTCGGCGAGAACAGAACGGATGTTCCGCTCATCTGGATTTCCCAGATGTAGGCTATGACCGTGAGGACGCAAAGCGAGCACAGTACCGTGACATATACCTTGAATGACCTGTGCCCGTACAGGAACAGGATCATTGATACGGCGAGGAGGAGCAGGGCTATCCATCTGATCAGGGAGTTGTCGAAGAACGGTGTGCCCTGGTCAGAATCATACGTGACCTTGAAAAGCGGAACGCCGTCTATTTCGACAGGGATGCCTCCGCTGTTCATCATTGTCATGACTGAATATCTTTTGGAAAGCCTGAGATGCCTGTTTACTCCGTTTTCCGCCCTGCGAAGGTCGTCGATGAGGTTGTTCTTGATTTCAAGGCCTGCGATGACCTTTGCGTTGTTTCCGCCCTGGACGGATTTCATCACGTACCACTTCGCACCCAGGTTCATGTATGATATGTTTTCCGTGACATCGGTCAGCGGGGAAACGAGCCGGTTGTTGAAGTCGGTCAGCCTGTTGAATACAAGCCGGTTGCTTATGTCGTCGTTGATGACGGAAAACTGGTTGTTCCAGGATTTGAGGGAGTCATTGACATAAAGATATATCACCATGTCCTCAGGAAGCTTTTCGAGGCATAGAAAGTCCTCATTGTCGCTTTCAATAGCCTGTCGGACATATGAATCAAGCAGCTCCAGACGTTTGTCGAGTTTCTGAGCCACCTTTTCCGCCACTCTTTCCGTATCTCCTCCGGCATTGTTGCTCGCCATCGAGAATACGAGAAGGCCCAATGCCGTAAGCAGGACTATCAGCGGCAGACGTTTCTTTGTGAATTCCTTGAACATATCCTTATTCGTGGTGATACGGCTCACCTCTCATTATGGTGAATGACCTGTACAGCTGCTCAATGAATATGGCCCTTACCATCTGATGAGAAAAGGTCATCCTTGAGAGTGAAATCCTTGAATTTGCCCTTGCATAAACATCATCGGAGAAACCGTATGCCCCGCCTATCACGAAAACAATGTCCTTGCCGACATACGATATCTTGTCCTGAATCACTTTCGCCAGTTCGACTGAAGTGTATTCCCTGCCTCTTTCGTCCAGAAGGATAAGGTCGTCTGCAGGCCTGATGTTCTTCAGTATCAGTTCACCCTCCCGTGACTTTATCTGCTCCCTGCTGAGCGCAGAGACATTCTTCAGTTCCGGAATCTCGACAATGCCGAAAGTAATGTAATGTTTCAGACGGGAAGTGTATATTTCCATTCCCTGTCTGACCCAGTCCTTGTCTGTCTTTCCGACTGTAAGCAATGTGATCTTCATGATATCTGTGCAATAATCGTACAAATATAATAAAATCGCATTATTTCGGAAAGCTTTTTGTCCGGCTCGGAATTTGCAGTATATTTGCCTGGAATTTCAAGGTCACACAATGGGGAAAAATACAGTCATTATAATCGTAACTTCAGCTCTGATGCTGTTCGGACATGCCCTCAAGGCTCAGGACAGCAGTTATGACGTCTTCAATCCTATAGCCAAATATCTGGCGGCAGGAGATGCGGAGAAGCTTTCCGCATGGTTTTCCGACAATCTTGAAGTGACTATACTTTCCAATTCCAATGACTCCAGCCGCAATCAGGCAAGGCAGATACTCAAGTCTTTCTTCAGGTCATATACACCGCGTTCTTTCGAAATAACCCACAAGGCAGGGCGTTCCAACAAGAAATACGCCCTCGGAACACTTACTGCCGGAGGAGAAATGTTCGTCGTGACGATATTTGTCAATTATGCCGACCAGGATTACCGTATCCAGCATCTGAAGATAGAGAGGATGAACTAACGGATATATGCGGTTCTGCCTGAAATGATGGTCTTTTCTATTCTTTTTAGGTTGCTGATGTCTTCAAGAGGATTTCCATCCATTACGATCAGGTCTGCGGCCGCTCCTTTTCTGATGGTTCCGATCTTTCCCTGCTGTCCCAGGATCCCGGCTCCGGTTACCGTGGCTGCCTTCAATATGTCCTTGTTGCTGATTCCGCATTTCTTCAGCCATTGGATTTCTTCGTACATCGCACAACCGAAAAAGTCTGTCCCGACAACGAAATCCACCCCTTCCTCATAAGCCGTCCGTATTACATCCCGGCAGTATTGCATTTGACCTTCATGCATGCTTATATGGGCTGTGATGTCCAGTACGGTGTTGCCGGCCTTCAGTCTGCGGCATACTTCCCTTACATATTCCTTTTCTTCAGCATCGAGTGTGTCTCTCGAGGTGATGTCGTCTGTAAGCATGTATGCATGTGAAACGACGTCGGCTCCTGCTTCCGCCATTTCGAGGGCAGTCGCTCCGGAAACCTGTGTCGCATGTGCCCAGACTTTCATTCCGTGTTTTTTCATTATCGGAATCATGCGGGCGAGGTCATCCTTAGTGTAGTTTATATAGAGCTTGAATCCTGTACATCCTATGCTTTTGGCTTCCAGTACAGCCTTCTCTATGGCAATGTCTGTAGAGTCGGCAACGTTTATCTTCCTGCTCCAAGGTGCAGGTCTGCCGCTCTCCCAGCCGATTGTGTCCAGCGGGTCCATGAAGTATTTTCCGGCAGCCCAGAACGAACAATAGAACACTTCCGGGCCATGATAATGGCCTTTTTCAATGTGTTCCTGATGCTTCATTATATTAAGATAGTTGCTGCCAAGGTCCCTTACTGTGGTGACTCCGGCAGCAAGAAAGTCTTCGGAAAGTCTGGCGGCCATAAGGGAGTCCTGCGCAAGATTCCCCCAATGGACATGGGCGTCTATCATGCCCGGCATGATGAATTTTCCTGACATGTCCGTTTCCCCCTCTTTCCTCTCCTTCCTGGAACGGCTTATTCCTGCAATCTTTCCATCCGTGATACGTATGCTTCTGCCATATTTAACCTTTCCGGTTTCCGTATCGACTATATTGGCGTTGTATAGGGTAATATTGTTCCTGTCCTCCTTATATGCGGTCTTTCCGTCACTAATGGTCATCTCTATGTTCCTGAGGAAGGAAATGTCTTCAAGAGGATTGCCATCCAATACGACAATATCCGCTTCTGCTCCTTCCGATATGACTCCAAGCCATCCTTTCTTCCCGAGTATTTCAGCTCCGGTAACGGTAGCCGCCCTGAGCAGGTCAAGATTGGATATTCCACATTCTTCAGACAACAGTCTGATCTCGTTGTGGAATTCACAACCCGGAAGGTCAGTGCCAATTACGAACCTGACACCGTTCCGATATGCTGCTTTGACGACGTCGGCGGCAAAGAAGCAGCCTGACCTGTAGCTGAGGGCAAGTGTCATATCAAGGACTACATCGTTCCGGACCATCGTGCGGAGAACCTGCTCCACATATTCCGATTCTTCTTCCGTAAGACCTTTGCGGGGGATATAGTATTTCTCCGGGATGAGATAGGCGTGGGACATGACTTCCGTTCCGGATGCTGCCACATCAAGCGAGGATGCTCCGGATGTCTGTGATGAATGGGACCACACCTTCATCCCATGTTTCTTTATGATAGGGACAAGCCTGTCAAGGTCTTCCTTGGAATAGTTGATGTAGAGCTTGAATCCGGTACAGCCATATGCCTTGGCTTCCATGACCGCCTTCTCCAAGGCTGCATCTGTGGAGTCCTTTACGCTGAACATGCGGCTCCAAGGCATGTTTCTCGAATTAGCTCCTTCCGTATGGTTTTCAGGCATACGGAAGGAGCCTGTAGCCCATATGGAACTGTAATATATGTCCGGTCCGTGGAATGAACCTTTTTCTTTAAGTCTTTCGTATTCCTTGATGTTCAGGTAGTTGCTTCCTACATCCCTGACTGTGGTGACGCCGTTCCTGATGTATTCTTCCGACAGTTTCTTCGCTGACAAGGAGTCCTTGAAGAAGTTTCCGTAATGGCTGTGTGAATCTATCAGGCCCGGAATGACATATTTACCGCTTATGTCCTCTTCTCCCTTCCTGATTTTCCTGCGTGCAGGTTTGATGGATGTTATGATGCCGTCCTTGACCGTTATTGTCCTGTTCGGCAGTATTCTGCCGTTGTCGGTGTCAATTATGTTTCCGTTATACAGGACAAGTTCATTGGCTGCAGGAGCCGGAGCTCCTGCAGCAATGAATACACACAACATTATTATTAACCTGAGCATATCAATAGTGTATCGAGAATACTGATGTTGACATGCTCATCATGCCGGCTCTTTTGGTCTGGCTTGCATACTGTATGCTTTTCACCACACCTTGTCCTTCAAACTTCTTTACAGGACCCTGATTCATGACCGGAATGCCTCCGATCATATCATAGAATGAAACGGCATGATTACTTCCTTTTGAAGTCGCTATTACGAAATTGTTGAAATTGCTCTCTGATGAACTGTCACTCATCACGTTGAACATGGTCTGGAAATATGTGATATCTCCATCAGGCAGTGAAGTGAAGCTGAGTTCCTGAATGTCTCCGGTGCTCGGGTTGAGCGCAAATATTTTCCTGCCGGAGACGGCATAGACATAATTCGCCCCATTCTTGCATGATGAGAAGTGTGTTGCGGATGCAAACGGACTGTCTGCACCGAACTCTCCCTCTCTCACTATGGTAAGGCCTGTAATCTCAGGACGTACGTAGTACCAGCATCTGCTTCCGTTTTCCCTTTCGCATATCACCATCATGTATTCCATGAAGCTATAGCCGTTGACACCGTTGGGACTGATTCCTCCCATGAATATGACCTTGCCTTCAAGCGGTTCTTCCTTAGGAAGCTCTCCCTCGAATTGAGGAGCATACTGGAGCTGGTATGTCTTCATGTTGGAATTGTAGTCCAGACTGATGAACTGTCCGTTGATTCCGTCATAGAAGAACGCATTGTCTCCGAAATAACATACGTCGGACGATACGGTGTAGGCTCCACTACCTACCACATCTGCGTCAGGAGCGAATTTACCTGCACTGAGCTGTGCTCCCCATGCGCTGTTGACGATCTGGTAATTAGTGTGCACTCCGCTTTCTGCGAATATGTTGATGCTGTATCCGAGAGCGGAGATGTGATGAATCTTCCTGATGTCGTAATCTCCGTAGAACCACTGTTCTGCCGTCCTTGCAGGAGACATGTCGGTCATGTTGAATGTGACCATGCCATTCTCACTGGCCGGTATCATTACATAATTGACGACGTTTTTGCCTGTTTCCTCATCGAGGTATGACAGTTCCGGTATATATGAGAGATGTTTCGGACTGCCTGGAAGAGAGTTGCCTGTGAACTCCTTCACGGCCATGCGGGTTACGGCTCCGTCGCTATAGTGAATATCCATATCCGTGTTTCCGTCAGCTGTTTCATACAGTATGTAGCAGCCGTTGAGGAAAGGAGTTACGGCATTTATCTGTGTCTTGAGGTATTTTGCATCTCCGCTCTCTCTGCTTGTTACCTTGAGATGGAGTTCGTATGTGCCGGTAGGATATTCGAAAGGAACATCCAGTACAGCTTCAGTGGAGAGCGTGTCGGCGTATTCCTCCCTCTGATGCAGGCCTGTCCTGTATGCTGTTATGAACCATACATAATCAAAATCCTTTAGGTCTGAACTTATCTCAGGCACGATCTTCAGATTTTCCACGAAAGAAATGACATCGTAACTTTTTTCAAGCTCTGCAATCTCGAAGTCCGGGAAATAACTGTAGTCATAGTTTCCCAGATCCTTGAAGCATGATACGGTCATTGATGTCGCGACCGCAATTGTCATAAGTCTGTATATTGTTTTCATGTCTTTTCTGTTTAGTTGCTTTTATATGGTTGAGGTGAACCGAAATTGACGAAGTATATCGGGTTGCCTTTGTCATCCCTTATGACGTCTCCTCCTTCTGCAAGCCTCTTGTCATTGACCTCGATCAGCTTGTTGGTGAAGAATGTCGACAGATATCCGGTATAGCCCATGTCCACATTATATGTCGAGAAATGTGTGGCGAACCATTTGTCGTCAAGCGTCCATGTTGCGTTGTCGATCATGAAACGATGTTTTGCGGTGCTGTACGGGCCGGTAAAGTAATACTCGATCGCACCTAATCCCCATTCTCTCGGCTTGGACAGCATGTCCGAGAGCTCGATCACCATATATCTGTTCTTGAGGAAGGATTCCTTGAAATTTTCGTTCTCCTTCAGTCTGATCCTGAGGTATATCTTGTCGGACAGCAGGTCAGGATGTCTGTAGACGATTATCGGGAGGCGTGCTGTAGTCGCTCCAGCCTTCACCACCATAAGTTCCCTTGTTTCAGGGGAATCAAACGGCATGAAGTGCTTGCCTGATTCGGCATTTATCACTTCTGTTCCTTCAGGCAGTGCAGTATGTATGTTCGTTGCATCTGCCTCTACCTGCTGTATCTCGAAGTGCCTGTCCTTGTCGGATACGAATCCGGAAGTCTGCATGGTTATCCATATGGTGTCTTCGACCACATCGGACGGCTTATAGACAAAGGTGTATCTGCTGGCAGAGTCCAATACCTGCTGGGCGCTTTCGTCAAAAGTGTATGTGAAGCCTAATCTTGTTTCAGGAAGATTGTAGGTTTCATGTTTTTCTGTACAGCCGGCTGCCGTAAGCACGGCAGCTGCCAGAATGATTGAATATCTTGTTTTCATGTAACTCGTTATTTAAGTTCGCTTTCAGGAACCGGGATTATATAATCTTCTTCTGTGATAGTCATATAGTCGAAGAACATGTCTGTCGATCCTATACGCTTGTAAGTGAAGAACATCTGTCCTTCAGCCATGAATTCGATCCTCATCTCGAAGACTGTCTCTCCCTGAACCCATCCGAGGTCAAAGAAATAATCACTCACCTGGACATTTCTCGCAAGCATGTATTCGGTGTATAAAGAATTCGCCTCGTCAAGGTTGTCCGTCGCCTCCATCGCGATAAGGTACATTTCAGAGAGTCTCAGAAGCGGTACCATCCATCTGTTGTTGAGCTTGTCCGCGTCGCTTCCGCTGCCTTCATTCTGCATGTATTTCTTGTAGTATGGATTGGTTCCGCCGGTTCCGTTCGTCACTTCTCCCCACCATCTGCTGTAGCGGTTGTTGCTTCCTGTGTTGTAGAAGAACATCAGGTCACGTCTGTCCTTGCTGAACAGCATAGGGAAGGTGTTGGCTTCATTCTTGAACAGCCTTTCGATTTCGTTGTCTTCCAGGCTGCTGTTGCTGAGTCCCATGATGGTCTCTGAAGGCATTGCAAAATTGGACTGCATGAAGTCATTGTCTCCTGCAAGGGCAAAGTAGTCGCTTCCGTCGCTGTTCTTTGCATTGATGACGTTCATGGCCGCCTCATATGCTTCCGCCCGGTTGCCGAGGTAAAGGTGCACCCTCGCCTGCAGTGCCTTGACGGCAAACCAATTGAATCTGAATTTCCTGTAGTGGTAGAAATCGTCGTCAACTTCAGCATGGACATGTGTATTGAGATTGTACGTTCTGCAAGGGTCGTCAGACAAAAGCTCCTCTGCATCGCTCAGGTCTTTCAGCAGTTTCTGTACATACTCGTCGAATCCGTAGAGAGGCCTGTCCTCTATGCCGGTCACTTCCGAATATGGAAGTGATACCTGTATCGTAGGATTCTTCGGAAGCTGTCCGAATAGCCTGAGAATGTCGAAATGCAGGAAGGCACGCATCGCAAGAGCCTCTCCTTTGAGAAGATTGCGTTTCTTTTCAGATTTTACTGCATTCTTTCCTGTTTCGGTGTCAATGTGCATTATGACGTCATTGGCCTGCAGGATGACATTGTAGAATTCGTTGTAAGTGTTCTTTATCTGTCCTTTGACATATGAGTTGTTCCAGTTGAAGTTGCTCAGGGCATACTCGTATGTTCCTTCTGTGGTGTTGTCATAGTACCTGGCAAGGAAGTCTACTCCTGACAAGGTAAGGAACTTGCCATAGAGATTCTTGCTGTTCATCTTTATGTAGCAGCCGTTCAGGGCATCTTCGAAACCGCTTTCTTTCTTGAAGAGATCGTCGGTAGGAACTTCTGTCTTCGGCTTTACATCCAGGAAATCGCTGCACGATGAGAAAGCGAGGCAGACAGCTGCGGATATTGATATTATGTATTTCTTCATGGCAGTAATGATTAGAATGTTAATGATACAGAAAGAGATGCATGTCTGGCGAACGGATAGCTTGTTCCGCGCTCACGTCTGATGGTCGAGAGATAGAATATGTCGGACATATTGACTCCCAGAATGATCGATTGAAGTTTCGTCTTGTCCTGAAGCTTCTGTCCGTCAAACGTATACTGGAGAGTGACGTTCTGCAGTTCAAGAACATTGTCCTTCATCACGAACCTTGATGTGGCTTTTGTCGGAGTATCGTCGATCTTCTTGAAGAATTTGACATCACCAGGCTTCTGCCATCTGTCGGAATAGACTCTTCTGTCCACGTTTCCGGCTGCAATCATGCTCTTGTCGATCTCTACTTTATTCAGCAGGGTCGTGTTGTACTGGTATCCTCCGAAATGAAAGCCGAAGGCAAGGTTGAGGGACAGGCCCCGCCACTGGAAGAGTGAACTTATGTTTCCTCTGAACTTCGGGTCATATGTTCCGAGGAATACTTTGTCGGCTACGTTCCAGGTTTCGGTTATATTCCCGTTCCTGTCAAGATAAAGTTCGTTACCGGTACTTGGATCGATTCCAAGGGACCTGACAGCATATATGGCATTTGTAGGGTCTCCCTCGAAGAGCAGGCTGTTGATCTCTATGTTCTGCTTCATGGCCTCTTCTGTATCCTTCTTGAGCGCGTCTGAAAGCTTCTCTATCCGGTTCCTGTTGTATGCCACCCTTCCCGTCAGACTCCAGATGAGCCTCTTTTCGAGGTTTCTGATGATATATGCGCTGACCATTGTCTCCACGCCCTTGTTGCTGATCTCTCCGATGTTCTCAGTATAGGATGTGAATCCGGTAGATGCCTGAAGGTCTCTTCTGGACAGAAGGTCACGGGTGAATTTGTTGTAGACATCCACAGCTGCGGATATCCTTCCGTCAAGAATCGACAGATCCAGACCTATGTTCCATTGGTATACCTTCTGCCATCTCAGGTTCGGGTTTCCGTGTCCCATGATGTATGCTCCGTTCCATACGCCGTATTTCTGATTTGTATAGTAGGCATAGGTTGAGAGAGCCTGATACGATGAGAAGTTCTGTGAACCGCTTTCTCCGATAGAGCCTCTGAGCTTGAGATTGGAGATGAACTTCTGGTTGGCCATGAATTTCTCACGATGTATGTTCCATCCGAGACCGGCACTCCAGAATGGGGCAAATCTGTTGTTGCCACCGAAGAGAGAAGAACCGTCAGCGCGGAATGAACCGTCCACGAAGTATCTGTTGTCAAACGAATAGTTGACGTTCGCCGTATAACCTACCGCACGTGTCAGTCCCTCGCTGCTTGATGGTCTTGCTCCGTCGGCATATCCGAGCGAGCTGCCGATGAAATCCAGTTCCGAATTCGGGAATCCTATTGCAGAGAAGGAATAATAGTAGCTGCTGCTCTCGGAAATGAAGAAGTCCCCTCCTATATAGATATTGTGCTTCTTTGCGAATGTCTTTGCCCATGAAAGGGTCACATTGCCGTTCAGGGCGAAGGATTCACCGGTTCCATATGTATAGGATCCTTTCTTCATCGAGTCTGAAATGGAATATGTCTCGAACTTGGTGTGTTCAGCCGGGTAGAATGAGTCGGATTTGTTGAAGTTCTTGGAAATGCCGAACTGTCCTCTGAGCCTGAGCTCGTCGATTATGTTCCATTCAATAGAGAAATTATTTACGATCTGAGTGTAGTTCGATCTGTTGTATGTGTTCAAGGTAGAATTGTATAGCGGATTTCCTACGACGTTGGTGGTCACCGAAGACGGTCTCGTGTAGGATTTGATCAGATCGCCGTTTTCGTCATATATCGGCCAGTATGGATTCATGTTCGCGTAATCACTGAATTCGCCATACTTGCTGTTTTCCGCCTTGTTGGTCGTTATTGAAGTCTGATTGTTGAAGATCAGCCTCTTGTGGGTGTAGGAGAGGTCGATCGTACCGTTGAAGTTGTTTCTGTCCGATCCCTTCATCGCACCGGCAATGTTGTTGTATCCGAGGCTTGCCCTCCATCTGAACGTATTGTTTCCACCTGTAAGGTTAAGGTTGTAGCGCTGTCCCACGCCCACCCTTATAGGTTGTCCTATCCAGTAGGTGTCCACTCCCTGATTCACGTTCTTGAGATTCTCATGGTAGAGCTTCTTGAATTGCACGTCTGTATCCATGTCGTACAGATAGTCGTACACTCCGTTTTCAAGCTCAAGCTGAAGCTTCTCCTTTGCGTTCATGAGATTGTATGACGTAAGGTCCGGCATTTCCATGTTGAGTCCGGCCTTAAGGTAAACCTTGATGCGGCCGGCCTCCGGAGCCTTTGTCGTGATCACGATGACTCCGTTTGCTCCCCTTGAACCATAGATAGCAGTGGCAGAGGCATCCTTGAGGATGTTCATGGATGCGATGTCCTCATCATTATAGTCCATGAGCTTTTCAAGAGATATCTCAAAACCGTCCATAATGATCAGAGGAGTGTTCAGTGATGCCTGAACTCCTATCTCGATTTCTTCAAGGCTCTGTCCCAAAGAAGAGTTTCCTCGTATGCTGAGGTCAGGAAGCATGTTAGGGTCACTTCCCATATAGTTGTCGGCCACAACGTTCAGGACCGGATCGATGTTCTTCAGGGTGGCGATGAGGTTCTGACCTTTGAAGTTCACAAGTTCCTTCTCCGAAATGGAGGTGACGGAACCTGTAAACGTCTCCTTGTTCTTGTTGAAGATACCGGTTACCACAACGTCTTCCAATACGTTGTCCGGCTCCAGTTTCACGACTATACCGCTCATGTCGTGTGAAACATTGAGACTGTATGGCTTGTATCCGAGGTATGAGACCTCAACTGTGCCAGGTTTGTCCAGCACGATAGAGAAGTTTCCGTCAAGATCCGTGTCCGTAGCCCTGTCTGTGCCTTTCATGAATACCACTGCGCCGATTACCGGATCCCTGAGATTGTCCAGGACCGTACCGGAAAGATTTATTTTCCCTTTCTGAACTTTCCTTCCGGTTATCACTATCTGGTTGTTCACTATCTGATGTTCGTATCCGGTATTCATCAGGATAGTCTCAAGTGTCTTTGTCACGGTAGCCTCCTTTACATCTACCGACACGTGTCCGATGCCTTTTTCCACCTCAGATGTCAGAGCGAAGCCGATACCTGTCTGATTCTTGATTTCATTGAGTATAGCCTTTATCGGTACGTTCCTGAATCTCAGGGTGACAGTCTTGTGCTTTACAGCTTGTTCTGCCGATACCTGACCATCATTTGCATAAAGCATGGTGTTCCCCGGCAGCATGAACAGCATCATGCCGATCAGCGATGACAGCATGGCTGCCTTTGCAGGGAAGCATCTTGAATTTCTGGATTCTTTCATAAGCAAAATCAGTTTAGCCGTTAATTGTTCGTTTTACATTTGTATGATTTGTTACCTGTTTCAGTGAATTCCAGCCCTAAAGCCGGTTCAAGTATCTCTATGATCTGTTTGTGTCCGAGTTTTCTGCTGAGGTTTATCGTCACAGACTGATTCTCGAGTCCTTTGTCCTTTCTGATGTCGATGTTGTAGAATGAGCTGATCTCGTCAAGAAGTTCGAACAGAGGACGGTCGCTGTATGTGAAGTCTCCTCTCATCCACGAAAGATATTCCGACGGGATGATCGTCTTCGTGGAGATTTCCCCGTTCCCCGTGTCATATGTAAGCAGCTGGTCCGGACTCATCATCACTTCATCTCCGCCGTCTTCCTGCCGGACTCCTACCGAGCCTGATACGAGTATGGTCTCCACCTTGCCTTTCTTGTTGGTGTTTACATTGAATTCGGTTCCATAAACCTTCACTTCAACTCCACCAGCAGAAACTATGAACGGAGTCTGTGACTTGGCAACCTTGAAATATGCTTCTCCGGTGAGGCTTACCTTCCGGACTTCTTTCCCTGCAAATGATTTCGGGAATTCGATGTAGCTTCCGGAATTTATGTATGCCTCCGTTCCGTCGTCGAACCTGATGTTATATGTGTATCCCTTCGGTATGATGACGGTATTGCTTGTTATCTTTGAGGCAGCGTGCAGTACCGTATCCGGTCTTGTATATGTTTCCTTCTGCTTTGCCGGTTTCAGGCCTTCCGCCGGTTTCGTTACCGTTATGGGACTATTCTCCTCCGATGATAATTCCAAGGTATATGCATAGTCTTCTCCAAGACGGACGCTTTCCCCTGAATCGCTTATAAGTGTCGGCATCTCCACCTCGTCGACAATGCTGTGTCCGGTCCTGAATGTGAAATGCAGGGCCAGAGCAAGCGCTATTGCCGCTGCTGATGAGCATGCGACGCGGATCAGTATGCGTGAAATGCGCCTTTTCCGTATACCGGCAATGATTGTCCTGTAGTTTTCTTCTTCTTCCTTTTTGAGAAGATCCAATATTGCGACGTCCCGTAGCAGGTCTTCCTGCCTCCTGTCTTCTTCCTGTGTCATAAGATTATGGTTTTACAGCTGTACTCATATGACAACATATTTTGGAAAAGGGTGACAGATAATGTTGAAAAAGGTGTAAATTTGTGCGTTTTTTTACGTTTTCATGTAATGCCGCACCTTAAGACGCTTTCCATGTTCAGACATCTGTATGACGAGAGGTTCAATAATCTTGTCATATATTCTGTTGGCTTGGGTGTGCCTTATGATAGTGCCAAGGACCTTGTGCAGGAGTGTTTCATCAAGCTGTGGGAGAATCACGATTCGGTTTCAAATCCGGTATCATGGCTGTTTGCATCTGTAAGGAATGCTTCCATGAACTGGCTGAAGTCAGAAATCCGTTCTGCAGGCAGGAAGGTCAGTCTGGAGGATATATCACATCGCTGTCATGATGAGTCGTCTGTAGAACAGGCAATAGAGTATTTTCATAAAGTCGAGGAAGCCTATGACAGGCTCAAGGAGCTTACAGGACGCTGCAAGGATGTATTCACCATGGTATATGTCGAGAAGATGAAGATAAGGGAAGTTGCGGAAGAACTGGAACTTTCCGAGAATACGGTGAAGACATATCTTAAACGCGCAAAGGATGCCTTGCGCATCCTTTGCATATCTGTCGTTGCAGTTTGTTTTTCTTTCTGGTTATGATGCGGAGACGGGATTCCCGTGTCATTTCAGCGTCAGCTCCACCGGACAGTGGTCCGAACCGAAGATTTCCGTGTGTATCTTCGCGTCATTTATGCGGCCGGCCAGATCTTCCGAAACAACGAAATAGTCGATGCGCCACCCTGCATTCTTCTGACGTGCCTGAAAACGGTATGACCACCATGAATAGATGTCGCGTGCCTCAGGATACATATGTCTGAACGTATCGACGAATCCGGCTGCGAGAAGGCTTGAGAACTTATCTCTTTCCTGATCTGTGAATCCTGCATTCATCCTGTTGGATTTCGGATTCTTGAGGTCAATCTCCTGATGGGCCACGTTGAGGTCTCCGCAGACGATGACGCCCTTGGTCCTTCTGCCGCCTTCCGGTGTCTCATGCTCCCTTGAAGCCAGTCCGCACAGATAAGCCCTGAAGTCGTCCTCCCATCTCATTCTGTAGTCGAGCCTCTTCAGCCCGTCCTGAGAGTTCGGGACATAGACGCATACAAGATAGAAGTCGTCCATTTCCAGGGTTATCGCACGTCCTTCATGGTCATGTTCGTCAATGCCGATTCCATATGCCACGGAAACAGGCTCGTGTCTTGTATATATCGCCGTTCCCGAATAGCCTTTTTTGTCAGCATAGTTCCAGTATGACCTGTAACCCGGAAATTCCAGGTCGATCTGACCCTCCTGCAGCTTTGTTTCCTGCAGGCAGAAGAAATCGGCATCAAGTTCCGCGAATATATCCGCGAAGCCCTTTCCGCATACAGCCCTCAGGCCGTTCACATTCCATGAAATGAATTTATACATGAATTGATGTTTTTTCTGATCTGTAAGGTGCCTCCTGCACCGCGCTTTCCGCTAATATAACGCTTTTCTCTCAATTTTTACCGGGACCTAGTGCAAAAACCTGCAGAAAATGCTCGCGATACCCTTGTTTTTCGGGGTACCGCGAGCATTTTTACTATAAATCTGCGCTAGGTCTATAGCTCTTGAACATTATATCCCCAATAATTCCATCCAGTCTGGACCATAAATACCACTTTGTCAGAACTTTGAAGTTTTGCATCGGGTTTGTATAGCCATCTTCTTTCAAAGTCTCTATCTGCACTCTGATCTTTTTTAATGGAATATTCTATTTCAGATATGATTCTCACATATTTGTTAAGTTTGCTGCGAACTTCTTCAAATGTTAGATTCGGATTATCTGCAATATATTTCTTTACTATGAAGAATGCTAATTCAGCAGGCTTTCGACAAATAATACCGTTCAATAAATAAGACCGATGTTTCTTTGATCCATTAATCAAAATCTCCGAATCGCTTGATTTGCTTCTGTCACAGGTAGGAGTCTTGTCTTCATTTGAGTACTTAATATTGTTCGTGCTGATAGAAATACTGATATCTTCAATTTTCTCATCTACCAGACATTTGTCAAATCCTTTTTGCATAAGGTGCTCTGCTAGAAGTCCTTTCAGTACTGTTTCACCATATTCAGAGCAAAAGGTTGATAGCTCCGTGTCCAATGCTTTTACTCTTATTCTCTTGTTGAGAATTTTCTCGCAATAGTCTTTCAGTTTGATGCAATCAAATGTGTTTCTATGGAATAATTCAACAAATCTTTCTCCATCATTGTTATTGCTTGTGATATCCACGCAAAAGATAACTTCGGGGAATGTGTTCCCATCATCATAGTACAAACGGATTTCATTTCCTATATAAAGGCCAAATTGTACAGGATGCTTTGCAAGCCTCATATATGAAACCAGTTGTCTTTCATCTTCAGGTCGAATGGTGTGCCCTGGCCGTTTGACCTCTACTACGAATTGTTCTACCCCATTTAAGGAGACTACAATATCAGCCATTTTTGTTTCGTGCCCGACCTGAATCGGATACTGCGTAGTTGTTTCACCGATGTATTTCTTCCATCCAAGAAATCCAAGACATTGAGCGATGGTATTCTCATACTCTTTCTCCAAAGCATTGTTCGTCTTGCAAGATGACAGCCAATAACTTATTTCATTCCATAGGTCCTTCATACATAAATGCGTTTTTGAAAAATAGCTAATTTCAGGAATATGGGGAAATAATAAAGTCTGATGATTGAAATCCTGATGAGCCAAATTGTTGCGACTGTGAGGTCTTTGTGGTTTTTGAATGAACTGTTTTAATATATGTTTATATTGCTTTTCTGTTTTTCCGGATTCTGCTGGTGCTGCAGACAGATCTTCTTTAAGAACGTGGAAATTCTAATAAGAAACATTGTCAAGGAAATCGAGGATGTCATTAAAATAAATTTTAACATCATTCAAAAAGATTACATCATTATAAAAAAAAGAAAAATGTGAAGAATCTTTTTTTATGATTTGCCTTTACTTCCGGGAAACCGGTATATCTTGCACCAAAAAATGAAAGGTTATTATCACATAAGCAGTCACGGACTGGAGAAGAATGATATTTTTAAGAAAAAGGAAGATTTTGTTGCTGGAATGAATGACATTGCTATCTGTGTTCTGGGGTTTGACGTAATCATTTTGTGCTTCTGCCTCATGAGCAATCATTTCCATTTTGTGCTTTATGGTACCTTGTCAGAGTGCCGGAGGTTCTCTGAGGAATATAAAAGGAGATGTGCGATGAGGATGAAACTTGCCGGAGGGGAAGTGCAGGGAATGCGTGGTGTGGAAGTTCAGATTGCGCTTGTTGACAGCCAGGAGTATCTGGAAAATGTTATAGCCTATGTTCTGCGTAATCCTCTCGCGGCTGGTATCCTGTTGTTGCCATATCATTATCCATGGTCGTCGGCCGCATTATATTTTAACGATAGGGTTCATCAGACATGGGAAAGCCTGAATGAAATGAGTGAGAGAAAGCGTTTCAGGATATTGAAATCCCGTGTACCGGTGCCGGACAGTTATCTTGTAGATGGACAAGGAATGATTCTGCCGTCGTGCTATGTTGACTCAAAGGCTGTGGAACAGGTGTTCCGTCATCCTTCAAGGTTCATGATGTCTCTTGCAAGGAAGGTCGAGAATGATGTCGAGATTCAGTTTGGTGTTGCAGGCCAGGTCTCTATGACGGATCAGGAGATTATGACTCAGCTGGGTGACTTGATAAGAAATGAATTCCGGAAGGAATCCTTATCAGAGCTTTCCATGGAGCAGCGTATCAGACTTTGTCTGCTCATGAAAAGAAATTTCAGAGCAGGAATCAAGCAGATAGCAAGGATTACCCGCCTTGACCCTGAAACTGTAGCAAAGGTGGTTTAGGCCTAGTGCAAAAACCTGTAGAAAACGCTCGCGGTACCCTTGTTTTTCGGGGTACCGCGAGCGTTTTTACTATAAAACTGCGCTAGGTCTCCAAGAACTTACTCCAAAGTCCATTCTGTGCCTTCCTTGGTGTCTTTGATCTGGATGCCCAGAGCCTTGAGGTCGTCGCGGATGCGGTCGCTGGTCGCCCAGTCCTTTGCAGCCTTGGCAGCTTTTCTCTGCTCGAGGACCATATTCACGAGGCCGTCGATGGTCTTGACCGCCTTTCCTCCTTCTGAAGCCTCCTCGTCGCGAAGTCCGAGGACTCCGAAGACGATGTTGTCGAAGAGGTCAACAAGTGCCTTGTAGTCAGATGCGTCGAGAACGACCTTCTTGTCCTTTGCTGTGTTTATGATACGGACGGCATCGAAGATGTGCGAAAGGGCAATAGGAGTGTTGAGGTCATCGCAGAGAGCCTCGTAAACCTTTCCTACAAGTTCGCGTACCTCAGCATTTGAAGCAGAAACTGCTTCGGGAGCAACTGCAGATACGAACTCTCCGTATGCGAGGGCAGGTGCGGTACGGACACCGGCAGCGGAAGCGAGGGCACGAAGGTCCTTGGCTGCCTGCATGATCCTCTTGAGGCCTTTTTCGGCCGCCTGCAGAGCCTCGTTGCTGAAGTCGAGCGTGCCTCTGTAATGTGCCTGGAGGATGAAGAAGCGCACGGTCATAGGAGTGTATGCCTGCTCGAGCTTAGGATGCTTTCCTGCAAAGAGCTCCGGCAGCGTGATGAAGTTGCCGAGCGACTTGCCCATCTTCTTTCCCTCTATGGTGATCATGTTGTTGTGCATCCAGTATTTCACTCCGCTGCATCCGCGGGAAGCCGTGTTCTGGGCTATTTCACATTCGTGATGCGGGAAGAGAAGGTCCATTCCGCCTCCATGTATGTCGAACTCCTTTCCGAGGTATTTCTCGCTCATTGCAGAACATTCGAGATGCCATCCCGGGAATCCGTCGCTCCATGGTGACGGCCAGCGCATGATATGCTCGGGCGAAGCCTTCTTCCAGAGGGCGAAGTCGTATGACGCACGCTTGTCCTGCTGTCCGTCGAGGTCACGTGTACCTTCCTTCACCTCGTCCAATGTACGTCCGGAAAGGATTCCGTACTTGTGGTCCTTGTCGTACTTCAGGACGTCGAAATATATCGATCCGTTGCTTTCATATGCATATCCTGCCTCAATGATCTTCTTCACGAGGTCGATCTGCTCGATGATGTGTCCGGAAGCGCGTGGCTCGATCGAAGGCGGAGCCACGTTGAGCATGCGCATCGCCTCATGGTAGGCGAGGGTGCACCTCTGCACGACCTCCATAGGCTCGAGCTGCTCCAGACGTGCCTTCTTTGCGATCTTGTCCTCTCCCTCGTCGGCATCATGCTCAAGGTGTCCTACATCGGTGATGTTGCGCACATAGCGCACCTTGTAGCCGAGGTGGCGGAGAAGTTTCACAAATACGTCATAGGTCACACCTGGCCTTGCATGGCCGAGATGGGCGTCTCCGTAGACGGTAGGGCCGCAGACGTAAAGTCCGACATGTCCTTCGTTGATAGGCTTGAAGATCTCTTTCTTTCTCGAAAGCGAATTGGTGATATATAATTCTCTCATAATTCTGATGCGGTTTCCACTGTTTGTGCAGCCCTCTGGCTGCAATCTGCAAATATAATCAAATAATTTCGTACTTTTGAGCCAAATTGCAAAGAATAGACGAGAAGTGGGAAGACTTATCGGAATATTGATAAATATGGCGGCGCTTCTGGCGTCGGGAATGATCCATGCGCAGGAAAGGCAGGTCTCCGTGCCGGAGGACCTGTACCGGCCTATTTACGGATATGTGATAGATACCTGCACCAATAAGCCTGTCACGGAAGTGCAGGTCTATGGCTTCGAGTCCATGGAGGATGCGCTTCGCGGCCGCAAGGCCATAGACGAAGGCCGTAATCCGCTCAGAATAAGCCTTAAGGGTGATATCGTCGTCGCGGGAGTCGATGCGGCCGGAAGGTATATGATACCTGCCGTAAGCAAGGGGGTGCTGCTTTTCCATTTCAAGGAGAGCGGACGCATGCTGTTCGAAGAGGTGGACGGCCGTACGGAAGTGAGCCTCGGCAGAAAGGTGGAGGAAGAGGAATTCCATCTCGACCTGGATGCATATTCCCTTGAAGGAAAGGTTCCGAGAAGGAAGCGCGGCAGCGTCCCGGCCGGGGTAAAGGTCGACATGGACTTCAACTGCCATTTCCCGCCTCAGGGAACGGACGCGTCTGACAGCCGTGTGTTTGTGGAACGGCATATTGTGGATATCGAGACCGGTGAGACCCTTTCTGTGACCGTGCCGGTCGCAAGGGATGGACGTTCCTATCACAGGAAAGCGCAGAAACTGGCTGCAAGGACCGGAATACCGGATACCCTCGGGACTGTGGCGGAGAGGCTGCCCTATCTCAATGATACCACACGCATCATAAGGGTCAAGGATCCGGTGGATGCCGGCCGGTGGAAGGACAGATGCTTCAGGCTCGCCTATGTGGTCAGGCTCGCAGCTGGAGGTGAGGTGCGCTCTCTGGACACCTTGTACATGATGACGAACCGCGTGGGACGTCCGCTGAAATTCCTGGAATATGCCTTCGGTCCATATGGAATGGGACCGGGTGAAGATGAGGGACGCAGACTGCCGGTAAGGCGCAGGGTTGTCCTGAAAGGGGAATTCGACGGAAAAGTGCCGGATGTGCTTCTTGATGACGCATATGAGCTGACGGGAATACATATCAAGGCAACTGCGGCTCCGCTGAAGACGTACCGCGAGGATATGGCTCATGCAGACAGCTGCATGCAGGCCGCTGCTGATGCCGTGAAGGCTCATTTCGGCCAGAAGATAGACGGTGACGTACGTGTCATCAGGACAACTGAAGTGATGCGCTGGGCAGATGTGGCTGATGCTCTGGCGGAAATGGGGGAAGATGAGGCTTCGGCTGCGGTAAGGTCTGCGGCAAAACGCCATTCCGGTGATCCGGATGCGCAGACAAAGGCCGTCGCCGGTCTGGAGTGCTACAGGACGGCGGTCCTTCCGTATCTTCAGACCGGCGCCAAGGTGGAGTATCGTTATGATCTCCTGACTTCCCGTCATTTTTCAAGAAACGAGTATCTGGAGGCCTTATCCAAAGCTGATGGTGCCGCTCTGGATTCACTCTGCAGAAGGGCTCTTGAAGAATCAGAGATGCTTGAGGGGGAACCTTGGGTGTATGCGGCGAATCTGATGGCGTCGCGTCGTCTTGAAGACGGAAAGCCGGACTGTACGATACTGGAGCCTTTCGTGAAGCCTATGCTTGACGAAGGCGACTGCCTGGGTCTTCCGGAGCTTGCCGCCAATCAGGTGGTCATGCTCATCTCTGCCGGAAAGCCGTCTGAGGCATCCACATTGGCCAAGGTGCTTCCGGATGAATACATGTACCTGCGTGAAATAGCGGCCTGCAAGGCCGGAGGAGTTCCTTCGTCTGAGGAAGCGGCAAGGTCGATATCAGCCTCGTCACTCAGGAATTCCGTGGTCATGGACATGTATTCGGGCTCCGTGGATGAAGATACTCTTGAAGATGTGTGCGGACTCCCTGAAGAAGATGCCCTCACATGGTATCTCAAGGCAAGATGCCTCTGTATGCTTTACGGTAACGACATGTCCGACATGACGACTCTCGAATATGCCTCTACCGGTCAGACCGTCTACGGATATGTGAAGGATTGCCTGGCCGGATGCTTTGCCGCAGATCCGGAATTCCGGAAGGTCGCGGTCCTTGACGGGGATATAAACGAATACGCCCTGAAGGAAGTCCTGGGCGTATTCGTGTTGTGATATGTTCAATCCGTTATTGCTCCTTGAACCTGATTCCTGTCGCTTCTGATACGGAACCGTCTCCGGCCTGTGTCACAGGTACGAACGCCGCAATCCAGATGGCTGCGTCGAATACCCTCGGGCAATACAGCCTGATGGTGTTCCATCCCGCCTTGAGCGGAATCTGCGCAGGCTCGCGTGTCCAGAAGAACTGCTCGTCGGTATATGGCATCTCATTGGGTTCCTTATGCCATGTAGGATAATGATACCTGTATTTTCCAGGTTCGTTCCATGGCTTCGGCGGGAAGATCTCCTTCTCTCCCGAGAATACCCTTCCCGAACATTCCCATTTTCCCTGTCCGCCTATTCCGTCCGACATCCTGTTTGAACGTGCCGGGGAGTCGAATCCTACCCACGCGGTAATCACGGTGTCCTTCTCAGCATATATTTCCGTCGACATCCACACGTCGAGACGCTCTTTTCCCGGAATTATTCCGTTTGCCCTGCAGAGTGCGTTCAGGTCTATGCATCCGCCCCATGCGTCGGCATAAACAGGGAGTGAACATTCTCCTGCACTGCCTCCGCCGATCGTGACTTTCCAGGGAATGGATGCATTCGCAACCCACCTCATGTCCCAATCCTTGAGGAATGTGTCACGATGAACGGACATCTTCTTTTCGAAGCCTGTCAGGTCTGTGAATGCCTGTGTGCTCGGCTTAGGGTAGAGGTTCGGGTCGGTCCATCCATGTCCTTTCCCTCCTCCCCAGCTCGACTGTGCGAAGCCGAGAAGGCCTTCCGGCATTCCGTTGTGCGGGAACAGGCGTGACTTGTCCTCGACTCTTGCGTCGTTCCACAGGCACAGGATGCCTCCGTATGCCTTGCCGTCATACCCTTCGGTGGAACAGAGCTGGTGCAGGTAGAAGTTGGCCGTATTGATCAGAGGATTGCCAAGATTGAGGTATCCCATGTATGAATCTATATACAGGCCCGGGAACTGTTCTCCCGCAGCCTTTCTGCCGGCATCTGACCATATCTGCGAAATAGTACCTGCTGAAGAAGGCAGGCCCGGATACCAGGCAAGAGGCGTCCGTCCGTTTTCCTTCACCACCCCTTCGCAGAATCTCATGAATCCCTCCGGGTCTGCGATATACACCTCATCCGATCCGATATGGATGTACGGACAGTCTTCCGCAGGGATTTCTGCCATGAATTCCTTCAGACATTCTTCGAGGACCTCCATTCCTTCCGGAGTGGCCATCCCGAATCCGAATGTCTTGTCGAAATACTGGCTGTGGCCCGGCATGTCGATCTCAGGAATTATCATGATCCCTCGTTCACGGGCATATGCGATGACGTCGCGTATCTCATCATAAGTGTAGAATCTGCCTTCGTCACGTCCCTTGCGCTGGTACTGAGGGTCGTTGAGCTGCGGATATGCATGACATTCGATCCTCCATGCAGGGTTGTCGGTGAGGTGCCAGTGGAATACGTTCAGCTTGTAGAATGAAAAGAGGTCTATCTCCTTTTTCAGCGTTTCCACTTCACGGAAATTGCGTCCCGTATCGTGCATGAAGCCCCTGACGGGGAAGGCTGGCCAATCCTTTATTTCTACGTCCGGGATCGTTCTGCCGCGGAAATTCCTGACGTCGCTCACCTCCTCCGGCCTGAGGCCGGCAAGCTGTGCCAATGTGGCTCTTGCGTGTGCCAGGCCCTTGCTGTCACGTGCCGTGAGGACCGCTTTGCGTCCTTTTATGGAAATGGAATATCCTTCTTCCGGCAGCTGCAGGCCCGTGTCGGTGACTTCCTTTATTCCGCAGATGCGGATAGTTCTGCCGCTGTTGACCGAAACTTCCCGAGGGACAGGAATCAGGCTGTCAGGATTGACTCCGGTACGTACTTCGCAACCGCTTACGAGGACTAAGGACATCATTGCCGCCAAGGCGCTATATATCTTTTTCTTCATTTTGAATTTGTTTGATGACACTACTGCAAATTTATGTAAAAAAACATTATCTTTGCGACTTAATATTCAAATGTATGAAAGTAGCTATCATCATGGGGTCGACCAGCGATCTTGACATCATGTCGCAGGCGATCAATGTTCTTGAAGGTTTCGGTGTGGAAGTCGTAAAGAAGGTAATCAGCGCCCACAGGACACCGGACCTCATGTGTGACTTTGCCAAGTCTGCAAAGGACAACGGAATAGGTGTAATCATAGCAGGCGCCGGCGGTGCCGCTCATGTGGCCGGAGTGGTTGCCGGCATGACTACGGTTCCAGTAATCGGTGTCCCTATCCAGACAAAGGCTCTCGGCGGCATGGATTCACTTCTTTCCATTGTCCAGATGCCTGCCGGCATACCTGTAGCTACCATGGCGATCAACGGAGCCAAGAATGCCGGCCTTTTCGCTGCGCAGATTCTTGCCCTGACCGATCCGGCCCTGTCTGCAAAGCTGGATGAGTTCAGGAAGGAGCAGACTCAGAAAGTCCTTGACGCGACAATTTAGACGGATGGAAAAACGATGAACATTAAGGTGGATGTTTCCGGTTCATGCCGGGGAAGGCAGTCCACCCTTTTGCTTTTTTAGAACATATGAACAACTATCGCATTTACGTAGAAAAGTATCCTGAATTCCAGGTGGAGGCACGCAGCCTTCTGAACGAACTGAACGAGAACCTTCAGCTCTCGCTTCCTTCGCTGCGTTTCCTGAATGTGTATGACCTCTTCGGTTTCTCTGAGGAGCTTCTCGAGAAGAGCCGCTACAGCGTGTTCGGCGAGATCGTCACGGACAGCGTGACAGATGAGTGTGACCTCTCTGGCGCCAGATATATCGCCGTGGAGTACCTTCCGGGCCAGTTTGACCAGCGTGCGGCTTCTGCCGTCGACTGCGTCCGTCTCATCGACCCTTCAGCTCAGGTGAGCATTAAGAGCTCCAAGCTCATCATTCTTCCTGGCGACACATCTGAAGAGACAATAGAGAAAATCAAGAAATATTATATCAATGCAGTGGAGTCACGCGAGAAGGACCTTGCGAAGCTCAATGCTCTGGAGCAGCCTGAGGTGGCACCGGTTCCGGTGCTCGAAGGCCTTACTGCTCTGACAGAGGAGGAGCTTGCTCCATACTGCAGGAAGATGGGTCTTGCCATGAATGCAGACGACCTCCGCGAGGTGGTGAATTATTTCAAGGCGGAGGGCAGGGATCCGTTTGAGACGGAGCTCCGCATTCTCGATACATACTGGAGCGACCATTGCCGTCATACCACCTTCACTACAGAGCTTGAGGAAATAGACGTCGAGGATTCATTCCTTAAGGAAGAGATTGACGGTACGCTCAATCTCTACATGAAGATCCGCAAGGAGCTCGGACGCGAGAACAAGGGCCTGAACCTTATGGACATGGCTACGGTAGGTGCGCGTTACCTCAAGGCAAAGGGACTTCTCGACGACATGGAGGTCAGCGAGGAGAACAATGCATGCAGCATATATGTGGATGTGGACATCGTTGACGACGAGGGTGAGATGACTACGGAAAAGTGGCTTCTCCAGTTCAAGAACGAGACTCATAACCATCCTACGGAGATCGAGCCTTTCGGAGGTGCCGCCACATGTCTCGGCGGTGCTATCCGTGACCCGCTCTCAGGTCGTGCATATGTATATCAGGCTATGCGCGTGACAGGTGCCGGAGATATCTATCTTCCTGTGTCTGAGACCATTCCTGGCAAGCTTCCGCAGAGCATCATCTCGCGCAAGGCTGCCCACGGTTACTCAAGCTACGGTAACCAGATCGGTCTTGCGACTACCCATGTACGCGAGGTCTACCATGAGGGATATGTCGCTAAGCGTCTTGAAGTCGGCGCAGTCGTCGGTGCGGTGAAGGCCGACAGCGTACGCCGCGAAAGCCCTGCTCCAGGCGATGTGGTCCTGCTCCTCGGAGGCCGTACAGGCCGCGACGGTGTCGGTGGAGCTACAGGTTCATCGAAGGAACATACAGAGGAGTCTCTCGAGACATGCGGAAGTGAGGTTCAGAAGGGTAATGCGCCTGAGGAGAGAAAGCTTCAGAGGCTTTTCCGCCGTCCTGAGGTGACGAAGCTCATAAAGAAATCGAACGACTTCGGTGCCGGCGGTGTCAGTGTGGCTATCGGCGAGCTTACCGACGGTCTTGACATATATCTCGACAGGGTTCCTGTGAAGTACAATGGTCTCAATTCGACCGAACTTGCGATCAGCGAGTCTCAGGAGCGTATGTCGATCGTCATCGAGGCGAAGGACATGGAGCAGATGATCGCATATTGCCGCAGCGAGAATGTCGAGGTCACTCATGTCGCTGATGTGACCGACAGAGGCCGCATGCGCATGTTCAACGGTGACAGACTCGTAGTGGATCTTTCACGTGAATTCATCGACAGTGCAGGAGCCAAGCATTATGCCAAGGCTACTGTAGGTGCAGTGGAGGACAGGAATCCGTTCGTACGTGAGGTCGAAGGCGACACTCTCAAGGACAGGATATTCCATAACCTCCAGGATTGGAACGTAACATCACAGAAGGGACTTATCGAGATGTTCGACTCCACTATCGGACGTTCTACAGTCCTGATGCCGTTCGGAGGTATGCTCCAGACCACAGAGACACAGGTTTCCGTTCAGAAGCTTCCTACAGACGGATATACAGACACAGCATCCGTCATGGCATTCGGATATAACCCTTACATTGCAAGCTGGAGCCCATATCATGGTGCCGCATATGCAGTTGTCGAGGCATGTTCGAAGGTTGTGGCTGCAGGTGCTTCATATGAAAAGATGCGTTTCTCATATCAGGAGTATTTCGAGCGCATGACTGACCGCAGGTCATGGGGCAAGCCGCTTTCGGCTCTCATGGGTGCCCTCAAGATGCAGGTTGAGTTCGGCCTTCCTTCGATCGGAGGCAAGGACTCGATGAGCGGAACATTCGAGAACATCAACGTACCTCCGATGCTCATGGCGTTCGGTATCACTACAGTAGATGCAGAACAGGTGATCTCGCCTGAACTCAAATATGAAGGCAACAGGCTTTATCTGATCAAGCATACACCGCTTGCGAACCATATGCCTGATGTCGAGCAGCTTAAGGCAAACTGGAAGTATGTTCATGAGCAGATACAGGCGGAGAACATCGTTTCGGGATACGCTCTCGGATTCGGAGGACTTGCCGAGGCTGTCTGCAAGATGTCTTTCGGAAACGGTCTTGATGCCAAGGTGACATATGATGAGAAGGAACTCTTCAATTACGGATATGGTTCGATCCTCGTGGAGTCTGAGGTTGAGCTTGACTATCCGAACGCAATACTTGTCGGAGAGGTTACGGACGGAGAGGAGAGCGAACTTACCATAAACGGAACGAAGTTCGACATCTTCGAGCTCATGGCAGTCAATTCAGAAAGATTCGCACAGGTTTATCCTGATACCGCTGAGGCTTACAGCAAGAAGGTGGTTCCGGCAGGTCTTGAGGGCGTGAAGCCTTATAAGGCGAAGAAGGCGGACCTCAGATACAAGGGCGAGCCTGTGGATAAGCCGATCGCATATCTCCCTGTATTCCCGGGTACAAACTGCGATTACGATTCCGCAAAGGCTTGGCGCAATGCAGGTGCCGAGGTGCGCATGAGCGTGTTCTGCAACCTTACCGAGGACGACATCTTCAGGTCGATAGCCGAGATGAAGAAGAATATCGACGAGTGCCATATCCTTATGCTCTGCGGCGGATTCTCTGCCGGTGACGAACCGGACGGAAGCGGCAAGTTCATTGCGAATGTGTTGAACAACAAGGAGATAGCGGATTCGATCCATGCTCTGATCGACCGCGGAGGCCTCATTCTCGGCATATGCAACGGATTCCAGGCCCTCGTGAAGTCGGGACTTCTTCCGTACGGACGCCTCGGTCAGGTGACAAAGGACAGCCCTACCCTCTTCAGAAACGATATCAACCGCCATATTTCTCAGATGGTGACGACACGCGTATCGACCACGAATTCTCCATGGCTCAAGGGCTTTGCTGAAGGTGACCTGCATACAATCGCAGTCAGCCACGGTGAAGGAAAGTTCGTGGTGAACGAGGAGCTTGCCCGTGAGCTGTTTGCAAACGGTCAGGTGGCCTTCCAGTATGTAGATCCTATCGATGAGGAGGTGACCATGGAATCTCCATACAACCCTAACGGCTCATACTATGCGATCGAGGGCATCATAAGCCGCAACGGCCAGATCCTCGGCAAGATGGGACATACTGAGCGTTTCGAGGGCAATCTGTTCAAGAACATCATGGACGAAGGTCTTGAACAGCCGTTGTTTGACAATGCTGTAGGATATTTCAGAGGCGAATAGTGGTTAAACGCAGAGGTTTATAAATGTGTAAGTGTAGTAGTAAAAATTATAGAGACGATAAGCTGCATCACGAATGTGGTGTGCTTGGAATATATGGTGTTGAGGACGCTGCGGGCCTGGCATATTACGGCCTGCACGCCCTTCAGCACAGGGGACAGCAGGGATGCGGCATAGTGTCTGTCGCAAATGACGGCCAGTTCCACAGGGTGAAGGGGGACGGTCTTGTTTCGGAAGTGTTCAATGAGCATAAGCTGACAAAGCTTCCGGGAAAGATGGCCATCGGACACGTGCGTTACAGCAATGCCGGATGCAAGGGTACGGAAAACATACAGCCCTTCCTTTTTCATCACAATTCAGGCGATTTCGCCATGGCTAACAACGGTCAGATCGTGAATTACAACAAGCTTCGCGAGGATCTCGAGGACAAGGGAAGCCTTTTCCAATCTTCGTCTGATGCTGAAGTTCTTGCCCACCTTATCAAGAAGCAGGGAACGGACAAGCATCTTCCCCGTATTTATGCGATCAAGGATGCACTGAATCTGATTGACGGTGCGTTTTCTTTCGTGATCATGACCGGACGACGCATCTATGCATGCCGCGACAAGTACGGTTTCCATCCTCTTGCCATCGGAAAGCTTGGCGACGGTTATGTGGTAGCCAGCGAGACATGCGCGTTCGATGTGCTTGGAGCTGAATACATCCGCGACGTCGAGCCGGGTGAGATAGTTACTCTCGACCATCACGGCATCCGCAGCCAGTTCTATGCAGAACCGCAGCGCCATGCGATGTGTGCGATGGAGTATGTGTATTTCGCACGTCCTGACAGCGATATCGAAGGCTGCAATGTGCATAATTACCGCAAGGAGTCCGGCAGGCTTCTTTACCATGAGGCGCCTGCAGATGCGGACATCGTGATAGGTGTTCCTGATTCAAGCCTCAGTGCCGCCCAGGGCTATGCAGAGGCCAGCGGTCTTCCGTACGAGATGGGTCTGATAAAGAGCAAATATGTCGGCAGGACCTTCATCCTTCCTACACAGGCTCTGCGAGAGAAGGGTGTGAAGATGAAACTTTCTCCTGTAAAGACCATAGTAAAGGGCAAGAGGGTGGTGCTGGTGGACGATTCGATCGTGCGCGGTACGACTTCCCTCAAGATCGTGAAGATGCTCCGTGAAGCGGGTGCTTCCGAAGTTCATGTGCGTATAGCCAGCGCTCCGCTCAAGTACACCTGCTATTATGGCGTGGATGTGCATACACCGGAGGAACTCATAAGCAACAGCAATGATGTCGATCAGGTATGCAGGCTCATCGAGGCTGACTCTCTCGCATTCCTCTCTCATGAGGGAATGCTTGCGGCTGGACATCGTGACGACCTTTGTCTCGCATGCTTCAACCACAAGTATCCGACTAAACTTTACGAGGAATAATTGCGTTGTTTAACTGGTTGGCGCTCAGTTGGTTAGGTTTGACCTATCTGTGGCGGTAGAGTTGCCAGGAGTTGTAGATGTTGTGCCAGATGCTGTAGAGACCGCCTACAATGGCTGTTTCAGGGGTCATGAAGGTGTATGCAAGCCAGATGGCGAAGACCGTGTTCTTCTGTCCGAGGGACTGGCCGGCTGTCACTTTGCGGACTTCCTTGCCTCTTTCCTCGATTTCTGCGGATACGCTTCTTCGAGGACGGTAACGGCCTCCTATGTGGCGACCTATGTAGAACTGGAATGCACAGCATATGAGGGAAACGGCGGACATTGCTGTTATCAGTCCGAATTTCATTTCGCTCTGTACGATGGATTTTGTCGTGACAGCGATAGCCAGAGTAAGGGCGACCGCCCAGAGGTAGAACGGAAGGTCAGGATACTGAAGGATTCTGCGGTGGGCTTTCGGCCAAAGATATCTTACCAGCCATGCACACAGACATGGTGTGATCAGGAGGGGGAAGACCTTGGCCAGGATCAGGTTGAACGATGTCCAGAAGTCTGCATCCGCTGCCGGGTGGATCAGAGGAATCATCAACGGAACAAGTACCGCAGTCAGAAGGTTTATAAGGACTATGTATGTGGTGATACCTGGGACGTCGCCTCCGAGTTTGCGGGTCACCACTGCCGCCGCTGTCGCTGTCGGGCAGATCATGCAGAGCATGGCACTCTCTAGGACCACTATCCAGCCTAACGGCGTTCCTGGGATGAATTTCTGAAGAAAAAATGCGGCGAGGCCGAGCAGCGTGAATATGCCTCCTTGAACCAGCAGGAGCCACCAATGCCAGCGGTGCGGTTTGAGTTCCTTGGGTTCTATGCGGCAGAAAGTAAGGAAGAGCATTGCGAAGATCAGCGCAGGCTGCATTATAGTTATGGTTTGGTCCAGTACTGGACCGGCCTTGTGCATAGGTTCCGGAAGAGCATCATATATAAGATAAACGGACGCACCTGTCACCATGGCGACAGGAAGCATCCAATCCTTTATCATTTTCCAGAATCTCATATGATTGCATTTGTTGTGCAAATATAAGATATCTTATTTATAAACTCTCTTTTCGGGTACCTAACGCAATACTTATGAATGATGCACCGAAGGCTACGGACACCAGAAGCGCTTCTGCGTGTGCCTCAAAATAATCTTTCAGTTGGCTCAACAGACTGACATCAGTTAATTTTGGCTCCGTCGGGAATGCCAGGGCTAAAGCAAGAGCGATAGCACCGAGGATGATGCCTGCCACGAATACAACCGTCATGGTGAGCCTTCCTCTTTTCCGCTGCCTGTCCACTTCCTTCTTGATGCCGTCTACAGCACGCATCTTCTGTTCCACCTCAAGAAGAAATGTCGGGTTGTCCTTTATCTGGGGTCTGTTCGCTCTCAGATATGAATCTATATCGTTTTCTTTCATAATAACTTGTCTCTAAGGTGGTTTCTTCCGATTGACAGATGGTATTTTACGGTTCCAGCCGGTATCTGGAGTATTGCTGCAATGTCCTTGATGCTGAGATCCTCGAAGTAATGAAGCATAATGGCTGCCTTTTCTTTTTCCGGCAGGCTTTCCAGCGCCAAATAAAGTTTCTGGTATCTGAATGTCAAGTCTGCCTCATCCTCAGAATGAATGTTCAATGCAGGCGGGCTCTCTACTGATATTAAATCCGGTTCAGGTTTCCGCCTGTGGTCTATGTAACAATTATATGCTATACGAAACAGCCATGTGCTGAATTTGGATAAGCCCAGGAAGGAACCGGAGGCGACATAGGCTCTGACAAGGGCATCTTGTGCGATGTCGTCTGCAAGATCGTCATCTCCACCGCACAGAGCAAGCAGGAATCGTCTTAACGACTCCTGCTCGTTCCTGATCAAATCGATGAAGCGCTCCGGTGACATTTTATGTTATTCCTTGTTTTTCAATGCCTTTGACTCAGCCTCAATTTCGGCTTCAAACATTTTTCTTCCGGATGAATATACGAAAAACATTGCAATTCCGACGGCGAGCATGACTCCTCCAAATCCGGAAATCAATAATAGTGATTCTGACGGGCCTTCCAGAAGGATATACATCGTGATTCCGAACGCGATGAAAGGAATGCTTCCAAGAGTTGTCACCCATGCTGCTGTGAGTCTGTTCAGGAGAATCTCTTTAGTGCTTCTGACTCTCTTGTTTTCCTTCAGGAGATTCGGGTCGATTGCAACTCCAGCCTCTATGGCCTTGAGCATTATTTCCGCCTTGCGGTTGGTGTCGTTTGTGCGCTTGCGGTTTACAAGCCATACTACCAGGACAGGGAGCACGACCCAGATTCCGATGGTAGTCACCATCTTCTGGAGGGCGTACATGTTTATTTCCAATAGTGTGAACATAAATGTGGTATTATTAAAGGTTAAACTTCTGATGCATCATTTCCGTTTTGTCCATTAGACGGACATACCGGTACAAAGGTTGGAAAATATTAAATAAATGACTAAACTTGCATGTAAGTTTGGACGTCGTGGGTAGGAAGGAGGAGTCCCACAACGCGATATGGGCATAGTCGTATAGCCTGTATTGCGTTTTTTTTGTTTTTATACGTCAGATGATAATGAAGTGCGTGGAGTACGCATGATGCTGGATTTTGATCTGGCGAAACTCTATCAGGTGGAGACAAAGGTCTTGAAACAAAGTGTAAGACGAAAAAGGAGGAAGACGGCATATGCCGTTTGCTTTTACAGAACATGGAGTGATAATGCTTGCAGGATTGCTGCGTAGCGAACTTGCAATACAAATCAGCATAACCATCACCCGTGCATTCGTAGCAATGCGTAATTATATCATGAGTACACAACATATCGAATACGAACTCACTGCCATGAAGGTCAGATTGGAACTTCTTGAAAGAAACGAGGAGGACAATCTCGACGCAATCAACGATCTGTCAGAAGACATGCGCCATGAAATCGACAATATTTATATGGCAATCACAGCCTTGTCTGTAAAACCTGTAGAATCGTCTCCTGCACCAAAGAAAATAGGATTCAAATGAAGAAAAATTCGTATATTCGCGGTTTGAAATAATCATCAAACCTTAACACCTGTTATGAGCAACCAAAGGTATATGCAGCGTGGCGTTTCTGCCTCAAAGGAAGATGTGCACAATGCCATCAAGAACATCGACAAAGGTATTTTCCCAAAGGCATTCTGCAAGATCATTCCCGATATTCTCGGAGGAGATCCTGAATACTGCAACATCATGCATGCAGACGGAGCCGGCACAAAATCATCACTCGCATATCTTTATTGGAAGGAGACCGGCGACCTTTCCGTATGGAAGGGAATCGCTCAGGATGCGTTGATCATGAACATCGACGACCTTCTCTGCGTGGGTGCTGTGGACAATATCCTCGTTTCATCGACTATCGGCCGAAACAAGCTCCTTGTGCCGGGCGAAGTGATCAGCGCCATCATCAACGGCACTGACGAACTTCTTGCCGAGCTTCGCGAAATGGGAGTAGGTGTCTATGCGACAGGTGGTGAGACTGCGGACGTAGGTGACCTTGTGCGTACGATCATCGTGGATTCGACGGTTACATGCCGTATGAAGAGGAGCGATGTCATCGACAACGCAAACATCCGTCCGGGCGACGTGATCGTGGGTCTTGCATCATACGGACAGGCCACATATGAGAAGGAGTACAACGGTGGTATGGGCAGCAACGGTCTTACCAGCGCACGTCACGATGTCTTCTCGAAGTATCTTGCGGAGAAGTATCCGGAGAGCTATGACAAGGGTGTTCCTGAAGACCTCGTGTACAGTGGCGGCCTCAAGCTGACCGATGCTGTAGAGGGATCACCTGTAGATGCAGGAAAGCTCGTGCTTTCACCTACCCGTACTTATGCTCCTGTCGTGAAGAAGCTTCTTGACGCCCTCCGTCCGCAGATCCATGGAATGGTACACTGCTCGGGCGGCGCCCAGACCAAGATCCTGCATTTCGTGGGCGACAACATCCGTGTCATCAAGGATAATCTCTTCCCTGTACCTCCTCTCTTCAGGACAATCCACGAGCAGAGCGGCACAGACTGGGCGGAGATGTACAAGGTGTTCAACATGGGTCATCGTCTTGAGGTTTACCTTTCTCCCGAGCATGCGGAAGAGGTCATCGCCATCTCAAAGAGCTTCGGCATAGATGCACAGATCGTCGGCCGCGTAGAGGAGTGCGACCACAAGGAACTTATTATCCGTTCGGAATTCGGAGAATTCATTTATTAAATCATTGGATTTTTGAGCCACTATGTGGCGAAGGTAAGTCCCTTTCCCGAGGAAAGGGATTTAGGGATAGGGTAACGTATCAAATGCTCGAATGCATCGGTTGCCCTTCTATTGGGAGATGACATTTGTAAACAGATAACATAAATCAAAGAAATAATATACAAGCATGAGAGCATTATTTTCAGTAAGTGATAAGACCGGCGTGGTAGAATTCGCCAGTCAGTTGGTTGACCTCGGTTGGGAGATCATCGCAACCGGAGGAACAATGAAGCTTCTGCAGGATGCAGGACTCAAGGTGATCAACATCAGCGAGATCACCGGTTTCCCTGAAATATGTGACGGACGCGTGAAGACCCTTCACCCGAAGGTTCATGGAGGCCTTCTCGGCCGTCGTGACCTCGACAGCCACATCGCGCAGCTCAAGGAGAACGGCATCGAGTTCATCGACATGGTATGTGTGAACCTCTATCCGTTCAAGCAGACTATCGCGAAGCCTGACGTGACTATGGAGGACGCTATCGAGAACATCGACATCGGAGGCCCGTCGATGCTCCGTTCGGCAGCAAAGAACTGGAGCGCAGTTACAGTAGTCTGCAATCCGGAGAACTACGCGAAGATCATCGCTGAAATCAAGGAGAACGGCAATACTACAAAGGAGACCCGTCTCCAGCTGTCGGCAGAGGCATATACCCATACTGCAGAGTACGACATGATGATCGCAACCTACATGCGTAAGGCTGCAGGTCTCAACGAGAAGCTTTTCCTCGAGTATGACCTCAAGCAGAGCCTCCGCTATGGCGAGAACCCTCACCAGAACGCTAAGTTCTATGCTACTCTCGACAAGGTTCCTTTCTCGCTTGCAACAGCAGAGCAGCTCAACGGCAAGGAACTTTCATACAACAATATCCAGGATGCGAACGCAGCCCTCAATATCGCACGTGAGTTCGACGCTCCGTTCTGTGTGGGCCTGAAGCATATGAATCCATGCGGCGCGGCCATCGGAACAGATGTGGTTGATGCATGGAAGAAGGCATATGAGGCTGACAAGGTGAGCATCTTCGGCGGTATCGTTGCCGTGAACCGCGAGGTGAACAAGGAGGTGGCTGAACTCATGAAGCCGATCTTCCTCGAGATCATCATGGCTCCATCATTCACTGACGAGGCTCTTGAAGTCCTCTGCACAAAGAAGAACCTCCGTCTCCTCAAGGTTGACATGAGCAAGGAAGAAGGCGGTCACAACATGTACGTGAGCATGAACGGCGGTATTCTCGTTCAGGAGCAGGACATCGATACAAAGACCGTTGTCGCAGACATGTGCGTTACTGACGTCAAGCCTTGCGACTGCCAGCTTACTGACCTTGACTTCGCTTGGAGAATCGTCAAGCATGTGAAGTCCAACGCTATCGTTGTAGTTAAGGACGGAGCGACTCTCGGAGTCGGTGCCGGTCAGATGAATCGCGTGGGTTCTGCAAAGATCGCTCTCGAGCAGGCTGCAGCAGCTCTTGCAGAGGCAGGAAAGGACATCAAGGCGGAAGGTGTTGTTCTCGGATCTGACGGATTCTTCCCATTCGATGATACAGTGACCCTCGCAGCAGAGTATGGCGTCAAGGCTATCGTCCAGCCAGGCGGAAGCGTGCGTGACGAAGACTCAGTGAAGAAGGCAAACGAGTGCGGCATCACAATGCTCTGCACAGGAATGCGTCACTTCAAGCATTAATATCGGCCCATGATATACAAAAACCGGCAGCTGTCATCAACAGCTGCCGGTTTTTAATGCATATGAATCGTTACTATTTCACCGCATGCCTGTATCCCTGGACCTTGTTCCAGTCACCGCGGGTGAAGTCAGGGACCTCCACAGGCATCGAACCGTATGCTATCGAAAGTCCGCTCAGCTCGGTGAGACATGACCATTCTGCAGCATCGTATACGTCCTGGTCAAGCGGAAGGCCGTTGCGCAGGCAGTAGATGAGTCTGTAGTCCATGATGAAGTCCATTCCACCGTGGCCTCCGACTTCCTTGGCCTTGGCCTCGATCTCCGCGACGATAGGGTGGCGGTATTGCTCCATAAGCTCTGCGCGGATCTCATCAGAAACGAATCGTTCTCCGTCAAGATTCTGATAGTCGAGTCCTTCCTGTGACAGGTTCTCGGTCTTGAGTGCGAAACCTTCAACAGGATATTTGCATGCATATCCGTCCACTCCTGTGAGGCTGTACATCCTGTTGTACGGACGACGGGTGTATACGTTATGCTGGATCTCTATCTGTTTTCCGTTGGCTGTACGGATAAGGGTCGCAACGTGGTCGCCGTTTGCAAAGTCATCGGCTCCGATGCCGAGCTCGGCACGCTCCTCGGCAGAAAGCTGTTCCTGAGCTATGGCCTTTCCATGAACGGCTTTGGTGTCCATGGACACGAGATAATCCATCTTGTCACCTCTGTGGATGTCGAGGACCTGACAGACAGGGCCGATTCCATGTGTAGGGTAGACGTCACCCCTGTGGGTCGCATTATAGCGGAGTCTCCAGTTGCTGTGATATTCCTTCCAGAACGGGTCGAGGTTGTGGATATATGCGCCTTCAACATGCAGGATCTCGCCGAAGAGTCCCTGCTGCGCCATGTTCAGAGCCGTCATTTCGAAGAAGTCGTATACGCAGTTCTCCAGCATCATGCAATGCTTCCTTGTCTTTTCCGAAGTGTCGACAAGCTGCCAGCACTCTGCAATGCTCATTGCTGCCGGAACCTCCACTGCAACATGCTTTCCGTGTTCCATCGCAAATACAGACATAGGGACATGGGTTTCCCACGGTGTGCAGATGTAGACCAGGTCTATATCATCTCTGCTGCACATTTCCTTCCATGCGTCTTCTCCTACATACTCGGCGGCTGCAGGCAGGTTACGGTTGGCCAGGGTTCTCTGCGAACGGCTTACATAGTCCTGCTCGAGATCGCATAGTGCAACGATCTTCACACCCTCAAGGAAAGTGAATCTGTATACTGCGCTTTCTCCTCTCATGCCTACTCCGATGAAACCTACCCTTACGGTGTCTATCGGGTCGCAAGTGAGAAGCAGTGCGCTTTCCTGTCCGGGTGCCCTATCCGGTACTTCCATGACTATCCTTCCGTCCTTGATCCTGTGAGGAAGCGAAGATTCCACCTTCCGTGTGCAGCATGATGTTGCCGAAAGCATAAGAATGCATGATACGGCGATAAATTCTATCAGTCTTTTCATTTTAGTATTGTTTGTCCTACAAAATTAATCATAAAAGGCGAAAGGTTGCTTTTTTTTCGTTACTTTGCAACAAATAATACTAATAAATCATGAAACGGATTCTGACTATCGTTCTTGCTGCGGCCTTTCTCGCCGTCAGTACCATCATTTCCTGCAACAGGCAGACAACATTAAGCACCCATACACTTTTTGAAACAGAAAGTACGGATACCGTTCCTTACCGCATCCCTGCAATCGCGACGCTTTCAGACGGTTCCCTTCTTGCCCTTACGGACTACCGTTACTGCAAAGGCGACATCGGATTCGGCCGTGTGGATATCCATGGAAGGACTTCTGCCGACAATGGTGCGACTTGGGGCGAGGAATTTGCCTTGATCGAGGGTACTGGTGTTCCTGGAGCTGTGGACTGCGGTTTCGGTGATGCTGCGCTTGTGGCGGACCGTGAGAGCGGAGACATCCTTCTCATGCTTGTATGCGGACAGACCGTTTACTGGCATCAGACTACCAATCGTCAGAATCCGAACAGGATCGCTGTCCTGAGAAGCTCTGATAACGGTGCTACATGGGCTCCATGGGAAGAGGTCACGGAAGACATATATACCCTTTTTGACGGCAGCGTGCATGGATGCATTGAAAGCTGCTTTGTGGGTTCAGGAAAGATATGCCAGAGCCGTCAGGTGAAGGTGGGCTCTCATTATCGTCTGTATGCGGCGATATGTGCCCGCCCTAATGGCAACAGGGTTATCTACAGCGACGATTTCGGCCATACATGGAAGGCTCTCGGCGGAGCGGACCAGCTTCCGGCACCAGGTGGAGATGAGCCTAAGTGCGAGGAGCTTCCTGACGGAAGGGTAGTGCTCAGCTCACGCGCCTATGGCGGAAGACTCTTCAATATCTATACATTCAGTGATGTGGAGAGCGGCGAAGGAACATGGGGTGAAGTGGCGTTCTCAGGCGAGGAGAACGGCGGTTGTACCGCAGTGGAAAATGCATGCAACGGAGAGATCCTGATTCTTCCGGCAGTCAGAAAGGAAGACGGTGCGAAGGTCAATGTGGCATTCCAGTCCGTTCCTCTCGGACCTGACCGCAGGAACGTGGGCGTTTATTACAAGGAACTTCCGGAAAATGTGGCGGAGATGACGCCTGCACTCTTTGCTGCCGGATGGGAAGACCCATATCAGGTTTCCGCTACATCATCGGCTTATTCTACCATGGTGCAGCAGGCGAACGGAAACATTGCCTTCTTCTATGAGGAGTGTGCGGACGAGTGTCCTGGCGGATTCGACATGGTTTATAAGGAAATACCGGTGGATTCACTTACTTTCAACAGGTATAAGGCTCAGAGATAGTTATGGAAAAGATGAGGAATATTGCGGAGTGCTTCGATATCCGCGGCAATATAACCGATATCAGACCATTGGGTAACGGACTCATCAACGACACTTTCCGTGTCGTTACGGATGAAGGTCCCGGCTATGTGCTCCAGAAGATAAACAACGCCATCTTCAAGGATGTGGAGCTGCTTCAGAACAATATAGTATGTGCCACTTCGCACATACGTGCCAAGCTCGAAAAGTCGGGTGAGACGGATATCGACAGGAAAGTCCTCAGGTTCGTTCCTCTGAAAGGTTCGGCCAGGACATATTGGACGGACGGAAGCACATACTGGAGGGTTTCGGCTTTCATACCTGATGCGGTGACTTACGAGACCGTGAATCCCGAATACTCATACTATGCCGGCAAGGCCTTCGGCAATTTCCAGAGTATGCTGTCCGACATCCCTTATAAGCTGGGTGAGACGATTCCGGATTTCCACAACATGGAGCTGAGGGCACGTCAGCTGGAAGAGGCTGTCCAGGCTGATCCGGCGGGCAGATGTGCGGAACCGGAGGTTCAGGAAATCCTCAAGGAAATCCGCCGGCATGCGGAAGAGATGTGCAAGGCTGAAAGGATGTACCGTGAGGGTGTACTCCCCAAACGCATATGCCATTGCGACACAAAAGTGAACAACATGATGTTCGATAAGGACGGAAATGTCCTCTGCGTCATCGATCTTGATACGGTAATGCCGAGCTTCGTCTTCTCCGATGTCGGTGACTTCCTCCGTACGGCCGCCAACAAGGTGGCGGAGGACAGTCCGGAAATCGACAAGGTCGAGTTCGATATGGATATATTCCGGGCTTTCATAAAGGGCTATCTTGAATCGGCATCATCCTTCCTTACCGATGTGGAGAAGGATAACCTGCCATATGCGGCCGCTCTGTTCCCGTTCATGCAGGCTGTCCGTTTCTTTGCAGACTACATCAACGGTGATACATACTACAAGATCAGGTATCCGGAACATAATCTTGTCAGGACCCGCAACCAGATGGCATTGTTCAGAAGTGTCATTGCCCGGCAGAACGAGATGAGTGATTTCTGCAGGAGTCTGTAGATATGCTGAAGTGCTGCCGTCATCCGTAGGGACCACAACACAAGCTTATGAAAAGAATTCATCAAATATCTTTTATATTGCCTGCTCTTGGCCTTGCGTCATGCTGTGGTGAGAATGAAGTGCAAAGACCTAACGTGCTTCTGATAGTTGCGGACGATCTTGGAATGGGGGATGTCAGCGCATATGGGAGCACAACGATCAGGACTCCCAATATCGACTCTTTGGCAAAATACGGGATTAGATTTGATAACGCATATGCTACATCCGCCACCTCGACTCCAAGCAGATACGGTATGCTTACAGGGGTATATCCCTGGAAGAATCCCAATGCTGCGATTCTGAACGGTGATGCCCCATTGCTCATACCTGTCGATATGCCTACTCTGCCCAAAATGATGCAGAAGGCAGGCTATACCACAGCCGCGATAGGAAAGTGGCATCTCGGCATGGGCAGCGGTGACGTTGACTGGAACAGGCAGATTTCTCCGAGCGCGAATGATGTTGGTTTCGACTATACATGCGTTATCGCGGCTACAAATGACCGTGTGCCGACGGTTTATGTGGAGAATGGCCTCGTGGAAGGACTTGACCCCTCTGACCCAATAAGGGTAAGCTATACAGAAAACATAGGAGACAGCCCTACAGCCCGGTCCCATCCGCACATGATGAAGATGAAGTGGGACCATGGCCATGACAACACGATAGTGAACGGAATACCTCGGATAGGATACATGAGCGGAGGTGCCAAGGCATGCTGGAAGGACGAGGATATGGCTGATTATTTCATTGCGAAGGTCAAATCCTATATCGACAGCTGCGATGACGGACCGTTCTTTCTTTACTATGGGCTTCATCAGCCTCATGTGCCGCGTGTCCCTCACGGAAGATTTGCCGGAGCTACATCCATGGGCCCTCGCGGAGATGCTGTCATTGAAGCCGACTGGTGCGTGGGTGAGGTCCTTTCCTATCTCAGGGAAAAGGGACTTCTGGAAAACACCCTGGTCATCTTCACGAGCGATAACGGACCTGTACTGAACGACGGTTATGCTGACGGAGCGGTCGAAATGCTTGGCAGCCATGATCCGATGAACGGGATGAGGGGTGGAAAATACAGCCTTTTTGACGGCGGAACCCATGTCCCTTTCATAGTGGCTTGGGACGGAAAAGTGAAGCCGAGGACATCAGATGCCTTTATTTCCCAGCTTGACCTGTACTCAAGTCTCGGACAGCTTGTCGGTGTCGCTGCTCCTTCGGATCTTGACGGAGAACCTTTGCTTGAGACTCTTCTCGGAAGGAGTGATGAAGGAAGGACTTCGATGGTGCTGGAGGCTCAGGGACGGCTTGCGTACAGGAGGGATAACCTTGTGCTTATCCCGCCTTATGAAGGGGCTGTGACAAATACTACAGGAAATGAATTGGGAAATCTTCCTGACTGGGGCCTTTTCGACCTGGATAAGGACCCTGCTCAAAAGAATGATATTGCAGCAAAGGAGGATGTTCTGCTTGAAGATATGAAGACAGCGTTTGAAGAAGCGATAAGGACCGGCAGATGATCCGTTGCCCTATGAAACTGTTGAATTTACAAGTTATATATACTGCATGAACAGAAAACTGGCTTATACGATGGCAGCTGTGTCTGCCATGGGGGCTTTGTCTTCATGTGACAAGCCTGACAAGAGATGTAATATCGTATTCATCATGACTGATGACCATACGGCTCAGATGATGAGCTGTTTCGATGCCCGTCATGTCCGCACTCCGAACCTTGACAGGATAGCCGCTGACGGCGTCCGTTTCACGAACGCATTTGTGGCCAATTCGTTAAGTGGCCCTTCGCGTGCGTGCCTGCTGACCGGAAAGCACAGCTGTGCAAATCATTTCTATGACAACAGCACCTGCGTATTCGATTTCAGCCAGCAGACCTTTCCTCAGCTCCTTCAGGATGCCGGGTACCAGACTGCTCTTGTGGGAAAGCTGCATCTGGAGGCTGAACCTTCAGGTTTCGATTATTGGGAGATCATACCCGGACAGGGCGATTACTATAATCCTCATTTCATAACGATGGACGGCTCCAGTCATCAGGAAAAGGGCTATCTGACCAACCTCATAACGGACAAAAGCCTTGACTGGCTTGAGAACGGAAGGGACAAGGACAAGCCTTTCTGCCTGATGATCCATCATAAGGCAGTTCACAGGAACTGGCTTCCTGAGCTTAAATATCTGAGGGAATACGAGGACAGGACCTTTGAACTTCCTGACAATTTCTACGATGACTATGAAGGCAGGATTGCTGCGTCCCGTCAGGAAATGAGCATCGCCGAGGATATGGACATCGTATACGACACGAAGATATTCACGGAGGATGCCGATACCCGTCTGACCGGGACATACAAGGCATTCATCTCTCGTCTGGATTCTGCGGAACGGGTGGTGTATGATGCCTTCTATGACTCTCTCGCCGTTGATTTTGCCGCAAGGGACCTCCACGGAAAGGAACTGGCGGAGTTCAAATACCAGCGCTATATGCGCGATTATGCCAAAGTGGTCAAGAGCCTGGATGACAATGTGGGCAGGGTGCTGGACTATCTCGAGGAAAGCGGACTTGATGAAAATACTCTGGTGGTCTATACTTCGGACCAGGGTTTCTATATGGGTGAACACGGGTGGTTCGACAAGAGATTCATGTATGAGGAATCCATGAGGACACCTCTGGTCATGAGGCTTCCGGAATCTTTTGACAGGAAGGGAGACATCACTGAACTTGTACAGAACATAGACTTCGCGCCTACATTCCTCGAACTGGCAGGTGTGGAGGTGCCTGAAGATATCCATGGAATTTCCCTGGTTCCGCTTCTTGAAGGGGAAAGTCCGTCGGACTGGCGTACTTCGCTGTATTATCATTTCTATGAGTATCCGGCCGAGCATCAGGTCATGCGTCACTTCGGAATACGTAATGAACGCTACAAGCTCATACATTTTTACCATGACCAGGATTTCTGGGAACTGTATGACCTGCAGGAGGATCCTTCGGAAATGACCAACCTGTATGGCAGGGAAGGATATGAAGACATCATATCAGATCTCAGACAGGAACTTGCAGATCTGCAGGAACAATATGATGATCCTGTACGTTTCGGGTATGACAAGGCAAGGCAGTAGCTTATGAGGAATGTTCTGATTTCACTCCTGTTCTTCCTTTCCATTCATCATGTTTCTGCCCAGCAGGTCGTATTTGACTATGACGGGCAGTATTACAGAAAAGTGAGCCCCTCTCCTGAGGCTAAGTCCCGTAAGTCAGGTCCGTCCGTAAGCAATGTATGGGAAGATGAGACCGTATTTGCAATCGGAAAGGAACCGGGCATAGCCTCATATATGCCTTATGCTTCTGAAGAAGAGATGCTTTCGGACAAGGATTTCTATGCTACGCCTTGGACGGATCCCCTTAGCTCCAGGTACCTGTCATTGAACGGTACGTGGAAGTTCAATCTTGTACCGGAGCCGGAGCAGCGTCCTGCGGATTTCCATATGGAGTCTTTTGACGTGACAGGATGGGATGACATACCTGTTCCGAGCTGCTGGGAAATGCAGGGCTATGACAGGCCGATCTATGCGAATGTGGAATATCCGCATGACAATGATCCTCCATATATCCGGGCTCGCCCGGGATTCAATGATGGCGGCGAAAATTACGGAATCAATCCTGTAGGCTCATATGTCAGGGAATTCGACCTTCCGGAAGGTTGGGACGGACGAAGGACGATAATACATTTCGACGGCATATATTCAGCTGCGGATGTGTGGGTGAACGGACAGTACGCAGGCTATTCCCAGGGATCGAACAATGTGGCTGAATTCGATCTGACCGGTTTTCTGAAAAAAGGCAGGAACCGCCTTGCAGTGCAGGTTTTCCGCTGGTGTGACGGTTCATACCTGGAGTGTCAGGACATGTTCAGGATGAGCGGTATCTTCAGGGACGTATATCTTTATAATGTACCTGCTGTTTCAGTACGCGACCATGTGCTCACATCAACGCTTTCTGAAGATTTCAAGGACGCCGAGCTTAAGGTGAAGCTGCATCTTGACAACAGGGCCGGGGAGGCTGTGAGGAAGAATTTTAAGGTAGCCGTATATGATCCGGATGGGAATCCGGTGGCGTCAGGATCGGAAACCGTAGATATTGGTGCAGATGAGAGGGAACGTGTTGTCGACATGACGTTCCGGATCGGTGATGTCGCTTTGTGGTGTGCTGAAAGTCCGGAACTCTACACTGTAAGGGTGATCCAGCAGGACGGTGGCGGAACCGATGAGATGGCCTTCAGCACCAAGCATGGATTCCGAGACATCAGGATAGCCGGTTCAGTCATTCTGGTCAATGGGAAGAGGGTGTTCTTCAAAGGTGTGAACAGACATGATACCGATCCTCTGACCGGACGTACGGTCAGTGTGGAGTCGATGCTGAAGGATGTGATTCTGATGAAGAGGAACAACATCAACACGATAAGGACAAGCCATTATCCGAATCATTGGAAAATGTACGCGATGTTCGACCATTTCGGGCTTTACTGTGTTGATGAGGCCGATCTTGAAGATCATGCAAACCTTGACATATCTGACATGGAATCATGGATTCCTGCATTTGTGGACAGGGTCAACCGGTTGGTGACACGTGACAGGAACCATCCTTGTGTGGTGATGTGGAGCCTTGGAAACGAATGTGGGAACGGAAGCAATTTCGGCCCGTGCTATGATGAGGTCAAGCGTCTTGACTCCCGGCCTGTACACTATGAGGGTACTCGTCTGGGAAAGACATATGGAGGCAATGCCGCCAGTGACGTGTATTCGAAGATGTACCCGAACATGGAATGGATGGCCGGGCATGCGGACGGAAAGGACAAGCCCGTATTCCTTTGCGAGTATGCGCATGCGATGGGTAACGCCGTCGGGAATCTGAAGGAGTACTGGGAGGCCATAGAGGAGTCGGACTGTACGATAGGAGGCTGCATATGGGACTGGGTGGATCAGGCCATATACGAACCGGCGGAGATTATGGCCGGTACATGGCATGGACGTATACGCACGGGCTATGATTTCCCCGGACCTCATCAGGGTAATTTCTGCAGCAACGGTCTTGTCCTGCCGGACAGGTCGGAAAGCCCCAAGCTCAAGGAAGTGAAGGCTGTGTATCAGTATGTGGACTTCTATGCTCCGGATGTGGATGCTGATTCGGGCAAGGTCTCCGTGTCGCTGAAGAACAAGTACCATTTCACATCCCTTGACCGTTTTGTGCTCGGATATGAGACGGTAAGGGACGGATATGTTGTCGGTGAAGGCTGTGTGGACCTGCCTCATGTGCAGCCGGGCGGGAGCGTTACGGTAGAGGTTCCGTTGAAAGGTGCGGATCCGGCCAAGGCTGCCCGCAAGGGACAGGAAGTGTCGTTGAGGCTTTTCCTGCTGCGCAAGGATGCTTCCGTTTATGCGGACAGCGGGCATGAGGAGGCGAGGGCCGGTTTCCTGATTACGGAGAGGAAGGCGCTTCCTGTCCTCAGGCGTGACCGCCGTGCTTCCGGTGCCGGATTCATTTATGGCGAAGACAGTACACTTTCCGTCGTCAACGGGAAAGTCTCCATGATCTTCGACCTTGCAACCGCACGGGCGGTTTCCCTTGCACTTGACGGACGTGAGATGTTCCTGAACGGGGAAGGCTTCATCTTCGACAATTACAGATTCATTGAGAATGACAGGAATGACAGACCGGGTGCTGTTCCGGGCAACGGTCTCGGCAAGAGAGTTTCCGTAAAGGTGGACAAGGATCCATCTGGGGCTCCTTCAGTGACGACATTCCGTGAAGGAAGTATTGCGGATCAGGAAATACGATATGTCCTGCATGGTTCGGGAACCGTAGAAGTGTCGGTCATCCTGCGTCCTCACTCCGGCAATCTTTACCGGGCCGGAGTCTCCTGCAGTCTGGATCCTGTCTATTCGAATGTCGCATATTACGCATATGGCCCTGACGACAATTATACGGACAGAGGTTCGGGATCCATGCTGGGACGCTATCGCCAGACTGTCGGCCAGATGCTTTACCCGTACATAAAGCCTCAGTCCTGCGGCAACCGTGAAGGCATGAGGGAACTGGAGCTTCTTGATGACCGTGGCTCTGGCTTCCTCATCGAGGTGGACGGCAGCTGCTCCTTCTCGGCTCTGCCGTATTCGGATGAGGAGCTGATGAGAGCTGCTCATCAGTGGGAACTTCCTGATTCAGAGCGCATTGTCCTTCATCTTGACGCTATGCAGAAGGGCCTCGGAAACGGCAGCTGCGGGTACAGGACATTCACCCTTGACGAGTATTGTGTTCCTCAGAAGGATGCCGTCATCCGTTTCAGGATTTCAGAGGCCGGAGGCAGGTGACAAATATCTTTTCAACTATGCCGGAAAAGTACTATCTTCGCAACAGATTAATCAATAAAAAGCGATATGAAGAAAGTACTGGTCATCGGAAGTGGCGGACGTGAGCATGCGATAGTCGATGCTCTGAGCCGTTCACCACAGGTTGGAAAGATTTATTGTGCTCCCGGCAATGCCGGCATAGCAGCCCAGGCAGAGTGTGTCCCTCTCAAGGATACAGATGTGGAGGGTCTCAAGGCCTTTGCATTGGAAAACGGCATAGACCTCGCTGTCGTCGGCCCTGAGGTGGCTCTTGCAGCTGGCGTCGTCGATGCCTTCAAGGCTGCGGGACTCAGGATCTTCGGCCCTTCCAAGGCGGCTGCGACAATCGAGGCGAGCAAGGATTTCGCCAAGCAGCTCATGGCCAAGTACGATATCCCTACAGCTTCATTCGAGACATTCGAGGACTATGATGCTGCCCTCGAATATGTGAAGAAAGGTTCTTTTCCTGTAGTCCTGAAGTATGACGGACTCGCTGCCGGCAAGGGCGTCGTGATTCCGGAAACTTTCGAAGAGGCTGAGGAGACCCTCAGGGATATGCTTCTTGACGACAAGTTCGGTAAGGGAAAGGTCGTGGTCGAGGAGTTCCTCACAGGTCCGGAATTCTCGTTCATGTGCTTTGTGGACGGGCTTGATGTCTATCCTATGACGCTTTCGCAGGACCACAAGCGTGCATACGAGGGCGACAAGGGACCGAATACCGGCGGAATGGGCGCTTATTCTCCTGTTCCGATCATTACAGATGAGGACCTTGAATTCTCACTCGAGAAAGTGATGAAGCCTACCGCTGCTGCGATGGTTGCCGAGGGATGTCCGTTTACCGGCGTGCTTTACGGTGGCTTGATGAAGACTCCGCAGGGACCGAAGGTCATCGAGTTCAACTGCCGTTTCGGTGACCCTGAGACAGAGGTTGTGCTTCCGCGTCTGGCTTCCGACATCTACGACATCTTCTCAGCTGTGGCAGACCATACCCCTATGCCTGAGATCGAATGGAAGAAGGAGGTGACGATGGGCTTCGTGATGGCATCGAAAGGCTATCCGGGAAGCTATGACAAGGGCTATGAAATCGTCATGCCAGAGGAGATTGCCGCGTGCATGAGCCCTCGCAATGACGTGTCAGGTCATCCTGAGGAGCATAGCGACGTGAGGATCTACCACATGGGAACATCATGCAAGGACGGAAAATATTATACTGCCGGAGGCCGTGTGCTGATGGTCGTCGGCTTCGGGGCCGACCTTCAGGAGGCTCACGACAAGGCTCTTGCAGCTGTGGAATCAATAGAGTGTGAAAATCTTTTCTATCGCCGTGACATCGGCTGGAGGGTATTGTAATGGCAAAAGTTATATCTGGAAAGGAACTTTCGGCAAGGCTGAAAGATGAAATGAAGGCTCAGGTTGCTGCCTTCCCTGAGAAATACGGACGGGTACCTCATCTTGTGGTTATTCTCGTCGGCGAAGATCCTGGCAGTGTCTCTTACGTGACCGGAAAGGCTAAGGCTTCGGAATACGTCGGCATCAGGAATACGACGATCCGCAAGCCGGATACCATCTCCGAGGCAGAACTTCTCGGTCTGATTGAAGAACTCAATGCGGACGAAAGCGTTGACGGTATCCTTGTGCAGCTCCCTCTTCCGAAGCACATCAGCGAGGACAAGGTCATCGCTACCATAGCGAAGGAGAAGGACGTTGACGGATTCCATCCGCTGAACGTCGCAGCACTCTGGCAGAAGCAGGACTGCGTGCTCCCATGCACCCCTAAGGGCATCATCAAGATGCTGAAGGTTGCTGGAGTGGAGATCAAGGGCAAGCGTGCTGTGGTGATCGGCCGAAGCAACATCGTAGGTCTTCCGGTTTCAAAGCTTCTCCTTGACGAGAATGCGACCGTAACCATCGCTCACAGCCGTACGGTCGATCTTCCGACCGTGACCCGCAATGCGGAAATCCTCGTTGTAGCCATCGGACGTCCTAAGTTCGTCACTGCAGACATGGTTTCAGAAGGTGCAGTCGTGATTGACGTCGGAGTGAACCGCGATCCGGAGACAGGAAAGCTTTGCGGCGACGTTGACTATGCTGCCATCGAGCCTAAGGCTTCTGTGATCACCCCTGTTCCGGGCGGTGTCGGTCCTATGACCATCTGCTGCCTCATGGAGAACACCATCGAGTGCTTCCTCCGCAAGGTACAGTAGTATCTGGCATTGTGTTGCGGAATATAATTTGCTGAAATGTCAGCATGATCAAGATAATGCGAAATGTCTAGAAGAAATAATTCCCGCGGCCGAGGCCGCAATGGGGGCAGAAAGGAGAAGAAGGTGGTTCCTGTCGTGGAGGGACGCGTGCAGATGACCCGCGAGGGCTATCTTTTTGTGATCGTGGAAGGCGAGGAAGATGATGTTTTCGTGAAGGCTTCCAAGACCCGTGGAGCTCTGAACGGAGATATCGTGCAGGTGGCCGTGACACGCGAGAAGACCGAGCGTCAGAGACGTGAGGGTGAGGTCGTAGCTATCGTTCAGCGTTCTCCGAAGCCGTTCATCGGCGTTCTTCATGTGGTCGGTGATCAGGCGTGGGTGCTCATGCAGAGCCGTTTCATGCCGTATGACATAACCATACCGTTTGCGGAATCGGATGAGACCGGTTACCTCAAGCGTACGAATGATGATGAGTTCGTGGTGCATGGGGTGTTCGAACTTGATGAGGACGGATACGGACGCAGGGAGCTCAAGGCTGTTTCCGGCATGAAGGTCGCTGCGGTTGTGGATGACTGGCCAAGACATGAGCCTAATCCTCGTGGACATATCGTGGATGTGCTGGGAGCACCTGGAGACAATGATACGGAGATGCATGCGATCCTTGCGGAATATGCGCTTCCGTACAGGTTTGAGTCGGCTGTAGCCAACGCTGCAGACCAGATCTCGGAGGAGATCACTGCTGAGGATATTGCAGAAAGAAGGGACTTCCGTGACGTACTTACCTTCACCATCGACCCTGCGGATGCAAAGGACTTTGACGATGCGATCTCGTTCAGGAAGCTTGAGAACGGCAACTACGAGGTCGGAGTACATATCGCTGATGTTACCCATTACGTCAGGCCTGGATCGGTAGTGGATGAGGAAGCCCGCAACAGAGGTACATCTGTGTATCTTGTGGACAGGACGGTGCCTATGCTTCCGGAGAAGCTCTGCAACAAGCTCTGCTCGCTCCGCCCTCATGAGGAGAAGCTGACTTTCTCGGCTGTCTTCGAAATGACTCCTCTGGGTCGTGTGGTGGAGCGTTGGTATGGAAAGACCGTAATTTATTCCGATTTCCGTTTCTCATATGAAGAGGCTCAGGCCGTGATCGAAGGCGGTCCTGAAATGTCTCATGAAGGCGTATCTGATGAAGTCAAGGAAGCCGTACTCATACTGAACAATGTCGCTTCCAAGCTCAGGAAGAAGAGGTTCGCTGCCGGCGCCATCAGTTTCGACCGCCCTGAAATGAAGGTGGAGGTCGATGAGAAGGGAAGACCGGTGAACGTATATCAGAAGGTTACGAAGGAAGCCAACTGGCTGATCGAGGAATTCATGCTCCTTGCCAACCGCTGTGTCGCAGAATTCGTTGCTACGGGATGCAAAGGCGTGGGCGATGAACCTGCAAAGGGAAGCCGCAGACAAGCCAAGACCTTCGTCTATCGTGTCCATGACGAGCCTAATCAGGAAAAGATCGAGAATCTGCGCAATTTCATCGGCAACTTCGGCTACCGCATGGGACCTACCGGAAACGGCAAGGAGATCTCGAAGGAGCTCAACAGCCTCTTTGCCGCTGCGAAGGATACTCCGGAATACAACGCCATCGAACTTCTTTCGCTCAGGACAATGGCCAAGGCCCGTTACGATACGGAGAATCTGGGTCACTACGGCCTTGCATTCAAGTATTATACACATTTCACTTCGCCGATCCGACGTTATCCGGACATGCTTGTGCACCGCCTGCTGAACCATTATCTGGCCGGAGGCGAGTCTGCAAAGCAGGACAAGTACGACAAGATGTGCAAGTATGCCACAGAGCGTGAAATCGTCGCAGCCGAGGCTGAAAGGGCGAGCATCAAGTACAAGCTTGTCGAGTTCATGGAAGACAAGGTGGGATATACCTTCGGAGGACATGTGTCGGGCCTCACGGAATGGGGAATGTATGTCGAGATCGAGCCGACCATGATCGAGGGAATGGTGGCCTTGCGCGACATCAGGAGCGATTTCTTCGAGTTCGACGCAGACCATTACCGTCTGGTGGGAAGGCGTACCGGCATTGTCTATAATCTCGGCGATGCGGTCAGGATCCGTGTGAAGAAGACCAACCTCGAGCAGAAGCTTCTGGATTACGAACTCATAGAGACAGGACTTGAGGAGAGGGTTTACGACAGGATAGATTATGAGCATGGACGTGGCACCTCTTTCATCAAGGGTGAGGACGGATCGTTCGACAATGTAACCGTCGGCATAAACAAGGTGGCCCGCAAGGAAAAGATCCGCAAGGCCATCCAGGAGTCAAAGCGCAAGGCCCGCAAGTCTGCCGGAAAGAAGGCGGGAGCGGAGAAGTCTGCCGCTGCAGCAAGACCGGCTGCGCCAAAAAGAAGGAAAAGGTAAATTACTCAAAACATGAAGACCCCGAAGAACATTGAGAAGTATCAGGAACATTATTCCGAGAAATCTTTCGGAAAGAAGCTTCCCAAAGTGGCACGCAAGGCCGGTTCCAAGCTGGTCTACTGTGCACTCCTTCTGTATTATGTCCTGAGGAGTCCGGCGGTGTCCCGCGCGGACAAAGGCAAGATATACGGAGCATTGGGATATTTCATCCTTCCTTTCGACATCCTTCCTGATTTCATTCCGATTGCCGGATTCACCGATGACCTTTCTGCCGTGATATGGGCCGTACATGTGGTGTGGAAGAACATCACTCCTGAGATAAAGGCTCTGGCAGCAGCCAGGACACGCGAGATTTTCGGTGATTTCAACGAAAGTGAAGTCGATGAACAGATCGCACGATAGTTTGGCATACCCTTTGCAAATATTCTAAACCGGTTAGTTTAGTTGTTAATAATAGGGTTATAGTTCAATACGGGCTGTCTTCGTGATGAGGACGGCCCGTGTTGGTCTTATGATTTGTCCATCCTTGAAATTCTTCATATCTTCGCATTTCTAAAAATTGATGGTATCGGAATGAAATATATCTTGACTGCATTGGGACTTATTGCTCTCGGACTTGGGATTCTCGGCATTTTCCTGCCTGTTCTGCCGACCACCCCTTTTCTCCTGCTGGCGGCTGCCTTGTTCCTGCGCAGCTCCCGCTCACTTTATGACTGGCTTCTGAACCATCCGAAGCTCGGTCCGTACATCAGCAATTTCATGGTGCACAAGTCCATTCCTTTGAAGATAAAGATAATCTCGGTAAGCATGGTCTGGATAACTCTTCTCAACTGTGCTGTCTTCGTTGCCGAGCATTGGGCTTTCCGCCTTTTCTTCATAGCTCTCGCTGTCGGCATAACCGCTCATATTCTCTCGTACAAGACCATGAAATGACATTGCGGACCTCTCATATCCCTGATGTAAACCTCTACAATTCCTCTCTGTAACTATTTTTTAATGGAAATTTAATGTCATTATAATTCGCTCATTGATAGTGCTTTATGTGCTTGGTGAGGGGCTTGTTGTTCTTTCCTGCCGATATCCTCGGGTACTCTACAATCACCTGAAGTTCCAAAAAATAATATCTTTGTGTCGATTTACTTGTTAACGCCATGGGATTTTTTGGAAGAAGAAAGTCAGAAAAACTGATTGAGGACATTGACAGATATTTCGATCTTATAGATCAGGAGGCTTTGGTCTTCAAGGAAGGGGTACGGAACTTCCTTTATTCCAATAATGCCGACTTCAACGAGAACCTTAAGAAGATGTCGGCTCTCGAGAGTGAAACGGATGTCTTGAGGAGGGAGATTGAAAATGCCCTTTATACCCAGACAGCTTTAGTCCATTCAAGGGGAGATATCATGCGTCTTTTCGAAAAGACCAAGAATATCGTTGAGATTCTACATGACAGCCTTTTCCAGTTCGAGATAGAGACACCGTTCATCCCGTCTGACCTTAATCCGGAATTCATGAAGCTTACTGAATTCTCGACTCTTTCCGTAGAGGCTGTAGTGCCTGCGGCAAAGGCATACTTCAGGTCTCCCGAAACTGTACCGGACAAGATCAGCCGGGCATATTTCTATGAAAAGGAAGCGGTCAAGTATTCTCAGACCATCAAAAGGACTGTATTCCACAATATGACAAATCTGAAGTTGAGCGAGAAGTTCCATCTGAGATACTTCGCCCTCCATATAGAGAATCTTTCCAAGGCTGCTGAGAATGTTGCTGACCAGCTGGCTGTCATGGCTATCAGAAGAACGATGTAGCAATGATCACTATATGCATCATATTGTTCCTTGCGGTCGCTACCTTATGGTTTTTCGCCAATGAATATCCGACTCTGTTCGGAATGTACGTGCCTGTCTGTGCCATGAAGAGGGTCAAGTTCAAGATTCTTGTGGCAGTATGTATTCTCGGGTCGATGATTTTCGCTGTCAACGGAGATGTGGCAGCTTCTCTTTTCCTTCATTATGATGGCGTTTCACCGGATGCACAGTCCATCTTCATAATACTCCTTTCCGCACTGATCACTCTTCTTCTGCTGAAGGTGTTCTCCATCAACGGTTCTGCGGTTTATGCCCTTCTCGGTGCCATGGAAGCGTTTCTGATAGCTTCAGACAGGGATGTCTCTTCCGTTGTCTTCCTTTCAGTACTTGCCGCTCCTGCCGTCGCCTTTCTTTTTTCTTCAGCGTTACGCCTCATCTTCAGGATGACATTGGACAGATGCAGCATACATCTCATCACGCTGTCATTCTATATGCGTTTTGCTGCGATTGCAGGCATAGCTCTGGCTGCTTGCGCAGTGGGCATCAATTGGGGCGGTTTCCTTCTTGCCGGATGCATGTTCGCCGGAGGGTCGTCCGGATCTCTTCTTCTCGTGATCCTTATAACGGCTTTCGTTCTGGCAGGCCTTTCTTCCGTAATGAGGCATGAAAGTGACGCAAGTGCAGGACTTTTCGGAGATTTCTCCATCTATTCCGTTCTTTCCGTGGGATTCGCCGTGGCCTTCACCATGCTTTTCTTTTCATTTGATAGCACGACCTCCCTTATAGGCCTGAAAGCGATGCCGGTATCTGTCGGCTCGCTTGTCTTTGCAGCCATAGCGGGAGCGGAGTCCGTGTACGACAATCATATGGTGGACAGGAATGAATATGCAAAGGAAGGGATGGCTCTTGTGCTTGCTCCGTTATGCTCCCTGCTGATAGCCTTTGCCATCTTCTATGTCGCTGGCCGGAATGATGAAAACATTGTCGACTTTACCGTAATGGCTGCGGCGGTGATGGTGGTGCTTTCCCTTTTCTTTTACGGATACGTGAGGAGGCAGAGGACTCAGAAGGAAGCTGTCGACAGGCTTGTATATTCACAACAGCAGCAGATATATGAGCATAGCCGCGCCTTGAACGACATGGAGCTCAAGGTCGTGATTTCGGAAAACCAGGCCCTCCACAATTCCGTGGAGATGAAGAGGCAGGAGGTGATGAATGTGGCTCTAAGCATCGTCGAGCAGAAGGAGTATCTTGAATCCTTGAACCGGATTGTAAGGAAACTTTCAAAGTCCAAGGATGAAGACGAACGGAATATGCTCATAAGTGAGCTCAGTGCATCCCTCAAGCAGCGCCTTTCGTATGACAGGGATGTGGATTCGCAATATTTCTATGCCCAGGCGGAGTATCTGCATGAGGATTTCAATGCAAAGCTTTCTGAGAATTTCCCGACTCTGACCCAGCAGGAGAAGAGGCTCGCCACCTTGCTCAGGTTAGGTTTTTCGTCAAAATATATCGCTACCCTGATGAATATAACGCCGAAGAGTGTGGAGATAAGCCGCTACAGGTTAAGACAGAAGCTCGGCCTTTCAAAAGGAGACAACCTTGTAAATTTCATTAAATCAATATAAGTCCAACATTAACAATTAAACCTTAAGAAACATGAAAAAGGTATTTCTACTTTCAGCATTGACGCTTTCGATGTCAGTCGCTGCTGTCGCACAGCAGAATACTGCTGTTCAGACAGATGTCAATCAGTACGGCCAGACTGTTCAGGCAACTCCGGTGCAGGCTCAGGTACAGGATGGTATCCTAGTTTTCCAGAACAAGGACGCTCGTTACAAGATGTGGTTCGATGTGCGTATACAGGCAGATGCTGCAGTTTTCTTCGGCGCGCCTGATTATGCGGATAAAATCGGTTCAGGCATGAGCATCCGTCGTGCCCGTTTCGCTGTCAAAGCTCAGCTTGACAAGAACTGGTATGGTGAGATTGATACTGACTGGACAAGCGGTACTCCTGAAATCAAGGATGCTATCGTGGCATTCAACGGTGTAAAGGGACTTGAGATCAAGGCAGGTAACTTCAAGGAGAACTTCTCGATCCAGAGAAACACTACATCACGTTATCTCGTGTTCATGGAGCGTCCTATGGTGACATCTCTTGCACCATCACGCCATCTTGGTGTCAACGTTCGCTATGCTCACAACTGGATATGGGCTTCAGCAGGCGTATTCGGTCCGGAACTTAAGGATTCGGAGGCTATGGGCTTCATGCAGGACTATAACAAGGACTATGGCATGAGCGAAGGACTCTCATACACAGGTAAGGTTGTTTTCCGTCCTCTCTACAAGTCGAAGGATGCATCTCTTCATATCGGTGGAGCGGTTTCTTACAGAAAGCCTAAGACAACTCTTTTCAAGATCAAGGATTTCGAAGAACTTATCGAAGAGGATGAAGCTATCATCGCTGCTATTGAGGAAGGCAAGTTCTCTGAGCTTGACGTCATCGGTACTGCAATGGATGCAAGAAACTCTACTGATATCAACAGAAAGAAGTATGTGAACTCGGGAGACCTCATCGGTGTTGACCATGAGATCGCATGGACAGTCGAACTCGCCGGTCACTGGAAGGGCCTTCGCTATGAGGCTGCATACATTGCAAAGACAGCTCACATGAACCCTGCTGTGAATGAGGTTGTTTACGGAGATGAGGGATTCAAGACATTTACCGGCAACGGTTGGTACGCACAGGCATCATACATGCTTTTCGGCGGTACTCAGGCATATGACTCTGACGGAGCGAAGTACACCCGTACTACTTCAGGAAAGAAGTGGGGAGACCTCGAGCTTGCAGCACGTTTCCAGACAATGGACCTTACTGATGCCGTATTCGAGAACGGTGAGTTCGTAAGCGGTATCCTCGGTGGTAAGGCTAACATGTATGAGCTCGGCCTCAACTACTATCCTAACAAAAACGTAAAGATTTCCCTCAACTACTCTTACATCGACCAGGACAAGTATGCCAACGGAAAGGGCACAGACAAGGGTAAGTTCTATGTTGGTCTTGACGAGGACGGAAAGCCTACCAAGAAGTCTTCAGAAGTAGTTGGAAAGAAGCAGGGTGTAGATTACAATATGCTCGCTCTCCGATTCCAGGTGGCATTCTAATCCAAAACTGAATCATCATGGCAGAATTGAAAATCGGCGAAATCTCAAAGCCACGCTTTGAGTTCCGTTCATTCGGACAGTGCTTCTGCGAGGCACACAAGAGAATGGCACGTCTTTCTGTTCCTGTTCCAGAAAAGGTATGGGAGCGTGAAAGCGACGAGATCTACATCATCTCACGCAAGAACGACATCAACAACACCAAGATCCGTAACGGCAAGATGGACATCAAGACTTATGTTCAGACAGTTGACGGACTCGAACAGTGGAACCCTCTCATGAAGGGCGAATTCCCTATCTCACGCACAGTGCTTGAAAATGAGGTTTTCCCTGCATTCATGGTGGAGATGCCTGCTCTTGACAAGGACGAGTATACATATGACGAGTTCATCGCAATGGTTAAGGCTAATCCTGACCTTGCAGCTGTACGCGTTCACAAGCAGCGTTTCGGCTATATGGTGAACGATACTATCTGCGAGGTAGGAAACGTTCTCATCAACGGTGCAAAGGTCGTTACCATCAATTCGGAGTCTACCGAGATCGAGGATATCAAGAAGACCATCGCTGACTGCGGTCTTGAGGGTGTCGAGAACATCAACTACCTCCAGGCTATCAAACGTGTGATCGGAATGTCTGACAAACCACTTGCAAACGAGTAATACCATGGCACAGGAAATAGAAAGAAAATTCTTGGTTGCAGGCGACTTCAAGCCGTTTGCAAAGAAGGCTACCCGCATTACTCAGGGTTACCTCAGTTCAGTTCCTGAGCGTACCGTACGCGTGCGCGTAAAGGGCGAAAAGGGATTCATCACAATCAAGGGTATCGGCTCTGAGAGCGGTGCAAGCCGTTTCGAGTGGGAGAAGGAGATCCCTGTAGCAGAGGTTCAGGAACTTCTCAAGATCTGCGAGCCAGGCGTGATCGACAAGACACGTTATCTTGTAGAGGCAGGTGAGCACACTTACGAGGTGGACGAGTTCTACGGCGACAATGAAGGTCTGACCGTGGCTGAGGTTGAGCTTTCTTCCGAGGATGAGGCTTTTGTAAAGCCGGAGTGGCTCGGTGAGGAAGTGACCGGAGACGTCAAGTACTACAACTCTATGCTTATGAAGAACCCATATAAGAATTGGGCTAAATAAATTGTGTGTGTGGAGGGCCCGGACCTCGAATGTCGGGCCCTTTTTTAAAATCAAACTTTTCAACTATGACTGACAAGATGAACGGAATGGAGCAGGAACAGGTATTCGACCCGCTGGACATGAACAACTATAAGGTCGAGAAACTTCCGAAGATGGAGAAATCCGGATTTGAGAAGTGGATGGCCCGTCTGGGAGGACCGATAGCGGCACTCGTATTCATCCTCATATATTGGGTGATCGACATTCCGCTTTTCGACAACCTTGACTTTTCGGGATTGTCTGACAAGGCTCAGGCAAGGCTCGCAGTCATCGGTGAGGCGGCCTTCATCAGGGCATGCTATGCGATGCTCGCCATTTTCTGTGCATCCATAGTATTGTGGATAACCGAGGCGGTGCAGAGCTACCTGACCTCTCTTATGGTGATCATGGCCGTGATCTTATGTGGCGTGACTACCCAGAAAGAGGCTTTTGCCCAGCTCGGCCATCCGGTGATGTGGCTGAATATACTTTCTTTCGTACTTGCCAGCATGCTTGTCAAGACAAGGGTGGCCAAGAGGTTTGCCCTCTGGTTCGTGCTCAGATTCGGAAAGAGCGCGGGCGGCATATTCTTCAGTTTCCTTGTCATCAATGTCGTCCTGTCCATGTTCATATCGGCTACAACCGTCAAGGCTACCATCCTTCTTCCGATATTCATGGTAGTGGCGGCCATATTCGGAGCAAGTCAGGGCAACCGTAACAATTTCGGACGCAACCTTGTGCTCCAGAACCTGTTCCAGATCAACATAGGCGCGAGCGCCTTCATGACAGGCTCAGGTGCCAATCTTCTTGCAATATCACTTCTTACCGGCGCATATAGCTCAGTCACAATGCTTTATGCTGACTGGCTCGCTGCCGCATTCCCTCTTGCGATGATCCTGCTTGTTATCGGCTGGTTCATCGGTGTGAAGGTGATATTCCCTCTCAAACCGGAAGAGAGGAAACCTCAGATCGAGGGTGGTATGGAACGCCTCCGTCAGGAACTCAATTCCATGGGCAAGATGACCGGGGAGGAGTTCAAGTCTATCGCCATATTTGTCGGCGTACTCGTGATGTGGGTTACAGAAAACCTGCATGGCGTTTCGGCGGAAGTGGTGGTCCTTATAGGTGCCATCATCGCCCTGATGCCTGGTATCGGTGTCGTGAAGTGGAACGATGTCGACATTCCATGGCATCTTATGATCTTCTCGGCAGGTGCATATGTGATCGGATCCGGCCTCAATGCCACCGATCTGCCTGCAATGATGGTGGGTGCAGGAATGGATGCTCTTGGCATCACTGCAGACACTCCATTCATAGTTCTGTATATCCTTCTCACAGGACTCATGCTCTTCAGCGCACTGATCTTCCAGTCCAAGAACATGAGGGCGCTGGTGTTTGTACCTATCGCCATAGGTGTCGAGCAGCAGTTCGGCCTTCCGCCGCTCAGCCTCTCGTTCCCGGTGTCACTTTTGATTGAACATGTCTACGTGCTGCCGTTCAACAGCAAGCCGGCAGCGCTGCTATATACTACAAACCACTACAGCTGGAGCGATACCTTCAAGTTCGGCATCACCATGATGCTCATAGCCTGGGTGATGATACTCGTCTGGGGTGAAACCGTTCTTCATTGGCTGGGATATACTCCGGGACTATTCTGATAGTCATCCTGAGTTCTTTCTCAATCTCATCCTGATGAGTGTAGCGACGTGAGGGTCTGAAATATGATTTCAATACAAGCCAAGAAACATGATAATTTCTCAGTTGAGTTCAAGTTCGGATTCAACTGCAAGGAAGACGGTGTCCGCGATCAATTTTCCGTAAACACGTGGATCTTCGTACCTAACAGCCTTGACATCAATCCTGAGAACTATGGCAAGAAACAGTTCTACAGGGATGTCAAGTCGAATGTACGTCTTATAACGCCGGTATATCTTCTTCGCGAAATAGCGCAGGATGATTCATTGCCGATGGTGTCGCTGCGTAATGTGCTGCAGAGAATGGTGAATAACCCCAAGCCTGCAGACAGTGATGCGTACGAATACCATCTGAAGATGTTTGCAGCCATATTCAAGAGTTCTCTCAGAGATCATGCGTCGCATCTCCGTTCCGCGCGGTCTCTGGATTCTGCAGATTATCTTGTCGAGGACTATGTAGGCGGGGTGTCCCTGGTCCTCGGCAAATTCCGCTCGATGTATCAGATAATAGATGTCCCTACCGTTTCGGACAAGGTCAGAAGCTATTTCCGCCTTTGTGATGAATTCATGAGCCATATGGTGGAATTGAGGACTATCCGCCTTATAAGGATGATCGATTCCTTGAACGCAAAGGACCAGTATGTCCATATACGGGAAAAGTTCATGCGCCTGATAATAAAGGAACGTGAATACAAGGTCTCGCAAGGCTATGATGTACTTGACGGCGACCCCGAACATGACCGTCAGCTTGTCTATCATCGTGGAATGCTCAAGAAATTCATAGAAAGCGAGCTGTACATACGTCTGGACAAGAAGAAGGACGGAGTTGCGGTGGAACAGATATACTACAGCATTGCGGCCGGCGTAGCCATGATCTTCGCTACAGCCGTCGCCTGGCATACCCAGGTCCGTTATGGAAACATCACATGGCCTCTGTTCATCGCCCTGGTGGTCAGCTATATGCTCAAGGACCGTATCAAGGATCTTCTCCGGTATTACTTTGCGCATAAGCTCGGAAACAAGTATTACGACAACAAGGCCAGCATAACCATCGGAAAGAAAAGGGTCGGCATAATAAAGGAAGCCTTCGATTTCATATCATCGCCAAGAATCCCGGCAGAGGTGGCCGAACTGCGAGATAAATCGTCTTCGGTCGAGGACGAGTCCCGTATCTTCGAGGAAAAGGTCATGCTTTACCGTAAGCATGTGACCATTGATGACGAAGATCTTGCTGCCGATGACGATTATCCTATGCGCGGAATCAATGAAATAATGCGTCTGCACCTGAACAGGTTCACGCATAAGATGGATAATCCGGAAGTACCTGTGGATTCTGTTGACGAAGAGGGTAACCTTATGTCCGTGAGAGTCCAGAAGATCTATCATGTGAATGTGGTCTTTCAGCTTCAGCACGACGGAAGGAAGGAATATCATCACTTCCGCATATCAATGACAAGAGACGGTGTATTGGATATCAGAAAAATTGATTAAATTCGCAAGATTTTAGAATTCAATCAATTAATCAGATATGGCAATCATCAATAAAGACAAGAAGTACAAGTGGGAGTTCTCGAGCATTGGAGGAGCCTCACGTGTAAGGATCCAGACAGGTGAGGATCTGGCACATCTTTCAGAGCTTGACCCTAAGATGTGGACCGTCCTTTCATGCCCTGTAAAGGGACTTGAGATCGACGAGAAGAGTCTGGCATATATGGACAGCGACCAGGATGGAAAGATACGTGTCACAGATGTCGTTGCGACATCGCAGTGGCTTGCTGGAGCTGTCAAGGACCTTGACGTCCTTACGGAAGGAAAGGACTCGATAGATCTCGACTGCATCGATCAGGATAATGAGTCAGGAAAGAAGCTCTATGCTTCCGCAAGGCAGATACTCGACAATCTCGGCAAGGAAGGCAATGTCATTTCTCTGGCAGACACAGCCGATATAGCGGCTATATTCGCAAAGACCCGTTTCAACGGTGACGGTGTCATCACTGAGGCCTCTTCCGATGACGCAGACGAAAAGGCTGCGATTGCTGCGGCAGTGGCGTCATTCGGCGGAGTGGCAGACAGAAGCGGTGCCATGGGCGTGAATACTGCCCTCATCGAGGATTTCTACAAGGCACTTGCGGATTATGCAGCATGGCAGGAAGCTGTAGTCGAGCCTCCGTTCGGAGACAGGACCGATGCTGCAATCGAAGCCTACAATGCTCTGGATGCAAAGGTGAAGGACTATTTCATGCGCTCGAAGCTGGCGACATTCTCTCCTGACAGCACAGGAGCACTCGACGTCCAGACTGCACGCATAGAGGCGATAAGCGCTGATAATCTTACCGGAAAGACTGACGAGATCGCTTCATATCCTATCTTCCGTATAACAGGTGCTCCGGAAATCGACCTTACAGCTCCGGTAAACCCGGCATGGGCTGCACAGTTCAATCTTGTAAAGGAGGTTGCGCTTGCTGAAAAGACTGTCCTCACGGAAGAGGACTGGGCTTCAATCGGTGCACAGTTCGCGGCATATACGGCATGGAAGAATGCAAAGGCCGGTGCTGCTGTGGAGGCTCTCGGACTCGAGGCGGTGAAGAACTTCATCGCACAGGACAAGAAGGCTGCTCTTCTCGATCTCGTGGCTCAGGATACGGCTCTCGCTGAGGAGGCTGCAAACATCGAGCTGGTGGACAAGTTCCTTTATGTCCTCCGTGACTTCTTCAGGCTCGTAAGGAATTTCGTGACTCTTCACGATTTCTACGATAAGGACAGAAAGGTTCAGGCTATCTTCCAGTCGGGACGACTCATCATCGACCAGAGGGAGTGCCGCTTCTGTATGCCTGTGACAGATATGGGCAAGCATAACGCTTCTGCAGCATCAAGCGGAATGTTCCTCGTTTACTGCGACTGTACGACTAAGACAAAGCCGGGAAAGATCACTGTTGTCGCTGCTGTAACAGTAGGTGAGATAGGTGATCTTGTGGCAGGAAAGAACGCAATCTACTATGACAATTCAGGCCTTGAATGGGATGCAGTGATCACCAAGGTGGTTGACAATCCTATCAGTGTGGCCCAGGCCTTCTGGTCTCCATACCGCAGGATGTCAAAGACGATCGAGAACCTCATCACGAAGAGTGCAGCCGACAAGGATGCCAAGATGATGGCAGATGCGACTGCAAAGATCAATGCCGCTCCGGCAGCGGTTCCTGCAGCTGCAGACGCTACCAAGCCGGCGGCTCCACCGTTCGACATCGCTAAATTCGCCGGAATCTTTGCTGCCATAGGTATGGCTGTGGGCATGATAGGAAGCGCCCTGGTGCAGCTCGCAAAGGGATTGAGCGCACTTTCATGGTGGAAACTCATCCTTCTGTTCGTTGCAATCATGCTTGTGATCTCAGGCCCGGCAATGGTTCTTGCATGGCTCAAGCTCCGTCGCCGCAACATCGCACCTCTTCTCAATGCAAACGGTTGGGCTGTCAATGCCGCTTCCAGGATCAGCATACCTTTTGGTGAGACTCTTACCGATATAGCGGAGTATCCTAAGCTCAAGCTCAAGGATCCATATGCAAAGGCAGGACTTGCTCCTTGGAAGAAGGTGGTTATTTCTCTTGCTGCCGTTGTGGCTGTTGCCGGAGGACTCTGGCTCTTCAACCTGCTTTCATGGGCAGGCCTCAGGTCACCGCTTCCACGTTACAACAAGGTCGAGGTGGTAGAGGAAGTTGCAGCTGCTGCTGACAGCCTTGCTACAGCAGACACTGTCGTTGTTGAAGAACTTCCTGCGGAATAACATCAGTGATACATAATGCAGAGAGGCCCGGAAAGTTCCGGGCCTCCTGTCGTCTATTCCTTTCTCTTTCCCAGTTCCTTGTCGAGGAACAGCAGTCCGGAATCCCCGCTGAGCTTCAGTTTGTCGGCTATTCCGCAGAACAGGGCTTCCTCCTCAACCTGTTCGTCCACAAATGTCCGGAAGAAATTCTCTGTGGCGAAATCCTGTTCCTCGATCGCATGGAGCACGATCTTGTCGATCATTTTCGATACCATGCACTCCTGCTTGTAGGAATGTTCAAAGACTTCCAGGACCGATCCCCATCCTTCGGGTACGAGATTGATGTTCTGGAGCTTGACCTGTCCGCCCCTCTCCGTCATGTAGTCCGCCATTCTTGTGGCATGTTCCCTTTCCTCGTCCGAATGGCACTTCATCCAATGGGCGAATCCTTCCCATCCCTGATGCTTCAGGAAATAAGACATCTGAAGGTAGAGGTTTGAGGACCATAATTCCGCAGTGATCTGGTCGTTGATGGCCTTCTGCAATTTACTTGTAATCATAACTGTCTGTTTTTGAGTTCATGACCGCATCTTTGCAATTCAGATGCCGGATCTGTGTGATGAAAATACGGTGGCCCTTAAATGGCTGATATACACGTAAATATGAAAACCTCCTGCCGCCAAAGGGGAGCAGGAGGTTTTTGTAATCCGTTGGTTTTCTGTCGGTTGAGGGCCACCTAAATGACCTCTCCGTTCAGGATGACCTTGTCTATTATCGGGGTCTGGTGGCTGTATGGGATGAAGGCGAGGGACGGGAGCGGCCTGGTGATGATGAGGTTGGCTTTTTTGCCGACCGTGACCGAACCGAGTTGGTCGCTCACACCCATAGCGTATGCCGTATTGATTGTGCAGGCGTTGAAGGATTGCTCAGGCGTCAGGCGCATGCGTATGCATCCGAGAGCCATGACGAAGCGCATGTTTCCGCTCGGACTCGAACCGGGATTGTAGTCCGATGCCAAAGCTACCGGAAGTCCGGCTTCGATATAGCCTTTGGCGTTTCCGAATGGTATTCCCAGAAAGAACGAGCAGCCAGGGAGCATCGTAGGCATGGTTCCGCTTCCTCTGAGTGCTTCGATTTCTGCATCCGTGGTCTTTTCCAGGTGGTCGACGGACAACGCTCCGTGCCGGACACCTACCTGGACTCCTCCCGAGACTCCGAGCTCATTGGCGTGGATCTTAGGGGTTATGCCGTATTCTGCCGCCTTTTCAAGGATCCTTGCGGTTTCTTCGACGGTGAAGAATCCCTCGTCGCAGAATACATCAACAAAATCCGCAAGCCCTTCCTCCGCTACCTTGGGAAGCATCTCGTTGCATACGAGGTCCACATATTCGCTTTGGCGACCCCTGTAGGCGCGTCCGACGGCGTGAGCGCCGAGGAAATTTGCCCTTACAGTGACCGGAGCGCTTTCCTTTATGCGACGGATTACGCGAAGCATCTTAAGCTCATCTTCCACGGTCAGACCATAGCCGCTCTTGATTTCGACGGCTCCAGTTCCCATGGCCATGATCTCATTCACACGCTCCATGGACTGTCTGTAGAGTTCATCCTCGGACGTCGAATGTAGCAGGTCTGCGGAATTCAGGATTCCGCCACCCCTTGCCGCAATCTCCTCGTAGCTCAGACCGGCTATCTTATCCCTGAATTCGCCGTCCCTGCAACCGGCATATACGATATGGGTATGGCTGTCGCAGAATGCCGGCATCACGAATCCGCCCTTGGCATCGATGTACTCTGTCTCATGGTTAGAGGCGGCAGAGGGGGATGTGGAAACAACCCCTCCCACGCCATAGGCGCGGGCCCCTCCCCCTGCGGCCAGGGGGGTAGCACGGTTTCCACATTCC
>JAFQAR010000054.1 GCA_017399905.1 Bacteroidales bacterium
AGTATGAAGACCTCTGCCACAACCTCGGTGGATGCTATATCGACCTTATGAGTGGCAAGTATATCATCAATCCCTTGCAGCCTAAACGCTGGTCCGATGAGAACGAGATCCCCGACGAGGATGCTCCCGAAACCTTCCGCAAGTCCACCATGCTCAGTCAGCACATCTCCTACCTCAAGGACTTCTTCCGTTCCTACAAGGACTTCTCCGACGCGCACATCGACGCTCTCGAGATCCTCGTAACAAAGCTCTACAACAACTTCGGAATCAACGACTACACCGACTTCTCCAAGGTCAAGAATACCGACTATCCGATTATGGAAGACCTGTATGCCTTGGCTGAGGAAGAGTTCAACAAGTATGAAGCAGGCTCCAAGTCGCTCTTCACCGAAGAGCTTCTCCGTGAAATCTGTCTCGGGATCAACTCCATGTGCAAGGGCGCTGAAAGCAAGTTCTTCAATGGACACACCAACATCACCGACGATAAGTTTATCTGCTTTGGTGTCAAGGGACTCATGGACAGCAACAAGAAGCTGAAGGATGCGATGCTCTTCAATATTTTATCGTATATGAACCACAATCTCTTGACGCACGGCAATACGGTAGCATCCATCGACGAGCTGTATCTGTTCCTCACGAACATGACGGCCATCGAGTATATCCGTAACGCCTCCAAGCGTGTCCGTAAAAAGGATTCTGCCATCATCCTCGCTTCGCAGAACATTGAGGACTTCCTCATCAGCGGTATTCGTGAGTTTACGAAGCCGCTGTTTTCTATTCCCACACATCACTTCCTGTTCAATCCCGGCAACATCAATCCCCGTGAGTTTATGGACGTGCTGCAGGTCGAGCAAGCGGAGTACGATCTCATCAAGTTCCCCGAGCGAGGAACCTGCCTTTACAAGTGCGGTAACGAGCGTTATCTCTTGCAGGTCATCGCTCCCGAGTACAAGGCGAAGCTGTTCGGCAACGCTGGTGGTAGATAAGCGTGAAAGGAGAACGGCATGAAATATGACATCACAGACTTCACAGGACGGCAAGTAACGGTCTCACCGAGACTGGCTCTCTATGCCGTCAAGGATTTCATGGGAACTGAGCTTCCCGGACTTGCTGTCATTTTGGATGACGTTACCGATCCGTCCGAACCGGAGCAATACGCAGTATTGACCGTGTCCTTCGGTGAGTTTATCGGCATGAAGAACTGTGCCTATATCGATACCAACAACTGTGATTTTGCAGATCAACTTCAAAGTCAGGGTTTGGCATCGGACACAGGATTCTATAAGGCGAGCGGGTTCTGTCAGTATCCGCTGTGGCAGTTTGATGAAGGCACTCTAAGAGAAATCGACAATGACGTGTATCAGAAGTACAGCGATGCCTATGACGGCTATATGGCATCCATGTACGGTGATGAACCGGACGAAGACGGTATACAGGAAATCAGTTTATAAAGAAGGAAGGTGGACGTCGCAGTAGGCGCAACGATTGCCGCTGTCGCTAAGAAGGTGCTTGCAATCCTTCTCGGCGACAAGAAAGGCAGAAAATTTTTACTCTACGTTGTTGGCATCGCTCTGTTTATCGTCTGCATCCCGCTGATTACCTTAATCGGAATGTTCGGTTGGATGGCGGGTGACGGTGGAACGATCCTTAACAAAGATATGGTGCTCTCCAATTTACCGCAAGAACAGCAGCAACAGATTGCTACGATGGATGCGACCTGCGATACCATCGTATCGGTATTCAAAACAAAAGAGCTG
>JAFQAR010000055.1 GCA_017399905.1 Bacteroidales bacterium
AGGACCGTCAACAGTCTTCTGAGTAGCTGTTGCAGCGTGAACTGTAGTCATGAGACCCTTAACGATACCGAACTTGTCATTGAGGACCTTAGCGATAGGAGCAAGACAGTTAGTTGTGCAAGATGCGTTAGAGATGATATCCTGACCAGCGTAAGTCTCGTGGTTTACACCGTAAACGAACATTGGAGTAGCGTCCTTTGAAGGAGCAGACATGATAACCTTCTTTGCACCAGCCTCGATGTGCTTGCGAGCCTTAGCATCCTCAAGGAAGAGACCTGTTGACTCAACAACAACCTCAGCACCTACCTCGTCCCACTTGAGGTTAGCTGGATCCATCTCTGAAGTAAGACGGATTCTGTTGCCGTTTACTACGAGAGCGCCGTCTTCAACAGCAACTTCGCCCTTGAACTGACCGTGTACTGAGTCATACTTGAGCATGTATGCAAGATACTCTGGCTCGAGGAGGTCATTGATACCTACGACCTGGATGTCGTTTGAGAAATTCTCAACAGCAGCACGGAAAACCATGCGGCCGATACGGCCGAAACCGTTAATACCTACTTTAATCATTGTCTTAGATAAATTTATGTAAAGTTAAACTTTAATTGCATTTGTTCGTTGTGGATTCCACTTCCACAAAATCAGTGCAAATTTAGAAAAATTTATGAATATAATACTATCTTTGTATGAAATTTAACAGAAGAAAATGCGCATACTCATAACAAACGATGACGGATACGAAGCGAAGGGAATAAAAGTCCTTGCAGAAATAATGAGCCGCTTCGGTGAAGTAACCGTAATATCGCCCAAGAAACATCAGTCAGGCATGTCCATGGCCGTTTCTCTCGGATTCAAGCAGATAGCCCACAAAGACATGGGAAACGGATGGCATTACGTAGATGCAACGCCTGCAAGCTGCGTCAAATTCGGTCTCAACACAATGTTTCTCGATCACTTCCCTGACGTCGTCGTCTCCGGGATAAACCATGGATCAAACGCAGCTACAGCCTCCTGTTATTCAGGTACTTTAGGCGCAGCAATGGAAGGAGCGCTTAATGATATCCCTGCCATTGGTGTATCCCTTGACACGCTTGATCCGGACGCAGATTTCTCAGGAGTGGAGAAATATTTCGGTGAAATCTTTGAAAAACTGATGAAGAACTGGCCCGAAAGGCACGGCATATACTATAACGTGAATTTTCCGGACATTCCAGCTGATGAGATCAAGGGAATACGCGTAGGTATCCAGGGCATGGGAAGATGGGTACGCGAATTCAAGGAATGGGACCTGAACCATTATGCCAAATACGGCATAACTCCCGAAATGCTCGGCCAGACCTCCACTCCTGTGACAGAGGAAGGTGAAGACCTTTACATGATGGTCGGTGAATTCACTGATGATCCCCGAAATCCTGAAAATGCTGACCACAGGCTCGTTGCTGAGGGCTACATCTCCATAGTAGCGCACAATATCGACTGCACAGATTACAAAGAGGCAGAAAGGATGCAAGGAATCTTCAATTTATAGAAGGACAGATGAAATACTATATCATAGCAGGAGAAGCCTCGGGAGATCTGCACGGATCGAACCTGATGAAAGGCATATATGCAGAAGATCCTCATGCGGATATCCGTTTCTGGGGTGGAGACCTGATGAAGTCCGTCGGAGGAGAATTGGTACGTCATTATAAGGAAGGAGCAATCATCGGGTTCGTGGAAGTGTTCGTGAAAGCCCGCATGCTTCTTGGCAATGTATCGTTCTGCAAGAAAGACATAAAGGAATGGAATCCGGACGTCGTGATACTAATAGATTACCCGGGTTTCAATTTCAAGATAGCGGAATTCGCCCACAAAGCCGGATTCAAGGTATTCTACTATATTGCTCCTAAAGTATGGGCATCACGCGAAGGGCGCATAAAGAAGCTCAAGGCATATGTGGACAAGCTGTTCATCGTCTTTCCGTTTGAAATTCCTTATTTTACAAGGAAAGGGATCCCGTTCGTATACAAAGGCAATCCTCTCATTGACGCTGTAGACGGTTCTCGTGCAATGAACGAAACCAGAGATGATTTCCTGAAACGGAATTCATTGGAAGACAAGCCTATCATCGCCATGCTCGCCGGCTCCCGCAAAGGAGAGATAAACACTATGATGCCCGTACTCACCGAATTTGCCGCAAAGATGAAATCGATGCCGCAATATGCCGGCTATCAGTTCATAATCGGCGGTGCTCCAGCGCGTACAAGGAGCGATTACGAGCCTTGGCTGACGGAAGAGAACAGAAAATACATTCATATATTGTTCGGAGAGACACATTCTGTCATCCGACACGCGGAAGCTGCTGTAGTCAATTCCGGAACCGCCTCTCTTGAGACAGTCCTTTTCAATACTCCTCAGGTTGTAGGATACATCGGCAATCCCCTCACCTACCAGATTGCCAAAAGAATTGTCAAACTGAAATACATCAGTCTCGGAAATCTCATAATCGACAGAGGAGCATTCAAGGAATTCATCCAGGATGACTGCAACCCGGATATGATTCTAAAGGAAGTACGTTCATTGCTTGAAGACCAGGACTACAGATCAGAAATGCTTTCTGACTATGCTGACATCAGAAATGCTCTCGGAGGATCAGGAGCGTCAGCTGCTGTCGCAAAAGCCATGCTCGACGAGCTGCGCACTAAGGACTGATCAATAATTCCTCGCACCAAATATCATCGACCCGATCCGGACCATCGTAGAGCCATATCCGACAGCTATCGGATAATCATCCGACATGCCTATTGAGAATTCAGTGAATGACCCGGACAAGGATGGATAATCAGAACGGATACGGTCAAAGATTGTACGCAATGAAGCAAAGTCATTGCGTATCACGTCTTCATCATCCGTAAATGTCGCCATACCCATTATGCCTTTAAAGCGTATATGGCCATATTTTCCGGCTTCTGCCAAAAGGAGCGAGATTTCTTCCGGCGAAAAGCCCTGCTTGGTTTCCTCTGCCGCCACATGCGGTTCGAGAAGGACATCAAGAACTTTATCATTGGCTGCTCCCCACGAATCGATGGCAGAAAGCAGCCTTTCCGAATCGACCGACTGGATCAAGGAAACATATGGCAATACCATCTTGAGCTTATTGGTCTGAAGATGGCCGATAAAATGCCATTGTATATCGGACATATAGGCAGGTTCTCCCCTTTCCGCACGGATTTCCTCAAGTCTTCTGACTTTAGCCTGTAACTCCTGGGGACGGCTTTCGGCAAAAATCCTCTGTCCGGCAGCATACGCCTCTTCTATTGATTCGAAAGGATGGAATTTAGAAACTGCCACCAACTTTACAGTTGCTGGCAGTTCATTATTCAATCTGCTTATTGTTTCCTTTATCATAACAAGATCCTTCACTTCGTTCAGGAAATCATCTGCGTCTCTGCTGTTTCTGCATCTGCTCCTGCATCTTCTGTGCCTCCTCGAGCCTCTGCTGCCACTTTGACTTCTTCTTAGGCTGCTTAGCCTTAAGCATCATGTCTGCGCGGACCTTTTCCTCTGTAACCACATACTTCCTGATATACCAGGTCATACCCATGGTAATGATGTTTGAAAGAAGGTAATAGTAGCTGAGGGCAGCCGAAAAGTTATTACAGATGAAGAACATCATGATAGGCATGAGCCATACGCTCATGAACTTCATTCCCGCCATGTTAGGGTCATCCGACATCTGTGAAGAGGTCATCTTCGAGTAGATGAACATGGTGACGGCCATAAGAAGGGCAAAAAGTGAAAGGTGATCTCCGAGGAGAGGAACATTCACACCGAAATCCCAGATGGAATCATATGCGCTGAGGTCATCGGCCCACAGGAACTTCTGCTGTCTCAACTCGATTGATGCTGGGAAGAACCTGAACATCGCGAAAAGGATAGGCATCTGGAGAAGCATCGGAAGACAGCCGCCCATCGGACTGATTCCGGCTTTCTGGTAGAGATCCATCATCGCCTGCTGCTTCTTCATGGCATCCTTCTCATTAGGGTACTTCTCGTTCAGCTTGTCGACTTCCGGCTTGATCACCTGCATCTTCGCAGATGATTTGTACGACTTGATCGTGAGAGGTGATATCAGAAGCTTGATCAGAAGAGTCATCAGAAGGATGACAATACCGTAATTGCTGATGAACCTTCCGAGGAAGTCGAAGCACGGGATTATGACAAGTCTGCTGAACCAGCCGACGAGCCATCCGCCGAGAGGAATGATCTTCTCATACTTCATATCATAGCTCTTCAACGTACGGTAGTCATTCGGACCGAGATAGAACTCATACGGAAGAACAATATTGTCAGAAACTGACTGGAAATCAGACCTCAGATTGGCAGAACATGCCATAAGGTTATGCGAAGGGTCATCTTCTGCATAGTACTTCACTGAAAGGTCTGCTGAAGCGAATTCCGATCCCGAAGTCATTATGGCAGAGAAGAACTGCTGCTGGAATGCAAACCACTTGAGTCTTGTGTCGAAACGTTCACTCGCATCACGTCCGCGGCCTATTTCCTCCGGCTTCTTGTCACCTGAGAAATAGAAATCCAGTTTAGAATACTGCTTTTCGTTCTTGTATCCCTTCTCAAGTCTTGGAATGATGACAGACCAATCGATGTCAAGCATCGAAACATTATTTGGGATCACATGTCCCATACCGACGAACGAAAGTTCGTTCTTAAGCATGTAGCTGCCCTTTTCAAGCGAATACTTCTGCTGTATGTATCCTCCCTGGGCAAAAGGAAGCTGCATGATGACTGTCGAATCATCGCACGCCGCAATATTGAATGTAAAGTCCTTCGTATTAATGTTCTCGCCTGCGAAAACGCTTACTCCATACTGGCTGTGCTCCGGTCTGATAAGATACAGGTCAGTACTGTCATATGACTTGTAATCATTGAGCTTTACGGAATATATCTGCGCTCCTTTCGTCGACAGCTCGATCTCAACGACGTCATTTGCAATCCTGCAGATGCTGCCTTCAGCAAGTCTTGCCTCTGTAAGAAGGCTATCCTTGTAAGCCGGCATGTTAAGAACCTTTACTCCGGCCATCTCGCCGTCAGCCACGATTCCTTCAGCCCTCTTTATAGAGTCCATGGCCATCTCGGCCATCTGCTCGACTCTTGCGATGGAGTCAAGCTGGGCCTGAGCCTCCATCTGCTTCGTATATTGTCTTGACTGATACCATGAAAATCCCAGAACGAGAATCATGATCAAGACCATTCCTGTCAAATTACTCTTATTCATCCTATTGTATCAAATGATAAAACTATTCATGCTCCTCAGCATCATTCAAGGTTCTGATCTGCTCTGCAAGCGACGAGAGTTCAACCTTAGCCTCTTCGATACGCTGCTGCATCTGCTTGATAAGCGGCTCGGAGTTCTTGGACATCGAGAAGAAACCGATATTGTTCTCATAAGTCACGATATCCTGCTCGAGCTGATTATATTTCTGAATGAGCCTGTCCTTCTCGGAAAGCTGCTTGCCACCACGGCTCCTGCGTCCCTGACGGGATGTATTAGGGAACTTGGCGTTCATTGCTGACTTGTATGCCTGAGCTACATTATCCTTTTCCTTGAATGGTACAAAGCCGATCTCCTGCCATCTCTTCTGGAAAGCAAGCATAGCCTCATGATCTGCAGCATCATCACCTGTAAGGACATAAGACTTGATTTCCTCGATAAGACGCTGCTTTGCCTTAAGGTTGCCGTAGAAATCATTTTCCGGCTTGGCGTTCCTGTCCCTTTCAGCGAAGAATTCGTCGCATGCGGCACGGAAACGCTTCCAAAGCTGCTCCGACTTCTTGCGAGGAACGGCACCGATCTCCTTCCACTGCTTCTGAAGATTGATGAACTGGTCTGTAGCCTTCTTCCACTCAGTACTTGACTTCAGCATCTCGGCAGCCTCACAGAGAGAAATCTTCTTTTCAAGATTGCTGTTTATGCTGTCCTTGTATTCATTGTAGAACTCACGCTTACGGCCATAGAACTTGTCGCATGCGGCACGGAAACGGTCATAGATCTTCTGGTTTTCCTTCTTGGATGCGAAACCGATGGACTTCCATTCCTTCTGGATATCCTCTATCTCCTTTGAGAAGGCGTTCCACTCATTTGAATTGGCGACTTCCCTGTCAGCGATCTCTTCAACCTTCTCGCAAAGAACCGTCTTCTTCGCCAGATTATCCGCCTGCTGCTCCTTAAGGCCCTCGAAGAATGCCTGATACTTCTTGTTCACAACAGCTGTAGCAGCCTTGAACCTGTCCCAGATCTGGTCTCTGTACTCTTTTGCAACCGGGCCGAACTCCTTCCACTGCTCATGGAGCTTCTGTAGCTCACGGAACGCCTCCACGACATTAGGATTCTCCGCAAGCTTCTCAGCGAACTGGCAGAACTGCTCCTTGGCTTCAAGATTCTTCTTGAAGTCGAGGTCTCTGAGCTCACGGTTGATCTTGACCATATCATAGAACTGCTCTACGTAAAGCTGATATGTTTCATTGATGTTCCTGTAGTTCTGAGCTGGAACCGGGCCGATTGCCCTCCATCTGTTCTGGATCTCGCGGAATTCAGGGAATGTCGCATTAACATCCTCCTGCTTTTCAAGAAGAACCTTGAGGTCTGCGATGACAGCCTCTTTAAGTGCAAGATTGTTCTCCCTTTCCTTTTCGAGCTGACGGTTATATTCAGCGCGTTCCTTCTTATATGTATTATATATATTCTTGAAACCTTTTTCGATTTCCACGAAAGGATTGTCGCCTACAGAATCTGAAGAGGCAGAATCTTCTGTTTCAACAGTTTCAGAATCGACATCTTCGGCAACGGCATCAGCCACAAGTCCTGCATCTGCCTTTTCCTTCTGAAGTCTTCTGTAGAAAGCAGCCTTGATAGCCTCGGCTTCTTTTGACATCTTCATCCTATCCTCATTTTGAACAAGCTCTTCAAAAAGCTTAACAAGTTCAGCGAGGTTCTTTTCTGAGTAATTGACAACGTTCTCGACATTTTCTACAGTCTCAATCACGCTCTCAACACTCTCCGGTACATCTGGCGTAATTTCTACGTCAGGGATAATCAGTTCACTCATAATAATGGAGTTATTGGTTCATAGTTATTTTATACAATTTGCAAATATACCATTTTTTTAGTAAATATCGTACTGAATTGCTATTTTTGCAAAGCAAAAGGACTTTTGAAACATATAATGATGAGAATAGACATTTTGACAGTAGTTCCGGAACTTCTGGACAGCCCGCTCAGCCATTCCATTGTAGGACGTGCCATCAAGAAAGGGCTCGTGGAAATACATGTACATAACCTTCGCAAATATGGCAAAGGACCGAGACAGCAGGTAGACGACTACAGTTATGGAGGAGACGCAGGCATGGTGCTGATGCTTGAACCCGTATACAACATGATTGCGGAGCTCAAGGCAGAAAGAGATTATGACGAAGTGATCTACATGTCACCTGACGGGGAAATCCTGAATCAGAACATTTCAAACGAACTGTCTCTCAAAGGAAACATAATCATACTCTGCGGACACTACAAAGGCATAGACCACCGTATCAGGGAACATCTCATAACAAGAGAGATTTCTGTGGGCGACTATGTTCTCAGCGGCGGTGAACTTCCGGCTGCAATCCTTGCAGATTCAATCATCAGACTTATCCCGGGAGCCCTCAGTGACGAGACTTCCGCATTGAGCGACAGTTTTCAGGACGGTCTGCTATCACCTCCCATATACACGAGACCGGCAGATTTCAACGGATGGAAGGTCCCTGACGTACTTCTCAGCGGAAACCCGAAACTGATCAGGGAATGGCAGGATGAACAGGCAATCGAACGTACAAAGCGTCTCAGACCGGGGCTTCTGAAGTAAAAGCATATGTTTTTTAACTTGATTTTATTTGGATGTTACATTTTTTTACATAAATTTGCATCTGACATAACGATTTAATGTCAATCAGACGTTTCTAACCACTAATAATTAATCATCCCCAAAAGGGAATACACTACACTACTAACTAACCGAAAAAAGCCCGCAGTGATGCGGGCTTTTTTACAAAAGCATTAACTTTGCAGCAAAATAAAGACAATATGGAAGAAAGCGCTATCTATTACGACACATATGAGGAGAATCTCCAGAGAGAAATCTTAAGGATGTGCACAAGCCTCGGCATGCTCGACGGCGACCTGCTCTCATCTGAGGACATCGACCATAAATGGAAGGAGTGGGCACCTGAATATATCGCGGAAGCTCTTCCGGAAGTAAACACCTATCCGGAATTTGCCATTGCATGTGCCGGATATGCCGGTATGGCGGCAGCAAAATGGTGGGACGAAGACTGGGGCAGGCATCATAATGCAGCCTACACCAGCCTGCACGGCCCACGCGGATTCGACGATATGGACGAGCACATCGTCCGGAACATACTCGGATACAGTCTGGATTCATCAGAAGCCAAGCAGATAATGAATATCCTTCTGTGCTGCGCCCAGAAGGCTTCGACCTTCATCCAGCATGAACATATTGAAGCACAGACGGTAAAGGCGTTCCACATTTTTGCCAGGACTGTAAAGGTCATGTTCCGCACAGGAGCAGCCCTTCAGCTCAAGCGTCTCGGCTACAAGTTCCAGAAAGTGAATCTCAGCAGAAACGGAATGTTCTCATAATAGAGTAAGGCAGCTATGACCCGAAGGAGCCAGCCACCGTCTGTCAGAAACGGTAGCTGGCTTTTATCATGAAATTGGCCGGAGCCTGAGGGTAGATGCCGGCTTCAGTGTACCAGTCGTCTTCCTGCTGGAAATATGCACGGTAAACCCAGCCGTTGGCGTAGTACATGTTGTTGAACATGTTGTGTACATGGAATGACAGATTGACAGCACTGTCGCCTTCTCCACGCCTTCTCAGAGGGAACTCATATCCTACAGACATGTCGGCAACGAAATACGCAGGGATGCAGCGGTCGTCAGAAGCAGTGTTGTCGTAGTACTGCTTGCCGACATATTTTCCGCTCCATGTCAGATACAGAGACTTCAGAGACGCACCGGAACCGCCAGCCATACCTGCAAAAGGACGGAAAGTAGCCGAAGCCATACCAACCACAGACGGGGACATGAGAATATCGGTACTATCGAAGAACAACTCCTTCTGTCCCAGATAATTCCAGTCATCCATCGTATCATACATCTCATAATAGGCAGTGAAGTTCCTGATCTTGTTGGAAGACAGGGTCAGGTTACCTCCGACCTCCACCCATGGTGCAGGCCTCCACGCAGCAGCAAGTTCAACTCCCCGCCTCCAGCTGCGTGGAACATTCTCCTTGATGGCATATCCGACATCGGTCAGTTTTCCGGTCTCGATAAGCATATCCCAGTACTCCATAAGATACAGATTTGCAGAAAGGGACAGCTTCTCCGACGAATACTCGTAACCCACCTCGACATCGAGCATATTCTCAGGCCTGATATCGACTCCCCTGCCGGAAACTCCCGCCTGGGAAGCCATGTTTGCATCAAGGATCAGTTCCTTGATGTCGCTTCTGCCCGGCTCGCGATGTCCCAGAGCGGCAGAGACATACGCACGGGAAGACGGACTCCACCTGAATGAAAGTCCTGCCCTCGGATTGAAGAAATGCCAGTCATCACTATGATCCAGCGACACACCGTCATCCTCCGGTCCCGACATCCTGAGCCAAACACCCCTGTACTGAAGATCGGCAAAAGCCGTCAGCCAATCGGTAGCACGTACTTCACCACGCGCAAAGACGTTCACCTCCTGCTTCAGACCATTATTGAGATACCACTTATGTGAGGTATAATCGTAGTCATCCCCGAGGACATCGCTCCAGATGACCGAACCGATATGGTCACCGTCATAACGCGAAAGGGTCACGCCACCCGTAAGATTAAGGATTTCAGACGAATACCGTACATCTGAATTAAGTACGAAATAGTCGTTCGCAAGAGCCTCACGAGTAATGAAGTCGCCCTCTTCATACTTGACTCCACCTATAACAGGTTCCTGCATGAGATATTTCGAAAACGACTTGTCGGCCTTATAATTCTCATAATATCCGTCGCCGCGGGTATAATTGAACGTAGTGCTCCACGCCAGACGGTCGGTAAACGAATGGGTGTAGTTCAACTGAAGATGATGCTGACGATAGTTATCCGTCTCATTATCATAGTAATGCACGTTACCGAACTCATCCTCATACATGCCCGCAGGATTGAAACGACGGTCCACCTCATAAACTGAAGGGTCAATGCCTTCCCACGTGATTCCGGTCCTCTGATCACCCATAAGCCAGGTAAGGCGAACGGAATTGCGCTCATGCATCCATCCGAGGACTGCCATCGCCGACTGAACATCAGCAAATGCATTCCTTATATAACCGTCGGTAGTACTGCGGGAATATGCGGCATTGAAATAAAGTCCCGACTTCATCAGTCCCGTACCTGCGGCAAAGGTCGACATGAAGGTACCGTATGAACCTACGGACATATCGGCCGAGGCGAACGGATCCGACCCTACTGATGCCGTGCTCATGTTGACGCTCGCTCCGAAGGCTCCCGCTCCGTTGGCTGAGGTACCCAGACCACGCTGAAGCTGGACACTCGAAATCATGCTCGAAAGAGCAGGAATATTGACCCAGAAGACTTCCTGAGACTCGGCATCGTTAAGGGTGATGCCGTTCAAGGTGACATTGATCTGGGATCCTTTGGATCCGCGCACGGTCATTGTGGAGTATCCAAGGCCCGTACCTCCCTCATTTACAGACACTACAGACGGTTGAAGAGAGAGATTCATCGGCAGGGAATTGATCGGGTTGGACTTCCGGAGTTCATCCTTTCCGACCATGGTGAAAGTCACAGGAGTATCCTTTCCTGCCCTCGAAACAGATACAACGACACTGTCAAGTTTCTCGACCTTTTCATCGGCCGCTTCCTTCCCCACACCTTGTGCAGAGAAAGGGATCAGCGCACTGAGCGCCGCATAAAACAAAAAACCTCGCATAATGTTATACTATTATGCAAGGGGTGCGTACAGAATACGCATGAGACTATGCTTTCCTACGCCGGCATTATCCGGATCAGGTTCACGGGTATGATCTCAGCCGGAACAGCTCCGGCACCCCTGCAATGTTATGTCAAATATCACTTATTCTCAACCAGTCTGACCTCATAAAGTCTCGGCCAGTTCTTTCCGGTAAGATATATCTTTTCAGTCCTTGAGTCGTATGCAATACCGTTCAGCACATCTGTATCGGAAGTACGGAGAGAATATGGAAGAAGACCTGTACAGTCAATGACACCTTCCACCTTGCCGTTCTTCGGATTGATGATCACGATTTCATCTGAGGTATATACATTCGCCCATATTCTGCCGTCAATATACTCAAGCTCGTTGAGCCATCTCACAGGCCGGCCTTCTATTGTGACGAGCTGCTTGCGGTCAAGACCGAATCTCTCATCCATGAAATAAAGGTATGCCGAACCGTCAGAGGCTATGAGCTGCCTGCCGTCAGTGGTCAGGCCCCATCCTTCACGAGGATACTTCCATGTAGACTTGTATTCAAGGGTCTCAGCATCATAAATGAACGCAAGACGGCTTTCCCAGGTAAGGATATACAGATTTCCTTCAAGCATGACGGAACCCTCCACAAAGTATTTCCTGTCGAAATTAAGCCTCTCCAAAGCCTTTCCCGTCTCAAGCTCCACCTTGCGGAAAGTGGAATTGCCATGTTCGCCTGTACTCTCATACATCTGGCCATCATTGAAGAACAAGCCCTGCGTGTAGGAATCCGTATCATGAGGATACTCGGCAATGACTTCAAGCCTGTATTTCCTGACACCGGCATCGGCACAGGAGATCAGCATCAACGAAAAAAGCATGACCGACAATATCCTTCTCATCTGTTCCAAATAATTATTAGTGGCACAAAAGTACACAAAAAAACCAATTTGAGAAAATAATCATTAACTTTGCAGAATCAACATACGTATAATGCACATATGAGTACATATTATATCATAATGGCATGCATGGCAGTTATGGCGGCAGTTGTATTTGCTGCGCTGTTCTTCTTCAAAGCCGGTTACGGATACCTGTCCACCTCAAACTGGGGGCCCAAGATCAGCAACAAGACAGCCTGGATACTGATGGAAGCACCTGCATTCCTGTTCATGCTATACTATACTGTCCGATTTGCAGTCTCAGGAACAGACACGGGCAACTCCAAGGCAGTACTTTACATAATGGCCGGATTCTATCTGCTTCACTACTTCCAGAGATCATTCATTTTTCCACTGATGATGAGAGGCAAGAGTACAATGCCGGTAGCCATCATGCTTATGGGATTGATATTCAACACCTTGAACGCATATATGATCGGAGGATGGCTTTTCGGCGAGGCTCCTTCCGGCATGTACGGAGAAGACTGGCTTCGGAGCCCGCAGTTCATCATAGGAACCATTGTGTTCTTCACGGGCATGGCGATCAATCTACATTCTGACCACGTGATACGCAATCTCCGCAAGCCTGGTGACACAAGACACTACATCCCTCGCAAAGGATTCTACAGATATGTGACTTCGGCCAATTATTTCGGAGAATTCACAGAATGGATCGGATACGCAATCCTGACATGGTCTCCAGCCGGAGTGTTGTTTGCGGTCTGGACTTTCGCGAATCTCGGACCCCGCGCCAAGTCTCTGACCGAAAAATACGAAAAGGAATTCGGTGAGGAATACACAAGACTGAACAAGAAACACATTATACCGTTTATCTGGTAATGAGCGAATTATTTACAACATATAAGATAGGCCCTGTCGAACTCCGGAACAGAACCATAAGATCGGCAGCGTTTGAAGCCATGTGTCCCGGTCAGAGGCCTTCCAAGGAGCTCTTCGACTACCACACAGCAGTGGCACGTGGAGGCATCGGAATGACAACGGTCGCCTATGCGGCAGTATGCAGGAGCGGCCTCTCTTTCGAGAACCAGCTATGGATGCGTGAAGAGATCGTGCCTGAACTCAAGAAGCTCACAGATGCCATCCATGCGGAAGGAGCAAAGGCTTCAATTCAGCTGGGCCACTGCGGAAACATGTCGCACAGAAGCATCTGCGGATGCATGCCGTACGGAGCGAGCAGAGGCTTCAACCTGTACTCCCCTACATTCGTCCAGAAGATGGACATGGATCAGATCAATGAAGTGGCTGACGCATACGGAAGGGCGGTAGAGCTGGCGATAGAAGCCGGATTCGACGCAGTAGAGATCCATGCCGGACACGGATACCTGATATCTCAGTTTCTTTCTCCATATACAAACAAGCGTCGTGACGAATTCGGAGGAAGTCTCGAGAACAGGATGAAGTTCATGAGGATGTGCGTGAGCAAGGCTGTCGCTGCAGGTAAAGGGAAAGTGGCTTTATTCGCCAAGCTGAACACACGCGACGGATTCAAGGGTGGTCAGGAAACCGATGAGCTTATCGAGGTAGCGAAGGAACTCCGCAATCTTGGAATAGATTCCATCGTTCTTTCAGGAGGATTCGTCAGCCGTCATCCGCAGTATGTAATGCGCGGACAGTTCCCGGTCAAGACAATAGTACATTATTTCCCATGGAGCAAATGGTGGCTGAAGCTGGGAGTATCGCTTGCAGGCAAGATTGTAGCTCCTTCAGTTCCTTTCAAGAAACTGTTCTTCATGGAAGACGCCCTCAAATTCAGGGAAGCGATGCCGGATTTCCCGTTTGTATATGTGGGAGGCGTGGTCGACAGGAAGAGCGCAGATGAGGCCATAGACAAAGGCTTCCCTATGATCCAGATGGGCCGTGCGGTACTTGAAGACACTGACTTCGTCAACAAGATGAAGGCAGATGAGAATCATTGCAGCGGCTGTACGCACAGCAACTTCTGCATCGGCAGAATGTACTCTAAATCAATGCAGTGCCACAAGCATTGCGAAGATATAACTCCGGCTCTGGTAAAGGAAGTCGAGAGATTGAACAGAGAAAATGACAAGATCGAGCGCAAGCTCGGATACAAATAGTTCGTTGAAATATAGGTAGAACGCTTCTGTCGCTGAAGCCATGCTTCAGAGGAAAGTCCGGACTGGAAAGGGCGACCTGCTGTGGAAAGCACAGATGGGAGTAATCTTATGAATGTCGTAACAGAAAACAAACCGCCCGAAAGGGTAAGGGTGAAACCGTGAGGCAAGAGCTCACGACGTCGTATGGCGACATATGGCGGTGACGACACCAGGTCCAGCAAGACCATGTATACTGGCATTACCGAGGCCACGGTCAAGGTAGGAAGGGCTGCCCGTCCTTTGCCAGGGGGTAGGTTGCGAAGATAAATGACAGATTAAAACAGAAACCGGCTTACGGTTCTGCCTATTGCCCAGAGGGCTGGCTTCGGCCAGCCCTTATTCTTGATAACAGACAAAACATATATAGACATGACTTCATACAAGCCTTCAGACAGGCCGAACACAAGAATTGATGTAGCGGATATCCTCAGAGGCATCGCCATCGGCGGCATAGTCCTCATACATTTCATCGAACACTTGAACTTCTACAATTTCCCTGAGCCTTCAAACGAATTCTGGGCTGCTCTGAACCAGGGAGTATGGGATACGACCTTCTTCCTTCTTGCCGGTAAGATGTATGCCATCTTTGCAATGCTTTTCGGCCTCAGCTTCTACATCCAGCACGACAATCAGGCACAGAAAGGAGTCGATTTCCGCCCTCGTTTCGCATGGAGGATGGTCCTGCTGATGCTCTTCGGTCTTTTTGACCTGCTGTTCTACAATGGAGACATCCTTTTTGTATATGCGGCATGCGGGTTCCTGGTCATTCCATTCATCAGAGCGAGTGACAAGGTCATCATCTGCGCTGCCGCCATCATGCTGCTTCAACCGGTAGAACTGGCATATATGGTCGCCGGTGCCATCAATCCGTCCTTATCTCCTCTTGACCTCGGCAGCGGGACATATTGGGGACACCTGATGGCCGCACAAGGAGAAGGAAACATTCTTGACGTTGCAGCCGGCGGCATAAGATACGGTCTTCAGATCAATTTTCTATGGGCGATAGAAAACGGAAGACTGACGCAGACAATATGCTTCTTCCTTATAGGCATCATGCTCGGACGAAAAAGACTGTTCTACAATGAGGGCGACAATCTTGTCATCTGGAAGCGCATCCTCGCATACGCCATCGTCGGACTGGCTGTAATGCTTCCAGCATACTACCTGCTTCCGGAATCCAGTGACATCCCATGTGTAAAACACAGCCTTGGTGTGATGCTGAACATGTGGAAGAACTTCTGCATGATGATGATCATCGTATCAGGAGTCACTCTGCTTTATTACAAGACCAAAGCTCAGAAATGGCTGATAAAGATCGCTCCATACGGCAGAATGAGCCTGACGAACTACCTCACCCAGTCGATCTTCGGAGCCATGCTGTTCTACAACTGGGGATTCGGGCTATACAGACATTGCGGACATACGGCAAGTCTCCTTATCGGAATGGGATTCGTCATTCTGCAATATATTTTCTGCCGGTGGTGGCTGAGCAATCACAGACGTGGTCCGTTCGAGGAATTATGGAGCAGAGCGACCTGGGTTGGCCGGAATTGATATCAAAATATTTGAAAAATCTTCTTGCAGGGTAAGGCAAGAATGGTTATATTTGCATTCCGTATGAAAACGGGATTTGACAACGAAAAGTATCTTAAGATACAGTCTGAACAGATCAAGAAGCGCATCGCTCAGTTCGGAGACAAGCTATACCTCGAATTCGGAGGTAAACTCTTTGATGACAATCATGCCAGCCGTGTGCTGCCTGGCTTCAAGCCTGACAGCAAGCTCCAGATGCTCATGCAGCTGAAGGATGAGGCGGAGATCCTTATTGTCATCAGCGCTCTCGACATCGAGAAGAACAAGGTCAGAGGAGACCTCGGAATCACCTACGACGAAGACGTCCTTCGTCTGCGCGGAGAGTTCGAGAAAGTCGGCCTGTATGTGAGCAGCGTCGTGATCACACACTATAACGGTCAGTCAAGTGCAGATGCATACAGAAAGAGACTTGAACGACTCGGAATCAAGGTATATTATCACTACACAATCGAAGGATATCCGAACAATGTGGCCCTCATCGATTCTGACGAGGGATTCGGCAAGAATGATTACGTTGAGACAACAAGGCCATTGGTCGTCGTGACCGCTCCTGGTCCTGGAAGCGGAAAGATGGCGGTATGCCTGAGTCAGCTTTATCATGAGAACAAGAGAGGTGTGAAAGCGGGCTACGCGAAATTCGAGACCTTCCCGGTATGGAATCTCGCCCTCAAGCATCCTGTAAACATTGCATACGAAGCTGCCACAGCCGATCTGAACGACATCAACATGATCGACCCGTTCCATTTCGAAGCATATGGTGAAGTTGCTGCAAGCTATAACAGGGACATAGAGATATTCCCCGTACTGAATGCCCTTTTCGAAGGCATCTACGGAGAAAGTCCATATAAATCCCCTACAGACATGGGTGTGAACATGATAGGCTTCTGCATGAGCGACGAAGACCTCTGCTGCAATGCGGCAAGAGAGGAAATCATCCGCAGATACTATTATGCCTTGTGCAATCTTGCTGAAAAGGGAAACAACGAAAGCGAGGTGAACAAGATTGCCCTGATCATGAAGCAGGCCAAGCTCACCACCGACTACAGAAGGACGACAGTGGCAGCTCACGAAAGGAAGGAACTGTCCGGAGTGGCGACAGCAGCAATAGAACTGCAGGACGGAACGATCATCACTTCACGTACAAGTTCGCTTCTCGGTCCAAGCGCCGCTCTGATCCTCAATGCGACAAAACATCTGGCCGGCATTCCACATAAGGTTCAGCTGATTCCGGAAGAAATGATAGCCCCTATACAGAAGACCAAGGTTTCATTCCTCCATGGACACAATCCGAGACTCCATACAGATGAAGTGCTTGTAGCCATATCAATGTTGAGCATCACAGACGAAAACTGCAGGAAAGCTCTTGACCAGCTTCCGAAGCTTGACGGTTGTCAGGTTCATTCAACAGTCATGCTTAGTGAAGTGGATAGAAAGATTTTCAAGAAACTGGGCGTAGGACTTACCTGCGATCCTGTCAAGAAAGTGGAATAAGTTCTGTCGGACTACCGGAACAAAAAGTCAACGGATTTACCATTATTTGATAATAATGACTAAATTTGTATGACTAAAACCTACCATATATGAACGAAAGACAGCCTCAAATCCTTGATATCGAACAGGTTATCAAGTCAAAAGCTGGCAAGAAGGCGAAGTATATACCCAAGTTTGTCATAAACTGGTTCAAGAACTTCATGCATCTTGACTACATCAACGACTATCTGAAGGAAGGATATGTAGGAGTTGAATTCTGTGAGAACTGCCTGAAATATCTTGGTGTTGAAATCGAGGTTATAGGAAGAGAGAATCTGCCCAAGGACGGCAGAAGATATACTTTCGTATCAAACCATCCTCTTGGCGCAATCGACGGCGTCACCCTTGGCGCAATCATAGGCAGGGAATATGACGGCAAGATCAAGTATTTCCTCAATGACCTTCTCATGAACCTTAAAGGAATGGCACCTCTTGGTATTCCTGTCAACAAGCTTGGCGGACAAGCCAGAAACCTCTCCCGCCTTGTCAATGAAGTCTACGAATCCGACAATCAGGTCCTTGTTTTTCCTGCAGGCCTGTGCTCGAGAGTAATTGACGGAAAGATCCAGGATATCGAATGGGGCAAATCATTCATCAGAAAAAGTAAGGATACCGGCAGAGACGTCGTTCCTGTCCACTTTGAAGGAGAAAATTCAAAGAGATTCTACAAGATAGCTTCCTGGCAGAAGAAGCTCGGACTTAAGTTCAATTTCGCAATGATGCTCCTGCCGGACGAAATGTACCGCAGTGCAGGCAGGAAATACAGGATAACGATCGGCAAACCGATATCTGCAGACACTTTTGACAAAACCAAGACAGATTTCGAATGGGCTCAGGATGTAAGGGCTCACGTGTACAACCTATAACCTAACCTTATGGAACCTATAATCGCACCTGTCAGCCTCGATCTTATCAAGGCAGAGCTGACACCTTCGAAAAAACTAAGGGACACAAACAAAAGCAATAACGAAATCTATGTAATCAACCATCATGATTCGCCTAACGTCATGATGGAAATCGGAAGACTTCGTGAAATAGCCTTCAGAGATTCGGGCGGCGGAAGCGGACTTTCCATGGACATCGATGAATTCGACACAATGGAGACTCCATACCAGCAGCTCATCGTGTGGGATCCGGAAGCCGAAAAGATACTTGGAGGATACAGGTATATTCTTGGAAGCGACATAAAGCTCGACAAGAACGGCCAGCCTATGCTTGCGACTTCACACATGTTCCATTTCTCCGATAAGTTCATAAAGGAATATCTACCTTACACCATAGAGCTGGGACGCAGCTTCGTGTCTCCTGAATATCAGAGCAGCAAAGCCGGAGCAAAGGCCTTGTTCGCTCTCGACAACCTTTGGGACGGACTCGGCGCCCTTGCGATAGAAAGGCCTAACATGAAATATTTCTTCGGAAAGATGACCATGTACCCAGAATACAACCGGCAGGCAAGAGACCTTATCCAGCATTTCCTTTTCAAGCACTTCGAAGACAAGGAAAAACTTGTCACACCAATGGATCCGCTGAAGATAGAGACACCTGTCGAATATATGGACAGCATACTGACCGAGACTGAGTTTAAGGAAGACTACAAGCTGCTCAATGCCGAGGTAAGAAGACTGGGAGTGAACATACCGCCACTTGTAAATTCATATATGAGCCTGTCCCCTACCATGAAGATGTTCGGAGGCGGCATCAACCATGAATTCAGCGAGGCGGAAGAGACATGTATCCTCATATCTTTCGACGACATCTACGAGACCAAGAAAGCAAGACATATCGACTCTTTCATAAAAGAGAAAGTAGAATACATCAAGAAGCGCTTCCCTATATTCGTAGAAAACATGGGAGAGAACCTGACCGATATGGTGGCCCATAAGAGAGCGGAAGTACAGGAAAAAATTTCGGCCCGCCGCAACAAGCGACAGGCCAGAAAGAACCGTAAGAGATAGGATCAGGAATTCAACCTGAACTCAATACGTTTTCTCAGACTATCCGAAAGCGGCAGTCTGTTATCTGCATCTGAACGGTCCAGCCATTCAGATGCAAGTTTTATATCCCCAAGCATGTAACATGCTACTGCTATATTATACTCGGCACATGAACGTTTCAACAGATCATTTGTATCGAGAAGACCGATCCACACATCCATAGCCTCCTTCCAATAGTATTGTTCAGCGTAATCTATTCCTTTGTACCATTGAGCGCCATCGAAATATACAAGGGAATACTGTTCATGCTTCCACTGGGACCTGAATGAGCGTGCCATGGTTCTTCCCGCATCAAATCCGGCTTCAGCAAGAGAACGTATGGCAGCCTCTTCAAGAGCTTGAGGGGACATCATTCCGTCAGAATATACATGCGTAGCGGATGTACTGCCACCGTTGAACACATAGATATCCTCATCCTTATTCATTCCGTCAAAGCAGTAGAGCTTCATTCTGAAAGGCATCTGACCCGTAGTAAGATATGATGAATCCCGCGATGTCGCACTGGCCACATGAGTCGCACCTCCCATTGTCAGCTTGCCTACAGAAAGTGTATCCACGAGAAATACAACGTCAGCACCGGTATCCATAAGCAGGTTGAACAAAGAGTCTCTGGATGAATATTCTCCTCCAGGCATGCATCTCATCCGGTATACTCCGATGCTTCCTTCACCCGTCTGATAATCCTGCTCCAGAGAATATGCGAATCCATCCGCAAGTCCCTCGGCTAAGAATGAACTCATAGGATTATCATTCTCAAGATAGACTACTGAGATATTCTTTCCTGCAAGCTCTATCCCTGATTTGGAAGGATAACGCATCTCTACGTGCACCGCATGTCTGGAAGGTCCGCACGCAGCCACTGCAAGAAGGAATGAAAACGCATACAATATCTTCTTCATATTATGAAAGTTTAAATTTCTACAGGTTCGGCAATAAGGTCGTATTCATCCGCTCCTATAATCCTGACGGTGATGAACTCACCGACAAGAGAGTATGGATCAACATCACCCATGACCGAAGAATCATGTCTGACAAGAATCTCGCCATCGACTTCAGGACTTTCGAATTCACTTCTGCATACAAAGACACCATCAGTAAAGTCATCAACTATGACCTTCACTTCTGTTCCGACACGCGACTGATTGAATGAAAGCGAGATTTCGCTCTGAAGTGTCATCAGTTCGTCAAGACGCTCCTGCTTGATTCTTGAAGAAATGCTGTCCTTGAAATTTTCAGCTCCATATGTGCCTTCTTCCTCAGAATACTTGAAAGCACCAAGACGTTCGAAAGAGGCCTCCTTGATAAAGTCCTTCAGCCCATTGAAATCACGTTTTCCTTCACCAGGATGTCCGACGATCATAGTTGTACGTAGCACGACTCCCGGAACGCGCTCTCGCATCTTTCTGATCAGGTTACGGGTCCATTCTCCATCGACATTACGGTGCATGTTCGCCAGAACCTTGTCGGAAATATGCTGGAGAGGGATGTCCATATACCTGCAGACCTTAGGATTATCAGCCATCTGGTCGAGGACATCATCAGGGAAGGCGGCAGGATAGGAATAATGGATCCTTATCCATTCGATTCCGTCCACTTCAGAAAGCTTCTGCAAGAGTTCCGCCAAAGCCCTTCTCTTATAAAGATCAAGACCATAGTATGTCGTATCCTGTGCAATTATGATCAGCTCCTTGACACCTTTACCGGCAAGATGCACGGCCTCCTTCACCAGCTCTTCGACAGGGACAGACTTATGTGCACCCCTGATGAAAGGTATTGCGCAATATGAACATCTTCTGTCGCATCCTTCTGAAATCTTCAGGTAGGCATAATGCGAAGGAGTCGTGAGGTAACGGGTTGAATCAAGGTTCCTGTCCGGTTCCTTGCCTAATGCCCTTATGACAGGGTCGAAATCTCTTGCTCCGTACCATTCGTCCACTTCCGGAATAAGGTCAGGGAGTTCTGAGGCATATCTCTGTGACAGACAGCCGAAGACAATCACTTTACCGGCTTCTCCCCTGCGCTTGCGCTCCACAGCTTCCAGAACAGCCTGAACAGACTCTTCCTTGGCATCGCCGATAAATCCGCAAGTGTTCAGAAGGATAATATCAACGGGAATATCCTCTCCCTCCGGAACGACTTCATATAGATCTTCCACCTGGGAAAGGATATGTTCTGTGTCGACCTTGTTCTTGGAACAGCCCAAGGTCACTGTCTGAAGTTTTTTTCTTACCGGAGTCATATTACTCCTGCTCTGTCTCTTCAGCCTCTTCAGGATCCACGAAATCGAGAGAAGCATATTTCTTAAGGGAATTGTACCAGTCCACAACCTTCTTCATGTGTGAAACATAGAAACGGTCGCGGTCATAGTCTGGCAGAGCCTTTTCGAACAATGCCTTAAGTTCATCTGCCGGAGCCTTTGAAGACGGTGCATCAGCATCGCCGAGAACATCCTTGATATTGAGGAGAACCTGCTGAAGCTTTACCTCTTCATCATCTGTATAGATAGATATGTCAGCAAGCGAAGTAATCTTGCTTGTCGCACTTACCGAGCTCCTCTTCTTGTCTGAAAGAGCCTCTACGATTGCACCGTTTCTCGCCTGAGAAATATAAAGATATAATCCGCTCTGGCCTGATATCGCCAGAATTCTGGTAAGATCTGTTTTCATTTCCTTATATAGATTAATTGTTATTTATTTCCATCAAACAGAGCATGAATTGCAAGAACCACTTTGTCCCTGAGTTCCTTCAAGTCTCCGTCATTAATGATTACCGCATCCACTTCCGGTATAGCTGTTCCCTCAGAATACATGTTCATCAGTTTCTGCATCCCCATCCTTGCCTGCACCTTCTCCTTTTCCACACCATCTCTTCCGCAGGCTCTTTCCAGCCTGAGCCTCACAGGAGCGTCTACAAGAAGGACATGATCTCCGAATCCTTTGAACTGCTCCTTTTCCAGGACGGTAGCCGATTCAAATACCGCAACTTCAGGATCTGCCTCTTCACACCACGATGAAAAATCCTTCATCAGGGCCGGAAACACAAGACTTTCGACTATCTCAAGAGAACCGGCATCCCCAAAAATCCTTGACGACAGCAAAGAGGCGGAAAAAACACCATCCTTATTGCGGAAGGTCTCTCCAAGAGTCCTCTCGATGGAAGGAAGCAGATCGGCATCGGTATCATACAGCCTTTTCACACGATTGTCCGCGTTATACACAGGATAGCCGAAAACGTCACTGATAATCCTGCACACCTCGGACTTTCCACTCCCGATTCCTCCGGTAACGACCAGTATCTTCATCACTTGTCTCCGACTATACATTCGACATAGGATGGGGATACGGAATATGAGGCTATCCCTCTTGGAAGTTCATCTGCCCTGACCTGACACTTGCCGCTCAAAGATGAGGTAAACTCATTATAATCGACATACAGGGAAAGTCCCTGAAGCGGATCGGCAACGATAGGAAACTGACATTTGACCATGACATCAGCCTTTGAAGGAAGAATGAGCATCTCCTTATCAGCCGGCACGTTCACAGCCTTGATGTCCACCCTCGAGCTGATTTCAACAAATCTGGTGACATCGAGAGAGTATCTGACAGCAGCATCCGACATCCTTATTCCGCGGATCTTCTCCAACGGCAGCTCGCCATTGATATCTGAATCAAGATCTGAACGCCTGAGAGGCTGAGTATATACAAAACTTATGTTTTCAAGTCTTCCGGCATCTCCATAGAGAGTCACGGAATCAGGCTGTACATGAAGTTCTCCGACGCACATGTATTGCGGCTTGTATGACAGGGAATACACAGGCTGAACAGGAACCTTACGGAAACGGACCTCAGGAAAACGGAACGTGAGAGTATCGGAAGCATAGTATTCGACAGTCACATCATCTCCGAAGATCAGATGGGAATACTCCATAAGGTCGGAAGAGGTGATGTAGTATATATCGTCTTCCAGATGATTCATCACGGAAGGGCTGAAACTGACTGTCTTTTCCTTCCTTACACCCCAGGCACCGATCCTGAGAACATTGTATCCGGTCGTTCTGCATCTGGCTACAACCTGGCATTGGTTCGCGGAGATATCCGCATGTCCCTCAATATTGCAGGCAGCCGTTACAGATACGGTAAGATAATCATTATACTTGAGCGAAAGATTATGAATGAGCCATGTACTGAAAGCCAGAAGGAGAGCGAGCAGCAGAACTGCCCAATCTCTCCCACCTAATCCTAAAGACTGAAAAAGTCTTTTAAAGACATTGCTCATCTTTCGCCGGTATATATTGACTACTGACGTGTCGGGTCAGAAAAATCCTTCACAAGAGCCTGCTTGCTCACACGGATCTTCACATCCTTATCAACCTCGATGAGGACATATTCCTCCTTCACTTCACATACAGTTCCGTAGATACCTCCGATAGTCACAACCTTATCACCGTTCTTGAGGCTGTCACGGAAAGCCTGAAGTTCCTTCTGCTGCTTTCTCTGAGGACGGATCATGAAGAACCACATCACCACGAAAATAAGGGCAAGGAAAATCCACATCTGCAATCCGCCACCCTGCTGCGCTGCCGGAGCAGCCTGTAAAAATGTAAACATGTTATTTCTGTATTAATAAGTTAAAAACCAAATCACATAAGGCCCTTGCCTTCCTTTACGACAACACCCTCATTTACAAGAGTCTGCACAAGCCTGTCGAGCAAGCCGTTGACGAAGGCACGGCTCTTAGGAGTGCCATAGAACTTCGAGATCTCGACATACTCGTTAATGCTGACCTTTACCGGAATTGTCGGGAACGTCACGACCTCAGCAAGTCCCATCACGATCAGTACGACGTCAGTCGAGAAAAGCCTCTCCTTCTCCCAGCCGGAAACAGCCTCGGCAACCATAGCGGAATACTTCTCATATCCGGCGAATGAAGCCTGAAGAAGCTTTCTTACGAAATACTTGTCGCTTTCCACGCCATCGCCTTTCAGCATCTCGCTCTGGTAGAGAGGAATCAGGCTCCAGCCTTCTCCCTTCGCAAGGCTCCTGAAAGTCTTGCAGCACCATGTCAAAGCATATGCCAGATCGTCATTCCAATAGATCGACTTCTCTTCAAGAATCTGTTCAAGTTCGACACTGTCCACGAACTCCTCCTCGAAAATCCTTGTGAAAAGCCTGCAGTCAGCATCAAGCGAAACCTCATCAGAAGCCATGTATTCCTTGTAATAGTCCTTCGTAACGACCGAATTCATGACTTTCTTGAGAAGAAGGTCGTACTGGGCCCAGGAGAACTTCTTCTTGTTGAAAACTTTCTGGAAATCATCATCTCCGTCAAGAAGCGCCGCAAGTCTGTTCTCTGCGAACTTCATGTTCGGATTACGCTCTTCTTCTGTCGGATTGTACTTGGCTTTAGCAGCCTCTATCCTTTCACGAGCTATCCTGGTGAGAGGAGAGACAATGCCCAGCATATAGATATAGAGGTCCCTGACAGCCTCGCAAGACTGATCCAGCTGTGATTCCGCCTGAGAGAGCGATGTATTACCACACAAAACACTGCTGTAGAGCACCTTGAAGGCCTTGATCCTTAAAATTCTTCTATTAAGCATAAAATCACGTAAAAATTTATGCAAAGATACATTCAATTTTCAGAAAAAAACCTAACTTTGTAAAGATTTAACAAAAAAAGACAAGCTATGTATAGTGAGGATTACGATGGAGCAAATGCTCAGGAGCGTTCAGGTGAGGACATCTACTCGAAACCTGTCAGAGCTGGAAAGCGTACATACTTCTTTGACGTCAAGGCCACAAAGGGCAACGACTACTACCTGACGATCACAGAAAGCAAGCGCAAGGTAGACAACAACGGCCATTTTGCCTATGACAAGCACAAGATATTCCTCTACAAGGAGGATTTCGAAAAATTCTCCGAAGGACTTGAGGAAGTCATAAGATACATCAAGACAAACTGCCTCAAGGACTCTGGCAACGGCGAGCAGTTCACCGACGTGAATTTCGAAGAACTATAAGACATAAGGATTCAGGAGGATGACACGACTGTCATCCTCTTTATATAATTGACAGGCTCATCATCATGAAGAATTACGGATTCATACGTACGGCAGCGGCCGTACCTGTAGTGAGAATTGCTGATACTGAACACAATGCGGCAGAAATCTGCCGTCTTGCAGGCGAAGCCTTCGGGAAGGAGGTTTCGCTTGTCGTATTCCCTGAGCTGTCATTGACAGGATATTCATGCGGAGACCTTTTCGCCATGAATCCGCTTGTCAAAGGCGCAGAGGACGGAATCAAGAAGATACTTGAATTCAGCAGGGGAAAAGCCATGACTATTGTCGTGGGCGCTCCGGTCCCATACAGGAGCAGACTATATGACTGCGCCGTAGTCATCAGGAACGGCAATGTGAAAGGTCTTGTCCCAAAGACATACATTCCGTCATCAGAAAGCAGATGGTTCGCATCCGGAAGCGATTTCCTGTCATCTGAGGTAAGGAACGACGGGGCCTTGCTCGACAATGGAAAAGACCTTGTACGCGAAGGCTATTGTGGAGAAATAAGATACGCCGGTCAGAGATGCAACATTTCTCCAAACATGATTTTCGGCATCGGAGGATACACCTTTGCCATCGAGCTGGGCAATGACCTATGGGCACCCATACCGCCGTCATCACTTCATGCGCTTCAGGGAGCACAGATCATAGCAAACCTATCGGCTGACAACGAAATACTGATGAAAGACCGTTACAGAAACGGTCTGCTCAGCCAACATTCAGCCAAGACCATATGCGGATACATCCATGCATCAGCAGGATACGGAGAATCATCGCAGGACATGGTATATGCAGGAGCCGCATCGATCTGGGAAAACGGAGAGCAGCTTGCAGAGAATGAAAGATTCCAGACTTCTTCATCACTGACAGTTGCAGACATCGATGCGGAAAAGCTCGAAGGACTCCGCAGAAGATCTGTAACATTCAGAAGCCTCTCCCCTGCCGGAACCGATGCATCTTCATACTACAGGCTATACAACAGGGTAAGCCTCGGCGAACCATGCGGGACTGACTTTGAGAAGGAGCTCTGCAGATATGTTGAGCCGCATCCTTTCGTTCCGGAAGACGATCTTGACTACAGATGCAGGGAGATACTTTCAATGCAGGTCATCGCTCTTGTAAGAAGACTTAGCCATATCAACTGCCGGACAGCCGTCCTCGGCATTTCGGGAGGTCTGGACAGCACCCTCGCCCTGCTGGTTACAGCAATGGCTTTCGACAAGCTCGGCTGGAGCCATGACAGGATTGTCGCTGTTACAATGCCTGGCTTCGGCACGACATCCCGAACAAAGAACAACGCATGGGATCTGATGGAAGCACTCGGCGTCACATGCCGCGAGATATCGATCGTCCCAGCCTGCGAGCAGCATTTCAAGGATATCGGACATGATCCGGCAAGGCATGATGCGACATACGAGAATTCGCAGGCACGCGAAAGGACACAGATCCTTATGGACATTGCCAATCAGACCGGTGGCCTCGTGGTAGGAACAGGCGACCTTTCGGAGATGGCTCTCGGATGGGCGACATACAACGGCGATCACATGTCAATGTATGCGGTCAATGCCGGAATACCTAAAACATTGGTACGCAGTCTGGTAAAGTGGGCTGCGGAGAACAGGTTCGACAGCGATGATGCGGCAGCTTCGGGTCGCGGAGTCAAGGAAATCCTTCTCGACATCGTCGATACACCTATCAGCCCGGAACTTCTTCCCGCTAATGACAAAGGCGAGATCCAGCAGGTCACAGAAGACCTCGTAGGTCCATATGAGCTTCACGATTTCTTCATCTACAATTTCATGCGGAACGGATACAGCCCGGACAAGATATATTTCCTTGCGCGCAAGGCATTTGAGGGATCCTATGACGACGAGACAATAATGAAATGGCTCAAGACATTCGTGCGTCGCTTCTTCAGCCAGCAGTTCAAGAGATCATGCATGCCTGACGGTCCGAAGGTAGGATCGGTAGGTCTCTCCCCTCGCGGAGACTGGGACATGCCATCGGATGCATGGAGCACACTGTTCAATAACAGTCTTTAGTCATACTGGAAACAAAACAGCCGGTTGATTCCGATGACCCCCGTCTGCCTCATGGCAGACACCCCTAGCCGGGGTGGCATGTCATCTACATCAATCGGCTGTTTTGTTCTGATATAGACCTTACAAAGATTCAATGATCTTTGTAAACAAAGTGGTCATCTTGTCAGCAGCGGCATTTGCTGCCTCGACGACATCATCTCCATCATTTACATAATCATCCGCATAGTCATCATGTGCCTCATTGGTGATGACAGACATTCCGAATACTGGAATTGAAGAGTGACGGGCTACAATAACTTCTGGAATGGTTGACATTCCGACGGCATCCGCACCGATAAGCCTGTAATACTTGTACTCTGCAGGTGTCTCGTAAGTAGGACCCGTACTGGCAAAATATACTCCGCTCTTGAGCTCGTATCCGAGACCGGCAGCAAGTTCGAAAGCCCTCATTCTCAACTGCTTGTCGTAAGGACGAGTCATGTCAGGGAAACGAGGTCCGAACTCATCCATGTTAGGACCGATAAGCGGATTAGGAAGATGGCTGATATGGTCCGTGATGACCATCAGGTCTCCGACCTTGAAGTCGAAGTTGACTCCGCCAGCTGCATTTGAAACGAAAAGATACTGTATGCCAAGGACCTTCATGACTCTGATAGGAAGAGTCACCAGTTCCATAGGATAACCTTCATAATAATGGAAACGTCCCTGCATGGCGACGACGAATTTTCCTCCGAGTTCGCCTGCGATGAAATTGCCTTTATGTCCCACAGCTGTAGACATCGGGAATCCCGGGATCTCCTTATATGGGATCACTATCTGATTTTCAATCTTGTCTGCGAGTTTGCCGAGGCCGCTGCCGAGCACGATGCCTGCAAAC
>JAFQAR010000056.1 GCA_017399905.1 Bacteroidales bacterium
CTCCTGCCTTGAAAAAGCTAAGGCGATGGAACCTGAGCAGTATCAATTGTCGCTATATGATATCAGTGCATAGGAGGTGCAATGATGGCAGATTATTCGAGATACAAGACCGAAACTCTGGTGAAGATGCGTGACCGTGCGTACGAAAAATACTGTGCCGAAACCACAAAGCCGCAGGGCAACTGGGGTGATGGCATGAGACTTGCCAAACTCCCTACGCTCTCTGCTTGGGAAAAGGCGAGAGAACGGTACTTCGCGATCGACGCCGAGCTGAAACGAAGAAAGAAAGTTGAGAACGAAAAGTTATGATCAAATCACAGCAGATCTACTCGCCTCAGAACTACGTGATGGCAATGACAGGTGAGTGCTACGTATTCATGCACAACTGTGACATCATTGATGAGATTCATAAGTGCCTGCGTAAACACGGAGTTGAGGACGAAAACAACACAATTTGGGATTACCCTTTTACCGAAATCGAGCACGTTGTCGAACAGGGACTGGATGTTGTCCTCGTCGACATCTCCGGTTACGGGGATGGGGAATGGAAAACGGAATACCGATGGTTTGAAGTGCCGGAGGATTTTAGTGAGGAGGCAAAGGACGAATGAAGTACGACCTGTTAACTGTACCCGAAAGCGAACAGCATTTACTGTTCCTTCCGAAGCCCGATACCACCGCCCATCAGACCAAGGTGGGCTGTGTCAGAGGCGACTTCGGAAAATCTGGTGACGAATTTCACCACACCTGGTTCCCTCATAGAGAGGAACTGAATACTGACGAGTTTAAGGCTGAGCTGACCCGCGTGATCAATAGTCTCCGGAGCGAGTTTTCTCATCCGCTGCTTAAATCTCGTGACGAAATGCTGAAGTACTGTAAGGAGCATCCAGAGAATGAACTGCGTGGCCATTGGATCGAGGGCACTCACGTCTTTAAGATCGAGGTTCCAAAGTACACGTTCTACCTGAGATGCCTGCCAGTGTTCGGCGACTACAACTTTTACGTCATCTGCTACATTGTTGCTGACGAAAATGAGATCAAGCGCAGAACACGGGATGAGGAGATCTATATCCTCGGAGAGTTACTCTGGGCACAGCATCTCTACGATGTAAGAGTTTGGTATGACGATAACGATGTTCTGCAGGCAGAAGATGATGAAGGTAACAAATGGACCGGCGTCGAGTTCTACAAGTTCCTGACGGAAGAATGCATCGACTTTGAGCCTGATGGCACACTGTCCGAGGGAATGTACGTAGAAGAAGAGCTGCTTGAGATGTACAAAGCATACTCGGTGAAGAACGGTGTCATACCCGGCAAACCGTCTCGTGACGAAAATGGAGGTGGCAGCGATGGGGACAATTGATACGAAGATCTATGAGCCTGTACCCGGCAAAAAAGGTTTGGTACGCGAAATCGGCTTCCGTAAGGCAAAGGATGTCTTTCATGAGCTTGAGGAGCGACTCCGTCAGCTTAGTCTGTACCCGGATGAATATTTCGTCCTCAACAGTCCCTACGATGACAAAGGTGCGCTTTTCCCCGAAATCGTTACGATGAACTGTTATGCCAACTGGGGTGGTTCCGAAGGAATCTATCTTGAGGTGGATCTGATTGCTGTCGAGGATGGAAAACTCGTACGCAGAAATTTCGCTACCGGCAAGAGCCTGGCTGAGGACGGTGATTCCTTTGACCGACTGCAGTACACTGCAGGTGTCATCTATAAGCTCTTCTACGGCGAGCGCTTTATGCCGACTCGTTATCTCTTGATTGCTCAGGACGAAAAACAGAACCGCAGCGTGCTGCAGGCCCGCGTGGAACGGGAGTTCCGCGATTTCGTCAGGAAAATTATGCTTCACGACAACGAGCGTGGTGAGGAGTACGGAATGGCCATTGGACTGCGTGCGATGATCCTGGCAGAACTTCCTAAGTGCACTGTACCGGAAGACAAGCTTAAAGAGCTAATGGACAGCGAAAATGCTTTAGAGTTGCTGACGAAAATCTGTGAGCCGGTCTGTGAGCCCAATCGCTTTGAGATCAACAACCTGATTTCGTCCTGCGATTCCTTCGGCAAAGAACTGGAGCGTAGACGGGAACGTAAGCTGTTCGGAAAGTCGCTGGCAGTAAGATTGGTAGACTTCTATAAGAACTACGATCATTACGATTACCATGACAGCCTTGAAG
>JAFQAR010000011.1 GCA_017399905.1 Bacteroidales bacterium
ACCATTGCCTTGTCCTGAAGTCGACGAAAGTCGTTCGCCTTCACTCATCCTCGGCATTCGCTCAGAGGATGCAAGACGACAGAGAAAGAAGATGGATACCTACTCCCCAAAAGGAAATATCTGCGGCGCAATCATCCCTGATTTCATTCTTGAAAGAGATCTTTCTCATGGGGCGATGCTCTTGTACTCAATCCTTTGCAACTACGCTCGCGATAAGGATCATTGCTGGCCCTCTCAGCCGAAACTGGCGCAGGTGCTCAAGTGCAGTCTTTCCAGTGTGAAGACCTACCTTGCCGAACTCGTTCGGGAGAAACTGATCCTCATTCATCATTCCTTCTGTCGCTCAAACATCTATTACCTTCTTCGTCCTGCTGAGCTTGAGAAAAGACAAATGGCTCATAGGTCAGATTCTGCCCGTACCCAGTCAGAATTTGACTCCCCCCAGCCAAAATCTGGCTACATAAGAAATATTAAGAATCAAGAAAAGAAAAACTCCCCCCTTCCCCCCTCACGAGTTCACCCCACATCTTCGTCTGGGACCAGTGTGGAAGTGAGGGATTCTTCTTCCAGTGAATTTGAAAAGCTCTGGGAAATGTACCCCAAGAAGGAAGCCAAAGGCCTTGCCCAGTCCGCCTGGAGAAAGCTCAAGAAAAGCGGACTTCTTCCCAGCCTTGAAGTGCTATGCGCTGCTCTCCGAAAATTCCTCGTTTCATTTCAATGGAATAAGGCCGCAGGGCAGTTCATTCCGCGTCTGGCCAAGTGGCTCAATGGCCATTGCTGGCAGGACAATCCGACTGCGCCAATAGTTTTCCAAGCTCCTGAACAGCCTAAGGATGTCGTTTTCCAGCAGTCGTTTGATGCCAGAGTCCAGCAGGAAAAGCGCGAAAGCGAAGAAAGAAAACAAGAACTCGCTCGGATTCGCCCTGAGTTTGAAGCCTTTGCCGCCAAGTTCCCTACCGGTTCAGACCATCCCCTAAACTTTGGCAGGTGGAGCAATCTGCACAAGAAAGGACTTGCTCCTACAGCCGATGATGTTCCCAGCGATAACACGTTGAATATCGTGGACTTCATGAATCATTTCAAGGCGAAGCACGAAAACAGCAGACCGGTGCCGTTCCCGATTTTTTCCCGAAATATTCCCGATTATTCCCGCAATTTTCCCATCTGTGGAACTCTCTTCACGCCTCCTCAGAGAGCGGTCGCCTAAACTCAAAAGGAACACTATGAAACGTCTCACTATACTCTATCCGCTTATGCTCCTTGCGCTTCTCCATGCTTCAACCGCATGGGCCGCAAAGGATGACAATAGCTCTTCCGCTCCTGCCACTTCTGCCGACAGCTTTGAGAATGCGCTGAACCAGATTCTTCCCCTTGATGACATCCAGATACAGGAATTCCTCAAGCGTTCTGACAAGAGGGAAAAAGCTATTCAGCCTGTGGTTCCTGTTCTTCATACCCGCACGGAGCGCGTCGCCCTTGAGCCAGGCCGCAGTCCCAGCCGAGTTTTCACCTCGGCTCATATCGCCACGTCCCTCGTATTCCACGACTCCACGGGACAGCCCTGGCCCGTCACGTCTGTGACGAACGGAAGTCCTGAAGCCTTCCAGGTTCTCAAGCCCGAAGTTGCGGACAGCAACCTGCTGACCGTGCTTCCCAGCCAGAACTACGCCACTGCCACCATCGTGGTCACGCTTGAAGGCAAGGATGTTCCTCTTGTTATCCGGCTGGAAGCTGATTCCGTCCGAGGCAAGGAACGCAAAGCTGATGCTCTGGTGCTTTTCCAGCTTGCCTACCAAGGCCCGAAGGCTGCCCCTCCGATCGTCGAAAACATCCCAGAGGCCGCAAGTTCCATTCTCCTGTCCTTTCTGGATCAGGTCGCACCTGAAGGAGCAGAGCGTGTCCGCGTGAATCCCGTCACGCCTACGCTTGCTGTCTGGAAATTCAACGACCGGCACTACATCCGTACTTCTCACACTCTCATGTGGCCCGCGTGGACGGCAGCCGTAAATGGAGCGGGCGGCATCCGTTGTTACGAGGTTCCCGTCACAAGTCGGATTTCTCTGTCCGTCCAAGGTCAGATCGAGACCAAGACCCTCAGCCCCGCTCGATAGGTACAGCCATGAGTCTTCTTGCCAAATTCAGAAAAAGCTCTCCGACCATGAAGGTCATTCTGACTTGTGCAGTTGCTGGAGTCCTGACCGTCATTGCCACATCCTTTATGAACTCTCCTGACAGTACGGCCCCTCCCTCCAAAATTCCCTCTATCCGATCGGATATTTCAGGGCAAGCCGGTGGCGCAAGCTCGGATGAGTACGAGCGCAAGCTGAAAGCGCATGACGAGCAGAAAGCCAAGGCGGCTTTGACTGGAGGAAACAGCTATGTTTCCCCTCCCGGCAAAACTCGAAAGTCCATTCTGGGAAAGAATCCCGCAGCACCGTCGCCTGCCCCTGTTGCTCCCGCAGTTCAGCCTGTTCCTGTTCGAGCAGGCCGAACCGAAGACCCCGTCCAAAAACGAATGATGGAAGAGTTGGCTGAACTGGACAACCGAATCGCGTCCACCTCTTCTGTAGGCAAGATCGTATTCCTCAAAGAAGTTCCTGAAGAAACGAAAAAAAAGTCGAAGGCGGCATCTGCCCCGACTCCTGCCAAGAAAGAAACGCTGGAAGGCATAAAACCCGGCGACCTTCTCTATGCGGTCATCGACACGGGCGTGAACTCCGATGTCCCGTCCGCTGTGCTGGCTACGGTCACTTCCGGAACCTACCGAAACGCACGTCTGACCGGCGGATTCCAGCGACATGACGAAAAACTCGTTCTCTCTTTCAGCCGCATGATTCTGCCGGATGGAAAGACGATTCAGCTCGAAGCCTATGCCGTCGATCCGACCACCTCGGAAGCCTCTGTCGCCAGCTCGGTCGATACTCATTTCTTCTCCCGATGGGGCGGACTTGTAGCCTCTGCCTTCCTCGAAGGTCTAGGAACGGCCAAACGCTACAGCGGCGCACAA
>JAFQAR010000057.1 GCA_017399905.1 Bacteroidales bacterium
ATGAGGGAGATACCGTCAGTGATGATCTGCTGGATGTAGATCTTTGACGGACATACATACTCGCAGAGTGCGAGGTCTTCCTCGATTACTTCATAGATGCCGAACTTCTCCATCTTGTCGATGTCGTTTGCGAGACATGCCTTGAGGAGGTATACAGGGTAAAGGTCCATAGGAAGAACCTTGCTGTAGACGTCGTTGACAACGAAAGCACGCGGACCTCCGTGGAGGTTTGTATCCATGTCATACTTCTTGTTTGGAGTAAGCCATGAGAAATAGGTGCGTGATGCGCTGAAGAGGTTTGTCCTGAATGGCTTAGCCCATCCGAGAAGCTCATACTTGTTGCCTTCCTCGAGGATGGTCACCTGGTTGTCGAAGAATCCGAGGTAGCCTTCCTTGCCGATGTTTGTACCGGTAAGTACGTCTCCGCTGATGAAGCGAAGGTCCTCAGGTGTCTCATAGAACTCCTTGATATCCTTCATCGAAATGCCAGGGTAGCCCTCTACGTATGCAGGGTTTACTGCCTTAGGTCCTGTAACGGCGATCTTTCTTCTCACATCGTACTTGCCTGTGTTGAAGAGCTTTCCGATTGCTGCGAGCATGAGCAGTGAAACTGTCCATACGGTCTCGCCTTTGCGGATAGGGCTGATGTGGTGGATCTGTACTCCTACATTGCCTGCAGGGTGCTTTCCTGAGAATGTGTGCTGGATCACGTTCTCCACCTTGTGGAACGGTGTGCCTGAATAGGTCTCTGAATTGAGGGAGAAATGTACTCCTCCGTCAGTGAGCTTGCCCAGTGCGTTTACAGCGGTCTGGATGTGCTCGATTTCAGCTCCTAAAGCATACTCTGGATTGGCAGCAAGAGGTGCTGTCGAGAATGCTGAAACGAAGATTGCCTTAGGCTTGGTCTCAGGATTTGCGATGATTCCGTAAGGTCTCTGAGTCACGGCTGGCCAGAGGCCTGCCTTCATGATGGCTTCCTTGATCTGCGCTGCAGTCATTTCCTCCACCTTCTTCACTCCGAAATCAACATACTCCTGTTCTGCATCAGCCTTGATGCGGACCTCAAGCAACTTTCTCTTTTCGCCTCTCACAACCTCTGCTACTGTTCCGCTTACAGGAGACGTGAAGAGGATGTTCTGAGACATCTTGTCAGCCAAAACAGGTGTACCTGCGAGGACCTTGTCGCCTTCCCTTACCAGAAGTTTCGGTACGAGACCTCTGAAGTCGGTAGGTTTCACGGCCACAACGTCAGGGACGATCACCTTTTTGGTGTTCTGGGCCGCCACTCCGCTGATCGGAAGGTCAAGACCCTTTTTCAAATAGATGTTGTTTGACATTATATAAACCGTTTTGAGTATAAAAATTCAAAATGCGCCCGCGAAGTTAATCATTTTTTCACTATTTACGAAGTAAAAGATGTCTTTTTGTCTATTACGGATGTTTTTGCTGAAAGTTCTCTGTATTTAGAATGTTTTGGTTAATTTTGCAGAGTTATGGAGAAAACGGACAGTACTATTTTAGAGGGACTGAACAGTGAACAGAGAAACGCTGTCAGTTGTGTGGAAGGACCGGTGCTTATAGTGGCTGGTGCAGGATCGGGCAAGACAAGAGTTCTTACGAGCAGGATAGCATATATCCTGGAACAGACGGACTGTGATCCGTCGCAGATTCTGGCGCTTACCTTTACGAAGAAGGCGGCGTCTGAGATGAAGGAGAGGATTGCGCTCATGGTCGGAGAAAGGAAGGCCAGGCGTCTTTATATGGGAACATTCCATTCCGTATTCATCAGATTCCTCAGGGAATTTTCCGATTCCTTAGGATATCCTCAGACATTTACGATCTACGATACGAGCGATTCCGTCAGTGCGATAAAGACATGCCTTAAGGAACTTAAGCTGGATGAGAAGGTCTACAAGCCGAAGGATGTGCTTTCGCGTATATCCATGGCAAAGAACAATCTGGTCACTGCAGATGCGTACAGGAGAAATCCCAATGTCCTGCAGAACGATGCCTCGGCCAGGAAACCGAGGATATGCGACATCTATCAGCTGTATGCCGCCAAATGCCGGCAGGCGGGAGTCATGGATTTCGATGATATCCTGTTGAATATGAATATATTGCTGAGGGATAACCCTGCTGCTCTTGAAACGATATCGGGACGGTTCAGATATATCATGGTCGATGAGTATCAGGATACCAACTTCGCCCAGTATCTGATCTTGAAGAAGCTCAGCCAGTTCCATAAGAACCTGTGCGTCGTAGGTGATGATTCACAGTCGATATATGCCTTCCGTGGCGCCAAGATAGAGAATATCCTGAACTTCAAGAGGGATTATCCGGAACATCACATCTTCCGTCTTGAACAGAACTACCGCTCTACGAAGACGATTGTCGATGCCGCAAACTCGTTGATCGCAAAAAATACGGCGAGAATCCCGAAGGAATGTTATTCCATGGGTGACCAAGGTGAGAAGATACGTCTTATAAAGGCCTATACGGAAAAGAATGAAGCTGAGCAGATAGCAAGTTCAATAAAGTCTCATATATTTGAAGATCATGCTCAGTATAGTGACTTCGCAATATTATACAGAACCCTCAATCAATCTCGAGTTTTTGAACAGGTTCTGCGAGAGAAGAATATTCCATATAAAGTTGTATCCGGCCCTCCGTTTTTGGAGAGAGCTGAAGTTAAGGATGTACTTGCCTTTTTTAAGTTATTTACGAATAAACAGGATGATGAAGCATTTAAACGTTCTCTTTTGCTGTTACCAGGGGTTGGAGCGACAACCTTGGACGCAATTGTAAATATTGCTAATCAGCTTCAGACGAGCTTGTATGATGCTTTGAATTTACCGGATCTTGATAAGCATGGCTTAAAAGCTGCAACATTGAATAAATTGATAAAATTCAGAGATGAAATCAATGAGTTTTCAAAGCGTTCTTTAACGGATGATTGTAACCTGTTTGCTAGAGAAGTTATTGCTAAATATGACTTGTTGTCTAAATATAAGCTTCAGAATGACGTAGAGAGTATGGGGCGTGCAGGAAATGTCGAAGAACTTGTAAGCTGGGTGGCAAGCGTTTCCGATGAGATTAAACATACTTACATTGAAGAACTTATGGCATCTTCTGATATGGAAGATGGAATAGAACTGACATTCGATGATGTTCCTCCTGTCACAATCGGTGATTTCTTGGAAAGTGCTTCATTGTTGAGTGTTACTGATTCTTCCGATGACAGCAATAAAGTTGTTCTGATGACAGTTCATGCTTCGAAAGGATTGGAATTTCCATATGTTTACGTTACGGGAATGGAGGAGAACATCTTCCCTTCCGGTGGATTTTTGGCTTCAGAATCCGAAATCGAAGAGGAAAGACGTCTGTTCTATGTCGCCATGACCCGTGCAAAGAAGAATCTGGAATTATCTTTTGCGGTAACTAGATTCCGTAACGGTAAGACAGAGACCAATTCTCCGAGCCGTTTCATCCGTGAAGTGGACAGGAAGTACATTGCAAATCCTATTGAAACCGAAGATGAAGAGAGGGATGATGAAAAGCCTTCCGTACCATTCGGTTGGGGACGTCCGGCCGGAAGCCGGAACAGATTCGGTGCAGGCGGTTACAGCTATGGCGCATCGGGACCGGTCAAGACAGAAACATCACGTCAGCCGTCGGCTGTCAGACCTGTCAGGCCATCGGCATCGTCTCCCGTTCCGGTAAGGCGCGCACAGGTGATCCCAAAGAGGGTTTCCGATGCGGAATTCGAGCCGACACCTGTTCTTCAGCTGAGGGCAGGGCAACGGATCGAGCATAATCGTTTCGGTTTTGGAAAGATACTTGAAATTACAGGAGGAGCTCCGGATCTTAAAGCAAAAATCGCTTTTGATGATCATGGCGAAAAGATTCTTCTTTTAAAATATGCAAAAATTCGCATAGTTAACCTTGCTTAATGATTAATTATCCGTATATTTGCAGTGAAGTTTTTCATAGTTTAAGTTTAGGTTAAGTAGCGGGGCGGTCGCAGTGATTGCGATTGTCCCGTGAATTTTTTATGTCCGATTCCTGTTTCCGTCCGGCTTTTATTTGGGGTATTTATATCAAAAAAATCGGATATCTGAATAAGAAAAACAAAAATCAATCATAAGAAAAGTAAAAATCATCTTTTTCTTTTTCTTGTCTTCTGTTTCATATCTCTCTTCTACATTTGCTGCGTCCGCAATGTGGCGGCGATTAAAGAATGAGGAGAAAGAATATGAAGAATTTTGTGAACGGTATTGCGGTTCTGATCAAGGCGGTCTGCCTTTTCGCAATGCTTGCTGAATCTACCGCATCGTGCGGACTGCTGGAAGAATCCGGAAATGAAGGGAAGGGGGAGCTGAGGATATCCTTTGCAGACGGGGAGCCTACAAGAGCGTCAGCTGAGATTCCTGATACGAGTGACTTTCTGATAACTGTTACCGGACCGGAAGGTGATGTCATCTATGACGGGTCATACGGGGCTTCACCGGAATCCATGATGGTTACGGCAGGAAGCTATACGGTAAATGTCAGGTCATGCGATTTCACAGTGCCGGCCTTTTCAAAACCGCAGTTCGGGGATGAACAATGTGTCGTGGTTCCATCCGGAGGAGTTGCGGATGTCAAGCTTACATGCCGTCAGCTGAATTCCGGAGTTCGTCTGAAGATAGACAGGAGTTTTCTTACCGGCTGTCCGCAAGGATCGCTGTTCCTGAAGGCATCCACCGGAAAGCTTATGTATTCATATACGGAAAAGAGGATAGCTTATTTCAAGCCTGGCAATGTTTCGCTTATGCTGAGCGAGTCCGGTACCGACAGGATACTTATGACCAGGACTTTGCAGCCGCAGGAGATATTGACCGTAAGCGTCAGTGCTGCCTCTACCCAGTCTCCGGCAGCAAAAGAATCCATAACAGTGGCTGTGGATACGGCCAGAAACTGGACAAATGATTCCTATGTGATAGGGGGATCATCGGGCAAGGGGAACGGAAGCTCTGACGCACTTACCGTTTCGCAGGCTCTGGCATCTGTAGGAGAGGAAGATGTATGGGTGTGCGGATATGTGGTCGGTGGAGACCTATCCTCGTCATCGGCATCCTTCACGGCTCCATTCACATCCCGTACCAATATAGTACTCGGCCCTCGCTCGTCCACAACTTCGAGGACATCATGCCTGTCGGTACAGCTCCCTTCCGGTGAGATCCGGGACGAGCTGAATCTTGTGGATAATCCCTCCCTGTTGGGAAGAAAGATCTCGTTGAGAGGAGATATCGTGGAGGCCTACTACGGTATGCCTGGAATAAAGAACATAACAGAATACGAACTGAACTGATGTCGTTATGAAACACAGCTTGTCGTGTACATGCGGATGTATCTGCGGCCTGTTGTCTTTCCTGCTGTCTTCTTGTGAAGATGTGCAGGACGGCAGGGGAGCCGGCGAAGATGACCGTGTGTCAGAAGTAAGATTCGAACTCAAAGATATAGGAGGCTGCTCCAAGAGCATATTGCCTACAGATGACAGAAGGCTGGACGAATTGTCGATCTTTGCCTATGCTGACGGATATCTTGAAGCGTCAGGACATTTCAAGACATTCTCGGATATGAGCCTGGAGCTTTCCCCGGACAAGGTTTATGATTTCTATGCGGTTGCGAATATGGGTGAGGCCGAACCTCCTGTGTCTGAGGACGGAATGGCGGATTTCAGGTATGTCTTGCAATCGGTCGGTGACATGTCGGAAGGATTTCCGATGTGCTGGAGTGTTGAAGGTCTTGTGCCGTCGGACGGCATCCCCGTGTCCATATCGCTTTCCCGACTTGTCGCGAAAGTGAGGCTGAATGTCAGTTGTGAAGTGGAGGGCCTGTCTGTCGCGTCTGCAAGGCTGATGCAGTCTCCGATGTCTGTCTGCCCTTTTGCTGAAGGCGGCAGCAGGGCCGTTGCCGGAATGACGACAGATGGTGACAAGGCTTCGGATGCCGATGTGATCATGCTGAATTCCGGTAAAGGCATAAGTCTTTATGTGCTTGAGAATATGCAGGGGACTCTGTTGCCGGGGAATGATGATCCTATGCTTAAGGTGCCGGACAACCTTGATGAACGTTCCGGACTCTGTACTTATCTGGAGGTATCATGTGTCTTTGAGGACGGCCACGACAAGGAAGGTACCGTCGTCTACAGAATGTATCTGGGTGAAGATAACGTGTCGAATTTCGATGTGGAGAGGAACAGGGTTCTGAATGTCTCTCTTTCGCTGACCTCCGACGGGCTTGCCATAAAGGATTCATGGAAGATAGTTCCGGATTATATACAGCATGTGACCTCTCTGGAGCTGGCAGAAGAGGAAATCACTATGAGGATCGGGCGTGAACAGCTTCTGCATGCATATGTCTATCCTGCCGACGCATCGGATGATGCTGTCATATGGGAGTCTGATGATGAGTCTGTTGCTGCAGTCGGTGAAGACGGCAAGGTAAGGGGAGTCGGTGAAGGGTCATGTGTGGTAAGAGCAAGAAGTGCCGACCGTCCGGAGATATCCGGTGAATGTCTGATTCATGTGGAAAACAGGGTTGAGGAACTTTGGTTCCTTTCTGAGGAAGTGAGTGTTGTCCTTGGCAGTGACGGAGCTCCGAAACAGTCACCGTTCAATGTCGAGGCCCGGTATTCTGACGGTACCATCCGTGATGTGACCAATATCTGCGGATATTCAAGCGATTCGGTTTCCGCATATGTGGAGACGCCTGGAGTCGTTGTCCATGCTTCCGGAGGAACTGCGGTGATCTCGGCCGAATGTGATGGCGTCAACGCTTCGATGACGGCGGTGACGGAAGAGTTTGCCGTTGCCGGACTTGAACTGAATGTTCCTCATCTGACCCTCCCGTTGGGAGATACGTTCATACTTAAGTTCCGTATGCAGTATAATGACGGTACGGTTTCATCATGGATCCCCTATGGCTTTGCCGGTGTCGGAAATGCATCCGCGGAGGGTTGGACCTCCGACGACTATGGTGTTGCGGACATAAGTACCTACGGAGTTGTGAGACCGGTCTCTGTCGGATCAGCTGACATATCGATAAGGGTAACCGATACGCGAACCTCCCGCTCTTTCATGAAGAGCCTGACGGTACGGGTGACTGAAGCGTATGTCGTCGGGGTATATGTCTCCGCATCTCCGATGTTCTGCGCGGAGAACTATTCTCTGGGCCTGGTAGGCGTGTTCTCTGATGGTTCGGAAAGCAATCTTAAAGCAGACAGCTGGACTGTCTCATCGCCTTACGTGACGTTTACCGATGGCAGTGCGGGACTCCGGATCACCGATGAATCCATGCTTCAGGAAGGAAAATCCTATGACTTTACCGCTGTTTATGGCAATTGGACTTCGACTGCTTCAGTAAAGTACGGCAAGTGGGTGCTGGAAGCCGGCATAGGCAAGGACATGACAGACAGTGGCGGCGCATATGAATATCGTATGACGCTTGTCATGTGCGACCATTCCAGGAAATACGTGCCTTTCACATACCGCTACTCCTTGAATAAGGTTGACTGGCTCCATGTGCAGCAGGTCACGGATGTCGCGACACTGCAATATCATTACCCATATATTGAAGCGACATCGGCGTCTTCATATTATGATTGGGAGGGAAACTTGCGTCAATGGACTGTAAGGAACTACTAGAAAAGATAGACACGGAAACGTGTTTTGGTTAATTCAAGATTATTCGGAGAGTGACGGCCGTGAGGTCCTCACTCTTTATTTAATTATTTGTTACATCTGCCCGTGTCGATTGTAGAGACGTTAAAAAACGTTATCTTTGCAGGTTTGAAAAATGTTCACTAAAAAATATTTGATGAAAAGCTGTTTAAAATTTTTGTTGACAATCGCTTTGTCAGTCTTCGCAGGTCTTCCTGTGCTGGCTCAGAGTGAGGTCAAGGTGGTCGGTCTGGTCACATCTGCCGATGACGGACTTCCGATGATCGGCGTCGCAGTAATGGCGGGACCGGGCAATGGCGTCATCACTTCTCTTGACGGAGAATATGAGATCCATGTGGCTCCCGGCACCGAGCTGACTTTCTCCAGCATAGGTTTTCTGGACGAGAAGGTGGTTGTCCCCCAGACTGAAACATTTACTTGCAACGTAGTCCTTCAGACTGAAACCATGAAGCTTGACGATGCCGTCGTCATTGCATATGGTGTCAGGAAGAAAGGTACGGTGGCCGGTTCCGTTGCCACTGTCAAGTCGGACAAGCTCGAGAATACTGCATCGGCTGCCTTTGACCAGGCTCTCCAGGGCCAGGTTGCGGGACTTACCGTCCTCTCGAGTACCGGTGAGCCGAGTGCATCTGCAACCATGACCATCCGAGGAACCAACTCCATCAACTCCGGTACAGCTCCTCTGTATATCCTTGACGGTGTTGCAATTTCCGCATCAGACTTCAATACCATCAACCCTGCGGATATCGAGAGCATGTCAGTGCTCAAGGATGCATCCTCAACTTCGATCTACGGAGCTCGTGCGTCAAACGGTGTGATTGTCATCACTACCAAGCGCGGACGTAATATGGACCGTCCTAACATAAACTACCGCATGCAGATGGGTATATCGTCGATGGCTCATGGAAACTGGGACCTCATGAATACTGCGGAAAGGATCCGGTATGAGAAGGAGACAGGAATGAGTGCGGGACAGAATTACGAACTTCTGTCAAGGACCGATGTCAACTGGATGGATGCCGTCTTCAACGACAGAGCCATGCTTCAGAGTCACGAGGTGTCTGTTTCTGGTGCAAACGACAAGACGAATTATTACTTCTCCGGTGGCTACTACAATCAGGATGGTATTGCTCCAGGTTCGCAGTTCGAGCGTTATTCGATGCGTTTCAACTTTGAACAGCAGATGTCCGGATGGCTAAAGATGGGTACGAACACGATGTTCAATTTCCAGAATATCCAGCAGGCTGACGAAGGAGACTATACTCTTGTAACCCCGATCTCCGCAGCGCGTTTCATGCTTCCTTATTGGAATCCTTTCAAGAAGGACGGGTCGCTTGCCTCCATCAAGGACGGTTCCTGGACCGGACAGGGACAGAACCCTCTCGAATGGCTGGAGAACAATCCCGTGACATATAAGAAGTACAAGGTGTTCTCGATGGTTTTCGCTGAGTTCAATATCTACAGGAATCTTGTGTTCAGGTCGCAGTTCTCAGCAGACTTCTCGCATACTACCGGCTTGAGCAAGTCTTTCCCCAGCTATCCGCCTAATCTTGGTGAAGGAAAGGCTGCGAGAAGTTCGAGTGACGGACTCAACCTCCAGTGGGGAAATACACTTACATACAGGTTCGACATCGACAATATTCACGATTTCAACTTCCTTCTCGGACACGAGTGGCAGAATTATCACAGCGAAGGCTTCAGTGTTTCCACCCAGGGCCAGACAAATGATAAGCTGACCGATATCTCGACCGCTACACGTGCTACAGGATGGAGCAGTACATCAGCTTCCGATTATTCCCGTGTTTCGTTTTTCGGAAGAGGAGAGTATAATTTTGCAGACCGCTACTATGCCGAGGTGTCACTCCGTACTGACGGCTCGTCACGTTTCGGTCGCAACAACAGGTGGGGACTTTTCGGTGCAGTCGGCTTCATGTGGAACATGAGGAATGAGGACTTCATGGCAGATAAGCGTGAGTGGTTGACCATGAGCCAGATATCCTTCAGCTCTGGAACTGCAGGTAACTCGGAAATCCCTAATTATGAGCACCTTGCGCTTATCGGAGGTGGCCACGGATACGTCGGTGATTCCGGAGTCGCTCCTGTCCAGCCGGGTAATGAAAGCCTGACATGGGAAAGCACATGGACGAGCAACCTCGGTTTCCATTTCGGTTTCTGGAACAGGCTTAATGTGGATTTCGAACTCTACTGCAAGAGAACGACAGACATGCTCATGGAAGTTCCTAAGTCATATGCCGAGTCTAACGGTTACGGATATGTCTGGGACAATGTCGGTGCCATGTTGAACATGGGTGCGGAGCTTAACCTCACTGCAACCGTCATTACATACAAGGACTTCAACTGGACAGTAAATGCCAATGCCGGCTACAACCACAACAGGATCGTGGAGCTCTACAACGGGGTCAATGAATATGAGACAGCCAATACGAGTACGAAACTTGTTGTCGGACACCCTCTCGGAGAATTCTACATCAACAGATATGCTGGAGTGAATCCTGCGAACGGTGATGCCCTCTGGTACGACAAGGACGGAAACATAACGAATGAACTTCGCGATGAGGACAGGGTGCTTGTCGGAAAGTCATATCATGCTCCTTGGCAGGGTGGTTTCGGCACAGCCTTCTCATGGAAAGGACTCAGCCTTAGTGCTCAGTTCGGATGGGTTGCAGACAGGTGGATGCTCAACAATGACCGTTATTTCGATGAGTCAAACGGCCGCTTCGCCACTTACAACCAGTCTCGCAGGCTTCTCGACAGATGGAAACAGCCTGGTGACATTACCGACATACCTCGTCACGGCATCTTTACAGAATTCGACAGCAGGCTTCTCGAAGATGCTTCCTTCCTTCGTCTGAAGAACCTCAATCTTTCATACTCGCTTCCTTCGGACCTGCTGAAGAAGACGGGTTTCATCAGAGGCCTCAGACTATATGTACAGGGACAGAATCTCCTGACTTTCACTAATTTCTCAGGACTTGATCCGGAAGGCACACGTAATATATATGCTGCCCAGTATCCTATGTCCCGCCAGTATACATTCGGTCTGGATCTGCTGTTCTAATTGATGAATATGATGAAGAAGATATATAATGACATTTTGATAAGGATGGCCGCGATGCTTGCGGTTGTCCTGAGTCTGAATTCCTGCCTTGAGAAGAATCCCGGCGATTTCATTCTTGAGGAAGAAGGAATGTTGACTTTGGCTGATGCCGAGCAGACCCTTACCGGAATATATTCCGCATATATGAGCGGCGGTCTATATAGCGGATACCTTACCTTGACTCCTGATATCCAGTCTGACCTTGTCTATGCCGTCCAGGGTAATTCCAACGCCTATGGAAACATATGGCAGTGGGATATCCGTTCTACCAGCGCCGAGATAGAGGCTGTCTATGCTTCTCTTTATACGGTCATCGGAAGATGTAACTTCTTTCTTGACCTTGTAGGTGACCTTCGTGCCGGACTTACGGATGATGCCAGCATCGAGACCTTGGATTTCTATACCGGAGAAGTATATTGTGCAAGAGCCCTTGCATATTCCGAGCTGATCAAATGTTTCTGCAAGGCCTATGATCCTGCGACTGCCGATTCTGAACTTGGACTCGTCCTGCGCACGAGCTATTTCAGGAAGGAGCCTGTCGTGAGGGCGAGTCTCAAGGAGTCTTATGAATTAGTGATCTCTGACCTCGAGAAGGCGGAATCCCTGCTTGACGAGAAATACGATTCATTCGACTCTCCTTATTTCACCGATGCATCGGCAAATGCAATCCGCGCACGTGTAGCCCTTTACATGCAGGATTGGGACAATGCAGTGAAATACTCGACCAGGCTCATTGAATCTGATGCGTTCTCTCTTGCTACCGCCAGGTCTTATGTGACGACGTCACAGACCTTCCTTGATTACATGTGGACTAATGATACTTCATATGAGCATATATGGAGGATTGGATATACGCAGACCTCTTACGGCAATCCACAGGGATCAGTATTCCTGAATTTTACAACTGACTATACATATTATTATCCGGACTACGTTCCTGCTCAGTGGGTTCTGGACCTCTATCAGAGTGCCGACAGAAGGTATTATGCCTATTTTGCCGAACTCCAGACAGGATATTCCCATCAGCTTTCATGGCCGTTGCTCGTAAAGTATTATGGTAATGAGACGCTTATAAGCCTGCTCATATACCATGTAAATATGCCGAAGCCTCTTCGTCTTGCCGAGCAGTACCTCATCAGGGCTGAGGCTAATTGCAGGAAAGGCAACTATCCTGCAGCATCGGCAGACCTTACAGAACTCAGGGAGTCACGTTTCACCACCGGTGGAGCTGTCAGCGTCAATGCCGGCAACTGGCTCGAAACAATTTCCGAAGAACGTGTCCGCGAGCTCTATATGGAAGGTTTCAGACTTCATGACCTCAAGCGTTGGGGCAAGGGCTTCAAGCGTACTCCTCAGGCTCATTCGCAGAAGGAAGGAAGTTCGCTTGAGATAGAGGCTGGCAATCCTATGTTCGTGTGGCCGATACCTAAACATGAACTTGAGGCTCCGGGATCGGATATCAAGCCTAATGAAAGCAACAGATAAAAGATATGCGTATGAAGAATATTTTCAGATATATTATACCTGCTGCTCTGACTGCCGTTTCATTTTGCGGCTGTCACGAGAGATATGTCACATATTCCGATGCTGAATATGTGCTGTTTGCCGATACTCTCAAGACATATCCTGTCCAGCCAGATGTGGAATACTTCGCCATACCGGTCGTATCTACCGTAAAAAGGGACTATGACAGGACATTCGGCGTTGAAATAATCGACAAAGGCAACAATGCGATAGAGAACAGGCATTACAGACTGAAGTCGAACACTATCACCATAAAAGCCGGTGAAACACGCGCGGACGTGCTTGTACATGGATATTATGACAATATCGATGCAAAGGACTCCATAGGTTTCCAGCTCCGTCTGGTCATGGATGAGAAACTTGTGATGCCGATGTACGGCAATCAGACCAAGGCTGTCCTTATGAAGAGCTGTCCGTTCGATATCAATGATTTCACAGGATATTGCGTGCTGACATCGATGTTCCTTTATGACTACAGCATAACAGGCTCATATCAGCGGCTCGTATATACCGAGAAGCATCCTACGGAAAAGAATATGATTATCTGCCGTAACTGGCTGAATGACGGATATGACGTTACGATGACATTCCATCCGGAAGATCCGATGATGCCTGTCGTTACTATGGATGATGACCAGGTGGCAAGTGACGAAGGATCTTTCTTCGGAACTGTTCATGGTGACGACAAGATTCTTGTTACGGACAGCCCATATTACGATTCGCTGTTCTATCCGTGCGGAAAATATCTGTACCTGTGGGCTCAGATATATGTGAAGAATCTCGGCGAGGACATCGGAACCGTCGGTCACTTCTATAATATCATGGAATGGATCAGTGACGAGGAGGCGGACCGTCTCAGAAGAGAAGAAGGAATGTAAAACGACTTAACATATAATGGATTATGAAGATATTTGATAACATATTGAAAATGGTGGCATTGTCATCGCTGCTTTTCGCCATGTCAGCATGTACGAAGCCAGGTCCTGATGATGGTGGCCAGCCTGAAAAGGAAGCTCCTGCTTTCCCGGCATTGATTGAGAATTATTCTGTACATCCGGGTGAGGTCCTTAAGATCACTTTCACTCCAAACTACGATTGGGAAGTGTCTGTTCCGTCTGAAATGAGACAATGGTTCTGGATCAAGGACGGCTCGTTCACCGTTACAAACATCCGTGGCACTGCGTCGGAGACCCCTGTCACCGTAGAGGTATGTGTTACTGATAACGATGAGTTTGACAAGAACTTCTCATGTGAGGTTACCATGAAGATGGACAGTCAGACTAAGGTTGTAGCGAAATATATGCTTCCTGCAAAGGAAAGGACACTTTCCGTTTATGCGGCGGAATGGAATGATGACGGCTCTCTCAAGATAGCAGAAGATGGCGAGTCTTATGTCTATTCAATGGTCGAGACTTCATCGTTCGATCTCAAATGGTCAGCTGCCGATGCGGATTTCAGGGCTCCGGTCGCTGTGGAAGCGAATTGCGAATGGGAGGTGGAGCTTCCTGAGTGGCTTGCTACCAATGTGCCGGAGACTACCTCAGGAGTGGTCGAGCTTGTTTTCACCGGTGTTTCTTTGGAAGATGCATCCGGAAAAGTCGTTTTCAAGGCAGGTGGTGAGGTACTGAAGGAACTGGATGTGACAGTGCCTTCTTGCAGTGAGATGAATGTGTACTCTGCGGTCGTGACAGATGGGGAATTCGAATATGGAACCGACGGTGAGTATCTCTGGACAGATGATGCTGTAGAGGAAGTTACGTTGGCATGGCTCGGATCCGACTTCAGGATGCCTGTCAAGATTGACTCCAAGTGTGACTGGACTCTCGAGGCTCCTGTATGGATCACTGCCGAAATCCCTGAGGAGACAGCGGGCCTTATTTCGCTTACACTTATGGGCAATCCTTCGAAATATCCACTTGAGGATACATCCGGCAAGCTTGTATTCAAGATGGGTGATGACGTGGTGCATGAAATGACTGTCAATATCCCGGGATGCAGGGAAATAATGACTTACTCCGTATCAATGGCACTTACTGAACTTGACTTCAATCATGTCGGTCAGATAAAGGCTTCTGCAGGATTCATTGACGGACCGGTAACGGCGACGATTTTCGGTTCTTCCGAATCAGATGTGTTTGCGGTTGAATACGTTAATGGAAAATACGACCTGAATGCTTCTGACAATCCTGAATGGCTCGACATTACAGTCGGCTCATTCGATTCATCTGACAATGCAGATGTCCTCCAGAGCAGGGAGGTTACGGTTTCCGTAAAGGAGAACGAAGGTGACGAGCGTAGCGCTCTTCTCTTTTTCATGCCATATAATTTCTGGGGAAAATTGAGCAATCTTTTCAATGATGAAAAGACCGAAGTCAAGGAAGAGTTCAAGGCATACGCGGTTCCTGTAAGACAGCTGTCCAATGATTCCGAGTATATCACGCCTTCTTCTGCAGACGAAGTCATGGCGGCAGCCGGAGCTGAATTCGGCCCTGCAGCTGATGACAGAAAGACGGAACTGACTTCAGTATTCGGAGAGACAAAATATGTCTATACGCTTGTATATGACAATATATATGCCCGTGATGAGGCCTTCCTTGCCATGGCAAGACCGTTCACGTCTGTCAAGGTATTCGATCAGGATAAGGCTGACCGCTCTTCTGATGAGTCTTTCTGGCTCAAATATACAAACGGTGGAGATACCAATACATTCGGTGTGATAGATATGTATGCCGGTGAAGACATGACTCTTCCTGAGGAGCCTTCGGTCGGATATGTCGTATTCTATGATTCGCTTGGCAATGTGCTTGCTATCGTGGAATGTATTTCTCCTAAGAATGAAGAGCCTGTAGTCACTCCGCCGGAAGAAGGCGGTGAGCAGGATGAGGATGGGGATATGGTAGAGAGTGCGTCATCATTCTTCACTGACCCTTCTGCAGCTGCAGCAGCCGGTGCGAGCATCGTCAAGGTACTTTCCGGACCGACATATGATTTCTGCAAGGAAGAGATAAGCCAGGGTGCTACTCTTCTCAAGCTCACCTTGCCGGAAAATGTCGCAGTAGGTCTGTCTCTGCCGGAAGACTGCGGATATTATCAGATGCCTTATTCATTGAGCAGTTATATAAAGGTCAATGGTGAAGACTATTCTGAAACTTCAGGAATACTCAATCCTGCCATAACTTCAGCAGAGGTTTCGATGACTTCTCTTCCTGACGGCAACTCTCAGACTCCATATCTGAGGTTCCATACGAGCATGTCTGAGACCTATCCGTTCCTTATCGTATATCTTTACATCAGTAAATAATTGGATCAGCGATTATGAGATTATCGTTTAATATATTATTGTCAGCCGCCATCCTTCTGTCTTCTCTGATTTTCGGAAGCTGTTCGAAAGTCGAAGAGCCGGATTATCGTGAGAAGGTGTACGGATATGTGCAGTTCAAGCTGTACAAGGAGGCTTCTTATGACGGCACTAAGGCTGTTGTGTCTCAGCTGGATTATCTGAAGGATGTCTCTAAGATAAAGGTGACCCTCAGGTATGACGGCAATGAGATCACCCAGACTCTTGTGATGAACAGCTCCGATGAGGATGCAGCCGAATTCGGACTGAGAAGCGATAAGCTGAAGCTTCTCGCGGGAGATTACAGCATTTCCACCTTCACATTGTTCGACAAGCAGGATCAGCCTCTGTATGTAAGGACTCCTTCCGAGGAATTCTCGAACTTTACCGTCGTGGCAGGAGGATTGTATGTGCATGATCTTGTCGCAGCGGCTGTCCAGAGAGGAAAAGTCAGATTTTCCATTGTCAAGGATATGTCTGATCTTTCGGGAAATCCGAAGACAAAGGCTGTTACGGATGAATATACCTTTGATGAGATTGAATATGCGACAATAACCGTCAAGACGGGAAATACCACTTTGCCGGCATTTGAGATGCTGCCGATGGACTTCTCGGTTCATTTTACCGATGATGGCGTAGAGGATGGATACATGACGTCTTCTTTGTCATGTGATTCTCTTCTGACTGTCAGGGCGGGCTCATATGAGGTCGTGTCATATGCTCTTTATGATTCCGGAAAGAAGCTTCTTGAAGCTGACTCCGATGTGAAGAATGTGAAGTTCGTTGTCACGGATAACGATGTCACTGATGCGGATGTTCCGGTAGCGCTCAAGGAGAGCGACGAATATATAAAGGATTATTATGCCCTTTATGAAATATGGAAATCTCTCAATGGAGAGGACTGGTACTATGTCGGTGAAGATTTTCCTCGAGGTGCTAACTGGAATTTCAACAAGGATCCCGATCTTTGGGGAGACCAGCCTGGCGTTTCGCTTCATTCAAACGGACGTGTCGCCTTGCTGAATCTCAGTGACTTCGGTTTCCATGGCCACATGTCACCGGCCTTGGGTCAGCTGACAGAACTTGTCGAACTGTACCTCGGATCTCACAACGATATGAATCTGGGAGGATATGACCCGGTGGTACAGCCTGGAAAGGGTACTGCTGAAAGGATGTCCAGACATAAGGAATACATGAAGCTCCTTCATCCTGTGACCCAGATGTCAGAGCCTATCGCCAGAGCATATGCCGAGCATGGCATCACATTCCCTGAGATCGCTATGTACGAGAACTTGGCTGAAGATCAGATCATAGAAAAGGGTACAGGATCGATGAGGATCAGACCGATGGATATGATATCAGGAAAGATCAACAACGGATTGAAGAGTCTTCCTGCTCAGATTGGCAATCTTACCAATCTTGAGCAGCTGTTCATCGCAAACAGTGAGATCGAAACTCTCCCTGATGAAATGGCAAATCTCAGGTCATGTACCGATGTGGAGGTATACAACTGTCCTAAGATGACTCAGTTCCCTATGGTTCTCGCGCGTATGCCGGAGCTTGTGACGTTGAACATTGCGAATAACCTTCAGTGGAGTCCCGAGGAAGTCCTCAAGGGTTTCAAGGCCATAGCTACAGGCCCGTCAGCCGAGAAGCTACAGCTTCTGTATCTTAACCAGAACAATCTCGAAGTCATTCCGAAGGAAATCAAGAACATGAAGAAGCTCGGTCTTCTTGATTTTGCATCAAACCGTATCCATACCATTGAGGAAGCATGGGGCAATGACATCAAGCCTGTACAGCTTTATCTTGACAACAACAGGCTGTCTTCATTCCCGGTAGATGAGAACGGCGTATTCTGTTATATGGAAGATGCTGAAACCTTCTCGGTAAAGAACAATGATTTCACAGAGTTCCCGAACATCTTCGATGCAGAATCGATGTTTGCGATAGTTTCCGTGGATTTCTCTTACAATCATATCGCCTCTTTCCCTGAAGATTTCCGAGGTATATATGTCCAGACCCTTACAATTGCCAATAATCCGGAGTTCACGGCTTATCCGGTCGAGCTTGCAAAGTCGAATTCGAAGATCATGAACATAAACTTCAGAGGATGTAACATCAGCGACATACCTGAAGGATCATTCGAATATGAGAATGCGGTGCAGCTGCAGTCTTTCGACTTTTCATATAATGACCTTGACGATCTTCCTTGGGAGATGCATGCCGGCAACATGCCTTACCTGTATGGTGTGGAACTTTCATATAACAAGTTCTCAAGCTTCCCGTGGGAACCTCTCGATTCCCAATACCTTACTGTGTATGCAATACGCGGACAGCGTAATGATGAAGGCGAGAGATGCCTTTCCGAGTGGCCTACAGGACTGTATAACCATAGAGGACTCAGAGGTTTCTATATAGGTTCGAACAATCTTGGTAAAATTGAGGATACCATTTCTACTCTGATCTATTATCTTGATATCAGTGACAATCCGGAAATCATTTTCGATGCTTCCGATATCTGTTATGCCCATCAGCAGAATGTGTATTACCTGATTTATGACAAGACTCAGGACATCAGAAATTGTGATTATATGTTGAATTAGCGGAAAATGCAGGACATGAACAGATATAAGTTTTTATCAATTATCATGGCTATGGCTGTCTTTGCAGCCTGCGGACCGGAGAATGTTGAATTTGATGTTAACACCGGTTTCGGTGACGGAGCGCTTTCCATCGGTCCTGAAGGAGGTTCCCTTCCTGTTGAAGTGACCGCTGGAGGTGACTGGGTGGTTATCACGGAAGAGCCCTGGATTTCTGTTTCTCCGGCTAACGGACGAGGCGTCTCAAGATGTGTCGTGAGCATTGACTCGACTCTGACTGTGTCTGAAAGAGTCGGTGCTGTCCGTATCCAGAGTCTGGATGATGTGGATGAGAAGAAGGACTTCAATATCGTCCAGAAAGGTTTTGATTATCAGATCGTTCTTGACGAAACATCAGTTGAAGTCGAAGATTTTGCCGAATACGGGGAAAGATATTTTCAGGTAAAGGTAAAGTCGAATATAGATTTCGATGTAGTGTTGCCGGAGGGTGCCGAATCATGGCTTTCATACAGCAAGTCGGCTCCTGATTTCGACAGAGGTGCAAGACCGAGAAGTTCGGTGATACGTTTTGATTGGAGAGTGAATTCCCGTGACCATGAGAGGATTGCGGATATTTCCTTCAAGCCGCATGAGCAGGTGACGATGGGAAAGCACGATGGGCTTAAGGTCGTGCAGAAGGCTGCTCTTCCTATACCTGTCGGTACTCCGGCAGGCGACTCGCTTGCAATACTTGCTGTAAGCCGTGCATTGGGCTGTTTTACAGAGTTTGACACATCGGAAAGGATGGAACATTGGAACAATGTGGCGGTATGGAAGAACGGTCCGGATAAGGGACGTGTGAAATATGTCCAGTTCTTCATGTTCAAGACACAGGAGGAGATACCTTTCGAAATACAGTATCTGACTGCTGCAGATGAGATCGCCATCTACTCCAATGCGAACCATTTCCTCCGCAATCTCGATACCGGTGAGCATATCGCCAAGCTTACACAGCTCAAGAGGTTGACGATCGGTGCCTATGGCTTGACTTCGCTCCATCCTGACTTCGTGAATCTCAAGAATCTTGAGTACCTTGATCTCAGTTCGAACTGTTTCCAGAAAATTCCAGATATCCTCACTCCTGAGAACTTCCCGAACCTTCACTCGCTTATACTTAATGCAAATCAGAGGCATACGATCTATGACCTGAGCAATGACAAGAGGGAGAGTATCGGAGGATTTGTAGATGAACCGGGCTTCCCTGTCCGTCTGCTCAAGTGGAGAAATCTTGATACGTTGAGACTTTCCGTAAATTACATAGAGGGCGAAATTCCTGATCTCAAGTATGAACCAGGAATAGAGAAGTGGACCGCAGAAGAAGTCAATGCGTGCGATACACTTCCGGAAATCCTCATAGGCTTGCCTAAGGTGCTTCCGGATACGGATTTCTTTGCAATCAATTTCAACAGATTGACAGGAGAACTGCCGGATTGGCTTTTATATCATCCTAAACTCGATTATTGGTTACCTTACTCATTGGTCTTCTCTCAGGAAGGAAAGACCCGTGACGGCCAGAATGCGGGTTTCAGCAATGAACCTGTCAGCCTGGACTACTATTACGAGCATTATCAGAACAAGAAGTTGAACCCGAACAATAATAAATAGTGAAGATGATCAGAAGAAAAGCAATACATATACTGGCTTCAGTCCTTCTTGCAGGATTTACGGCTTGCTCTGTCGATGGTCCGCAGACAAGTGTGGATACAGATGAGTCCAAGCTGCCTCAGATGTCTCCGGATGTTGTGGAAGGCCAGCTTCTTGTGCGTTTCGATGCAAGGGTGAGCGAAATCCTCGACAAGGCCGGTCTTACCAAGAGCGGCCCGGCCCGCCCTATGAAACGTTCCGGTGTCATGTCTGTCGACGAGATACTTTCGCTTGTGGACGGATACCATATCGAGAGAGTGTTTCCTGTGGACGTCAGGTCTGAAGACAAGGCGCGCGAAGAGGGACTTCACCTTTGGTATGTCGTGAAATTCGGCAAGGAACATTCCGTGGAGAAGGTGGCTGAGGACCTTTCCAAGCTGGGAGAGGTGAGCCGGGTGGAATACAACCGTACCCTCAAGCGTTCCGATGACAAGCCTGTTCCATTGACTATGGACAAGCTGCGCAAGATGACGCCGAAGGCATCGGTAGCCTTCAATGACCCTCTGCTCGGGGACCAGTGGCATCTTGTGAACGACGGAACTCTCCGGGAGACGAAGTTCCTTCCGGATGCGGATGTTCAGGTGAAGGATGCATGGAAACTCACTACAGGTGATCCTTCCATTATCGTCGCCGTTCTTGACGAGGGTGTCGATGTGACCCATCCGGACCTCAAGGCAAGCATGTGGGTGAATGAAGGCGAAATATGGGGATCGCATGAAGATAATGACGGCAATGGATATGCCGGTGATGTACATGGATACAATTTTGTCGGAAAAAGCGGCCTCATTTCCGTGAGCTCACTTTATGATACCGGTCACGGAAGCCATGTCGCCGGCGTGATCGCTGCTGTGAATGACAATGGCGAGGGCATAAGTTCCATCGCCGGCGGTACTGAATCGGCACCTGGAGTAAGGATAATGTCTTGTCAGATCTTCTCGGGATTGTACGCAGGAACAGTTCTGGAAGAGGTGAGGGCAATCAAATATGCGGCCGATAACGGTGCGGTTATCCTTCAGTGCAGCTGGGGATACATTTCAGGTGCGGCAAATCCATATGAATGGACTCCGCAGTATTCTACCGATGAAGAGTGGGAGACATATAACGTTCTTGAAAGAAAGGCCCTGGATTACTTCATCCACAATGCGGGATCTCCTGACGGCGTGATAGACGGAGGCCTTGCAATCTTTGCAGGCGGTAACGAGGCAGCTCCGGCAGCCAGCTATCCGGGAGCTTATCCGGACTTCATCGCTGTTGCTGCAACGGCCGGCGACTTCACTCCGGCGGTTTACAGCAACTATGGTCCGGGAACTACGATTTCTGCTCCTGGCGGAGATCAGGATTACTATTGGGACTATGTGGACGAGGACCATAGGCTCGGAGAAATCGGCTGCATCCTTTCGACTCTTCCTATGCATGTCAGCGAAAGCGGTTACGGATATATGGAAGGAACATCAATGGCCTGTCCTCATGTTTCGGGAGTCGCTGCTCTGGGACTTTCATATGCAGCAAAGCTCAGAAGACATTTCACTGCTGACGAGTTCAAGGCTTTGATATACGAGACAGCACTGCCTATAGATTCTTATATGAAGGGCAATAAGCAGTATAAGAAATATGTTATCGATCTTGAACAGTCATCGCCTATGATGCAGATCAGCCTTGATGCGTTCAAAGGCAAGATGGGAAGCGGACAGATCAATGCATACGGACTTCTCAAAGCGGTTGAAGGTGCAGGAACAGAGATGACCTTCCCGAACCTGTATGTGGCCGAAGGCGGTCAGGTGAAGGTATCGCCGTCTATGTATATGGACGGAAAATCCTTTACCGTTTCTGTCAGCGATCCTGAGGTCGCATCTGCTGAGATCAGGGACGGAATGATGATCGTCAAGGGCCTCAAGACAGGTCAGACAGAAGCATCGGTTACCGGTGCAAGGACAGACAGGTTCGTGATAACCGTCCGCAGCGGGGCAAACGTAAACGGCTGGCTATAGGATATGGGTTCATTCAGGGTGTATGCAGTTCTTCTGCTGACGGCGGTAATGTGCTTTCCGGCTGGAGCTCAGTTGAAGATAGTGCCGAGGGAAAGGCTGGAAAGCGTTGTCTCTCCTCGTCTTTCGCGGGATTCCTCCTCGCTTCTTTTCGATGTGCGGAGGATTGCTGCAGCCCCGATGAATGAAGATGACCCTCCGTCTGTGTACAGCTATCCGTTCCGGAATGTGGGAAAGGACCCGGTAAGGATAAGGCTGATCAGAACCACATGCTCATGCCTTGCCGCCTTTTGCGATGTTTCTGTAATACAGCCAGGAGAAAGGGCCTCAGTTACGGTAAGATATGATCCGGAAGGACATCCCGGACGTTTCGAGAGGAAGATTTTCGTATATACCCAGGAGGGAAATGAGCCTTGTGCGGTCTTGAGCCTGAATGTCACTGTGGCTTCCGGGGCCGATCTGTCGGATGAATATCCTGTCCAGATGGGAGGAATAAGACTCCGCAGGAACAGCCTGAGTTTCCGGAAAGGGGTGAAGGCTGTGGAAAAGATCAGGTTCATCAATACAGGGGACTCTTCCCTTGTCATAGATTGTGAAGAATTCTTTCTTCCGGCCTGCATAGGTTTCGAATCGAGGCCGGCCAGGGTGGAGGCTGGAGAAGAAGGTGAGCTGGTAATATCTTATGATCCGGCTTCCGATCAGGGAAGAAACAACGTGAAACTTATGCTGAAAGGGCTGGGAGTCCCTCCAGGCCAGGCTACGCTGAATATCAGAATAGAATAAAAAGTATCATATATTATGAAAAGAATAAGAACAATAATCGTTGCAATGCTTGTTGCCATATCCTTGTCTTCAGTATCCTGCAGGAAACCGGGTGAGGATGTCGTTTACCTTGAAGTCAATGCAAACAACATTTCAGGCAAATGGGAACTTGTGGAATGGAGCGGTACGTCATTCAACGACGGAACGTACATATTCCTTGACATTGTACGAAATGACAGGACCTTTACCATGTATCAGAATGTTGACAGCTTCGTGGATATGCCTCATGTGGTTACAGGGTCGTACTACCTTGAGAACGATCCTATGCTCGGTGCTGTCATCCGTGGCAATTATGACCATGATGCAGGTGACTGGTCGCATCGCTATATCATCAGCGGGCTAACAGAGACAAGCATGACATGGACTGCAAAGGATGATGATACCTTTGTACAGAAATTCCAGCGTGTGGAAACGATTCCCGTGGCTCCTGACCAGGAATAGGAGCCTATTCCTGCATGGGTTCCAGAAGAGGGGACTGTTCCGTGAAATGGCTTAATACGATGTCCGTATAAGTCTTGGTTACGGATATAGGAGGTATGGCTTCATTGTCAAGGTCAAGGACATAGCCTTCGCTTTCCTTTCTCAACATGCTGACCTTCTGGAGATTCACTACATATTTTCGGTGACATCTTACCAATGCGCTGCCCTTGAAGCTTTCTTCTACAGTCTTCAAGCGGCAGCGTAACATGTATTGCTTCAGCTCTCCCTTGCTGTCAGTGTACCATACCTTGATGTAGTTGTCGTCGGACTCTATGTAGTAAAGGTTGTCCGGATTGAGCGAGAGCTTCAGTGTGCCGCTGTTGTCGAACAATGTTATCTTCTGCATCTGAGCTTCAGGTCTGAGAGGCTCGTCAGTGACTACGTTCTCGTAGTTCATCAGCCTTATCGTATTGTTCTTGTCGATGATGGCGAAATACATTCCGGCTATGAGATACGGGACGCCTATGGCTATGGTGCCGTACAGGAGGGAACGTCCGAAGATCTGAAGCGTGCTTTCGTCTTTCGGTGCCGTGATATCGATGGTCAGCCATGTATAGAACGCGCATAAGGCAATGATTTCCATAATGCACCATAAAGTATAGCCGAGGTAGGTCATCTCGAACATGTTTCTGGTCTTGTACATCAACATTCTGCTGCATATCAGTATGAAGATGGCGATGGCCGCATATACGATGGTCAGAAGGAACATCACTGAATCTCCAAGACCGAACCAGGCTGTGTCTGAGAATGGAATATATATGTTCAGGAATACCAGGGCGAAGAGGACAGAGAATGTCACTGTTCCGATAAGCTGGTATTTGCCCAGAAGATATCTGGGCAGTTTTTCGTTAAAAATCATCGTCTGTTCTGGTTTTAGTATCTGCAAATTTAGAAATTTTTGCCCCAAATAACAAAAAATCACCACGGCCCATCTGTCTTCCGTTACGTTCCGCCAACTTTTTGCGGACCTTGCCACATTAATTTCAAGGCTCTCCTGATGCTTTATAATTTTGCTGCCGGACAACAAAATCGAATAAGATGAAAATTTCAGGAACAGGAAGCGTGCTTCCTAAAAAAGTGGTGACGAACGAAATGCTTTCCCGCTTTCTGGACACAAGTGACGAATGGATCACAACCAGGACCGGAGTAAGGACACGTCATGTGATTTCTGATGAAAAGCTGGATGAAATGGCTGTGGAGGCCGCTCAAAAGGCTTTGGATGATGCCGGAATGAATCCGGAAGACCTTGACTTCATTATATGTTCCAATGTGGTCAATGAATACGTTACTCCACAGCTCAGCTGTATAATCCAGGGAGGAATAGGGGCTGCCTGCCCATGCATTGACATCAATTGTGCCTGTGCCGGTTTCATATATGCCCTTGAGATTGCAGAATCCTTCTATAAAGCCGGTAAAGTGAAGAATGTTCTCGTCGTATGTGCGGAAGAACCTACCAGAATGACTGACTGGACGGACAGAAGGACATGTGTCCTTTTCGGAGACGGTGCGGCTGCTGTCGTGCTTACACCGGGAGACAACATAAGGAGCATCAAGCTTTCTGCTTCGAGTTCCACTGACAAGCTCTGGCAGTACAGGATACTGCAGCCCACCCCTTATATTACCAAAGAAGAACAAGACGTCCCTCTTCAGATGAAGGGACAGGATGTTTTCAAGTTTGCGGTCAAGGCTGCCGGCAGAGACATCTCAAGGACATTGAAGGATGCCGGGATCAGTCCTGACGACGTAGACCATTATCTTCTTCATCAGGCAAATATAAGGATCGTAAATGCAATACGGGATTATATGGAACAGCCTGAGTCAAAGTTCCATTCAAATATAGAGGATCATGGAAATTCCTCAAGTTCCTCATGCCCGATCCTTCTGGATGAGTGCAACAGGAAAGGCCTTTTCAAGAAAGGGGATATGGTGGCGATGAGTGCTTTTGGTGCCGGCTTTGTTTCAGGTGCTGTCCTCTTTGAGTGGTAAAGCGGGATATTATCAGGAAAATTTTTAAATTTGTAAGTTTTAAGGAGGTAATTGTTATGATAAAGAGCAGAATATGCGATATGCTCGGAATAAAATATCCGGTATTTCAGGGTGGAATGGCATGGGTGGCTGATGCTTCACTTGCAGCTGCGGTTTCCAATGCTGGCGGACTTGGACTCATATCTTCGATAAATGCAGGAACCGAAGCGGTCAGGAATGAGATCAGGAAATGCAGGGAAATGACAGACAAGCCTTTCGGTGTGAACATAATGCTTCAGGCTCCGAATGTTTCGGAGATAGCAGACATGGTGGTTGAGGAAGGTGTCAGGATCCTGACGACAGGTGCGGGTTCTCCATCTCAGTATATGGCTGAATGGAAGGCAGCTGGCATAATCGTGATACCGGTCGTTGCATCAGTGGCATTGGCTCTCAAGATGCAGGCGGCAGGAGTTGATGCTGTCGTGGCTGAAGGTGCCGAGTCCGGCGGACATGTGGGTGAACTCCATACTATGCCGTTGATCCCGCAGGTCGTGGATGCGCTTGACATCCCGGTCATCGCCGCAGGTGGAATCTGTGACGGCAGGGGTGCTGCAGCGGCTTTCATGCTTGGTGCTGATGCCATTCAGGTCGGAACGCGTTTCCTTTCTGCAGAAGAATGTAATGTGCATCCGGATTACAAGGAAAAGATACTGAAGGCGACAGACATCTCTACCATAGTGACCGGCAAGTCCTTCGGACATCCTGTACGGTCGCTCAAGACCCCGTTCTCGAAGACTTTCGCAAAGATGGAGTCCGATCCTTCTGTGGCCCAGCAGGATATTCTTGCCTTCGGAGCCGGCGCTTTGCGCAAAGCTGTCCAGGAGGGAGACAGGAACGGAAGCTACATGGCCGGAGAGTGTGCAGGAATGGTGAGAAGGATAGAGCCGGCAAAAGCTATTGTGGAAGACCTTATCCATGGCGCGGAAGCTGTCATGAAGGAGGTCTCTGCAAGAATGATAGGATAACTTTAATTTTTATTGATCATATATGAACAGACGAGTAGTTGTGACAGGCACCGGTGTCATCACCCCTGTCGGAAATGATGTGCAGACTTTCTGGAAGAACCTTCTTGAAGGATATTGCGGCATCGATTTCATCACTTCTATCCCTACTGATGACCTTCCTGTGAAGATTGCAGGAGAAGTGAAGGATTTCAATCCTGCGGATTACGGAATAGAAACTCCGTTCGCAAGGAAGCAGGATAAGTTTACTATATATGCTGTCGCTGCCGCATGGCAGGCTGTCACCCAGGCCGGCCTGGTCTCCGGTGAAGACGGAAATATCGACCCTTTCCGTTACGGAGTTTATGTCGGTTCCGGTATCGGAGGATTCAGTACGCAGGTGCGTGAGACGGAAAAGATCCTGAACGAAGGAGCAAAATGGGTTTCTCCTCTCTTTATTCCGACGATGATTGCGAACATCGCGGCTGGAAATATCGCTATCCGCAACAATGCATGCGGACCTTGTCTTCCTGTCGTTACCGCATGCGCGACATCAACCCATGCGATTGGCGAAGCCTACCGTGCCATAAAGCATGGTTATGCAGATGCCATAATAGCCGGAGGTTCCGAAGCTGCCGTGATTCCGCTTGCCATAGCTGGATTTGCCAATGCCAAGGCCTTGTCAAGGGCTGAGGATCCCAAGTATGCCTCACTTCCTTTCAACAAGAACAGAGGCGGTTTCGTCCTGTCGGAAGGAGCTGCAATGCTTGTGCTTGAAGAGTATGAGCATGCGGTTGCCCGTGGAGCTGAAATCATTGCCGAAATATGCGGATACGGCAACACATGTGATGCCCATCACGTCACTGCGCCACGTCCTGACGGCGTCACTCAGGCTGCTGCGATAAGGCAGGCTCTTGACGAGGCCGGATATACATCGGAGGACGTGCTGTATATAAATGCCCACGGTACAGGTACCGCGCTTAATGATACAAGCGAGACACAGGCTTTCAAGAATGCTCTTGGTGAGGATGCATACAAGGCACATGTGAGTTCGACCAAAGGTTCGATGGGACATCTTCTCGGTGCGGCAGGTGCGGCCGAAGCCGTAGTTTCCGTGCTTGCTCTCAAGCATGGTGTCGTTCCTCCGACGATCAATCTTGACGAGGTCGATCCGGAATGTGACCTTGACTATACTCCTGTCAAGCCTGTGGAAGCTCCGCTGACCGTCGCCATCTCCGATTCTCTCGGATTCGGCGGACACAACGGCTGTCTTGCTTTCAGGAAATACAACGGATGATTTTCAGACCCGACTTGACCAGCGTACTTTAACTGATTATTGATTTATATGGACAGAGACGAATTGAAAAGATATCTTCCCCATAGGGAACCTATGCTCCTTGTGGATGAGATCGACATAGATGATTCAGGAGTAGCACATGCAAGATATACCATCAGGGAGGACGAGTTCTTCTGCAGGGGACATTTTCCGGGAAATCCTATCGTGCCGGGAGTCATCCAGTGCGAGATAATGGCTCAGAGCTGCGCCATTCTTGTCAAGGATGATATAGTGGGAAAGACTACCCTTTACAGCGGAATAGACAATGTCCGCTTCAAGCATCCGGTTCATCCCGGTGACCTGTGTGAGGTGACGGCCCACCTCAAGGCGAAGAGAGGCAATCTCTTCTTCTGCGAGGCCGTACTCAAGGTTGCAGGGCAGCTTTGCTGCAAAGGAGACCTTTCCTTCGCCTTGGTATAAGGACGACTTCTTCCTTAAGGATAAGATTGAGGCTTGCTTGAGTCTGACCGGCTCGGCAAGTCTCTTTCAGTATCCGTCGGGTACTGTCACTTTCTGTTTTTCCTGCTTTTCCTTACCCCTTTGACCGCCTGGATTGTCATTTCGTCGACCATGGACTTCTTCGCTGCGGCGAAGTCCAGGAATGACGCTATGAGAGGGAACAGGGCAGTGAAGGAGAATGACATGTCGTTGCGGTTTACAATGATGTCCACTGCGAGCCATATCTGGAATCCCAAGGCGAGAAGGGCAGCTATCGTGCTTACCCTTGCCTGAAGGAAGAACGTCCTGTAGCTTGCCACCGCCGCGATATGTGAAGTTATCAGCATTATCAGCAATGTCAGATACGGCAGCTTTTCGCTATATCGTATCGTTACTTCAGTTCCTTCCGGTCCGGCTATGGTCGCGAAGGTGCAGAAGAACATGGAGAAGATGATTGCGGTAGATATGCCGAGAAATAATGTCTGAATTCTTTGCCACATGGTATGATATTTTAATGCATCAGTACAAAAGTAGGAATTTTCGCAGGAAAAAACTATATTTGAAGAACTTTACATTCATGCAGCCCCTTCAAAGAAGAGAACAGAATCGGAAACATTATAATAACGGATAATATCAGAGAATATGAGAATAGCGGAATCAGAACTTATCATCAATGGTGACGGATCGGTCTTCCATCTGCACCTTCGTCCGGAAGAACTTGCCGACAACGTGATTCTTGTGGGAGATCCCGGAAGAGTCGATATGATTGCGGAATACCTCGAGGAAAAGGAGTTCAGGCATGCTTCGCGAGAGTTTGTGTCCGTGACCGGAAAGTACAAGGGCGTAAGGATGACAATCCTTTCCACCGGAATCGGTACCGACAATATCGACGTGGTAATGAACGAACTGGATGCCCTTGCGAACATCGATTTCGAAACGCGGGAGGTCAAGCCTGTTCATCGTACCCTCAATATACTCCGTATCGGAACTTCCGGCGCCATCCAGCCTGAGATTCCTCTCGGTGCCTTTGTCTTCTCGCATATTTCAGTAGGATGCGACGGACTCATGAACTGGTATGCAGACAGGGACAAGATTTCCTTGCTCGATATAGAAGAAGCCTTCAAGGCCCATACGGGCTGGGACAGACATCTTCCTGACCCTTATTTCGTCAAGGCAGGCAAGGATATGTCCGACAGGTTCAGGGACTGTACCTTCCCTGGCATGACTATCGCCGCATCAGGATTCTATGGCCCTCAGGGCCGTGTCCTCCGTATGCCTCTGGCCATGCCTGACATGCTTGACACTTTCGAGAGTTTCCGTTTCGGAGACCTTAAGGTTACGAATTTCGAGATGGAAGGTTCGGCAATAGCCGGTATTGCGGCTCATCTTGGCCATAATGCCGGTACCGTATGCTGCATCATAGCGCATCGCCATCACAAGGCCTCAAATCCTGACTACAAGGCCCAGGTAAGAAAACTTGTCGAACTCTGCCTCGACAAAATGGCGGAATAAAGGAACAGAAAATGCAGGTCGATACCGACCTGCATTTTCTGTTAGTTTCCGTACAGCTCCTTTCTGGATTGAGGACCTGAACCTTTCCATACGTCAGGGTCGGATATCCATGCCTCGATTATGCGCATCTTCTTCTGCATGACGTTGGACTCGAGGAACTTCTTCTGGATGTCCAATGTCGAATACATGGATCCGGCAATCTCATGACCATAGTCGATGAAGTGGAACATGTTGTAGCTGTATCCGAACTTCTTGAACCTCTCTACGAGTTTTCCGCCTCCGAAAAACCCGAGATTGAAAAGCTTGATCTGATTGTATGGGACAAGCTTGTCAGATGTTCCGTGCAGCATGAGGGTCGGACATGGGGCAGTAGCGTAGTCCACCTTGCCTTCTCTTGAAAGAATCGCTCCGGAGAAAGACATGACTCCCGCATAGTTGAACCCTTCCGGAAGGACCGAGGCCCATGATGTCCTGTTGGCGATTTCATACTCGGCCTGCATCACGGATATGGCTCCGGCTGATGAGCCGCTTATCACGATGTTGGATGGGTCCACGTCAAGCTGGTCTGCATTTTCAATTATGAAGTTGGTGGCGCTGAAAAGGTCTTCCACAGCCATGTGTATGGCCTTGTCAAGCACGTTTACCTGTGCTACTCCGACTTTCGTCGAACCTTTGAGACCGAGTCTGTAGTCTATCGAGATCACCCTGTATCCGTTCTCAGTCATCATGCGGAACCATGAATGGTAGCTCTTGTCATCTCTCGTTCCCTGAATGAACCCTCCTCCGAACATGAATATTACGGCAGGCTTTTCAATTCCCATGAATGTTGTTTCGCTGCCTTCCGCCGGGTTATAGACGTCCATGAACAGTTCGCATGTGTCCCTTTTTTCATACATATAGGTTCCGTCAGGAGTGATTGTGCTCTCCTGAGCTGCTGCTGATGCTGCTGCTGACAATGCGGCTGCGGCAATGATGCATTTCAATATCTTCATCTTAATTTTCGTTTTTATCATCTGTTATCAGCTTTTCAGACGGGATGAGCCTCCGTATGGCCTTTATGTGTCTGAAGAAGCGGAATGCTATCACTCGTACGACAGTATAGCAAGGTATGGCTACGATCATGGCCAGCGGACCTCCGAGATGGCCGACTATGAGAAGCACTATGAATATTTCGAGAGGCTTTGCCTTTATGCTTGTAGAATAGATTACCGGCTGATAAAGGAAATTGTCTATCAGCTGGGTGAAGCAGAATATGGCGATGAGGATGCCTGTGAATACCCAGAAGCTGACATCCAGTCCTATAGGTGTGGCGCTGCTGTATCTGATTATGAGTCCGAGAACGGTTCCGAGGGCTCCTCCGAGGAGTGGACCGACATAAGGGATTATGTTCAGGATGCCTGTAAGGAAGGCTATGCCGATCGCAGCATTGAAGCCCAGACGGGCTATGAGCAGGAGTCCGACGAAATTGATAAGGGCTACGCCCATGACTTCAATGAAGACACCGATGAAATATCTGGACAGAAGATATCCGATGTCGGAAATTGCCTTTACTGTAGTTTTCTCATGCTTGTCCGGAACAAGCGCGGTGACGATGTTTGTGAACGTGTCGTCATCCTTAATGAAGAAGAAGCTGATGAACACAACGGAGAACAGTCCTATTCCAAGGTCTGTGACGAATGATGCCGCCGATCCTATGACTGAAGAGAACATGGAGGCATTGAAAAGATTCTTCACCTCGTTGATGACTGCAACCTCAAGCCTGAAACCCTCACCGACCTGCGGGAAGGCCTGCCTGAGAAAGGCGTTGAGTTCCGCCAGTGGAGCTGCCAGGCTCTTGACCGCATTCTCTATGTTGGCTACGGAAACATCCTTTATTATGTTGGTTACGATAGGGATTATCAGCGTAATGATCGCCAGTAGCACGCCAAGTACGAGAATCAGCGTCAGTGCAGCAAGAAGCCAGTCAGGAGCTTTCCTGCCCTTGATCCTTATCTTCTGCAGGTTGACCATTATCGGTTTGGCTATCAGAGATACGACCACGGCGACAAGAATATATACCAATACGCTTCTGAAATACCAGCATATGGCTCCGATGAGGGCGATGCCGGCTGCCAGAAGTATATATTTGGCCAGCTTGTCTACATATCTTTCATTCTGTTCCATATGTAATTTCTTCTCTGTTTCCTGTCAAAGTTAGGCTTTTATTTCATTTTTCTGCCATTATGGCCCTTGAAATTTCTTCAGGTGTATCTGCGATCAGCCAAGGAGAATAAGCTTCAAGCTCTTCCCTCGACCGGAAGCCCCATGTAACTCCTGCCGTCTTCACTCCCGCGTTATGCCCTGTCATCATGTCCACATCGGAGTCTCCGCAGTAAAGAACCTCGTCCAAGGTTGTCCCTGGCACGGCTTTCAATGCCTCATGGACGATGGCAGGATCGGGCTTGATGGGGAATCCGTCCTTCTGTCCGAGGATACATCGGAATCCGTATTTCCCGAAAAACAGGTCAGCAAGCTTTTCCGTTCCTTCCTGATATTTGTTTGAGGCAATTGCAAATGACACGCCCTGGCCGGCAAGCCTGTCGAGCATGTCATATATTCCTTCGTATGGACGCGTCCTGTCACATATGTGACTGTTGTAATACGGTACGAAGAATCCATGCATCTTCCGGACCATGTCATCGTTCCTGAGACCTTCGGGGAGCGCACCGCGGAAGAGGTTGAATATGCCTCTCCCTATCAGCATGTTGTACTCTTCAAGCCGTCTTTCCGGGCAACCGCACATTTTCAGTGCATGGTTGCATGCTCCTGCGATATCTTCCATCGTATCCAGCAGCGTACCGTCAAGGTCAAAAATCACAAATTTTATCATATTTTTCTTGCTTGTGCTGTACTTTGGCACAATGGCCGTGTAATTTTGCAGTGAAATCAGGAAATGACACTTAAAAATGAAGAATATGAATACAGACATCACCCTCTCAAGCCTCAGCGCAATGTTCTCTTCAGACGATTCTTACAGAAACCTCGTCGAAATGATAAACGAAATGGAGCTTGAGCTCATGGATGTAAGCCTCTGCTAAGCATCCTTCCAGTCCACGGCTATTCCGCTCTTGTCCTTGGTCAGGCTTACGCGCAGCTTGCCGCCGCTTCTGCCGCCTCCGAGCATCCTGTCTGTTATGATACGTTCCGACACAGGATTCTCGAGATATGTCTGGATAGCCCTTTTCAGAGGTCTTGCCCCGTAGCTCGGGTCATATCCGGCATCAGCCACGAATCTCTTCGCTGATGCGGTCACGACCAGCTCGAATCCGGCCTCGCTCACTCTCGACTTGAGGCCCTTGAGCTCTATGTCGATGATCTTTTCGATGTCCTCTTTCGTGAGGGCGTTGAAATACACCTGCTCGTCGACCCTGTTGATGAATTCAGGAGGGAATGACTTTCTGACGGCTTTTTCCATTACGGCCTTGCGGTTGCCGCGCACATTGCGGCCGGCTGTGCTGAAGCCTACACCGTTGCCGTATTCCTCAAGTTCGCGGCTTCCTACGTTCGAGGTCATTATCACTATCGTGTTGCGGAAGTTCACGGTCCTTCCGTTGCTGTCGGTCAGTCGTCCTTCATCCATGACCTGAAGAAGAAGGTTGAAGACATCAGGATGTGCCTTCTCTATCTCGTCCAGCAGCACCACGCAATACGGCTTGCGCCTCACCCTTTCGCTGAGTTGTCCGCCTTCCTCGAATCCTACGTATCCCGGAGGCGCTCCGATGAGTCTGGATACATTGAATTTCTCCATGTATTCGCTCATGTCGAGCCTTATCATATTCTCTTCTGAATCAAAGAGATACTCGGCTATGGACTTTGCCAGCTGTGTCTTTCCCACGCCTGTCGGTCCGAAGAACAGGAATGTTCCTATCGGCTTTCCCGGATCCTTGATTCCTGCGCGGTTCCTCTGTATTGCCCTGACGACCTTTTCAATCGCCTCACTCTGGCCGATTATCCTTTTCTGCAGCACTTCGTTCATCTTCATTAGCCTGCTGCTTTCGTTCTCGGCGACCCTTCCTGACGGTATTCCCGTCATCTTCGATATGATGACGGCCACATCCTCGGCTGTGACGGTGCCGTTCTTCTTCGGATTCTTGAGCCGTACCATGGAACCGGCCTCATCCATCGCGTCAATCGCTTTGTCGGGCAGACAGCGGTCTGTGATGTAGCGCTCCGACATACGGACACATGCCTCTATGGCCTCACGTGTGTATGTCACGTTGTGATGGATCTCATAGTTGGTCTTGAGCTTTTCCAGGATGGATATGGAATGTTGGATGTCGGTGTGCTCGACCATGATCTTCTGGAATCTCCTGTCGAGAGCTCCGTCCTTTTCGACTATCTTTCTGAATTCATCCATGGTGGTGGCTCCGATGCACTGGATATCGCCCCTGGCGAGGGCAGGCTTGAGCATGTTGGCGGCGTCGAGGCTGCCTGATGCTCCTCCCGCACCCACGATGGTGTGGAACTCGTCGATGAACAGGATCACGTCAGGCCTTGAAGCCACTTCGTTTATGATCGATTTAAGCCTTTTTTCGAAGTCTCCGCGATATTTCGTTCCTGCGACTATGGAGCCAAGGTCAAGTGAGATAAGCTTCTTGTCTGCCAGTACCGGCGGAATGTCTCCGTTTACTATCTTTATCGCGATGCCCTCCACAATTGCGGATTTTCCGACACCGGGGTCACCTACGAGCATAGGATTGTTCTTGCGTCTGCGTCCGAGTATCTGGATGACCCTCTGGATCTCGTCATCCCTTCCCACGAGAGGGTCGAGCTTGCCTTCCCTTGCTGCCTGGGTGATGTCATATCCGAACTCTTCCAGCGGGGAAGTCTTCGCCTCCTCTTCTTCCCTGACCTGCCTTATCCTGATCTGAGGAGCTTCTTCCTCATCTTGCGCTCCGTCTTCTTCCTGTCCTCTGTCCAGCATCGAGTTCCTGTCCATGTATCTGTAGATCATGCCGTAATCTACGCCCATGTCGTTCATGTATGTGCATCCGTATGATCCTCCGGCACGCATCAGGGCCAGAAGGAGGTGGGGAGAGGATGCCTGCCTGCTCTTGAGCTTTGTGGCTTCCAGTATTGTGAAGCTCAGCACATTCTGTGTTCCGCGTGAGAAAGTGACCTTGTCAATGTCGGAATACGGGATGTGTTCGTTGGTGAATATCCGGCTGTCTATGAACTGCTTGAGCTCTTCGTTGTTTATTCCTGTCCCGGTCAGGGCATCTGCTGCGGAGTTCTCCCTGTGACGCAGTATGCCGAGGAAAAGATGGTCCGGCGCAATGCCGTAGCTGCCCGTCCTCATGGCTTCTTCGCGTGAGTAGTTTATTATCGAATTCAGTTCGTCAGATATGCTGATTTCCATATACCGTTCTGTTTTATTTCTATGTGGAATAAATTCATCTTGATTGCACAAATTTACTAAAAAAATTGTAACTTTGCGGGGATATGCTTAAAACTGTAAAAAGATAAGAAAACATCATATGGAAAATGAGGTAAAGACAGGTAGGATAGAGCAGGTGAACATCGACCAGCAGATGAGAAGCGCGTACATCGACTATTCGATGTCGGTCATAGTGTCCCGTGCTCTTCCTGATGTGAGGGATGGTTTCAAGCCGGTGCACAGAAGGGTGCTTTTCGGAATGGACGGACTTGGACTCAGGCATACAAGCCAGACCAAGAAGTCTGCACGTATCGTCGGAGAAGTTCTCGGTAAGTTCCATCCGCATGGAGACTCGAGCGTATACGATGCGATGGCACGTATGGCCCAGGACTGGAGCCTTAGATATCCGCTTGTGTTCGGACAGGGTAACTTCGGTTCTATGGATGGTGACCCGGTAGCTGCAATGCGTTATACCGAGGCCAAGCTCTCCAAGCTTTCTGACGAGGTTCTTGCAGATCTTGAAAAGGATACGGTAGATTTCCAGAACAACTTCGACGATTCGCTTCAGGAGCCGACCGTGCTCCCGACAAAGGTTCCGCTTCTGCTTCTGAACGGTTCTTCAGGTATCGCTGTAGGTATGGCGACCAATATGGCACCGCACAACCTCACCGAGTGCTGCGACGCCATCTGCGCATATGTCGACAATCCCGACATAACCGTCGAGGAGCTGATGCAGTATGTCAAGGGACCGGATTTCCCTACAGGAGGAATCATCCAGGGACGTCAGGGCATCAAGGATGCATTCGAGACAGGACGTGGTCGTATCGTGATCCGTTCCAAGACAGAGATCGAGGTGAGTGATTCAGGCAGGGAGACGATAGTCGTGACCGAGATTCCTTATATGGTCAACAAGCGTGAGATGATCGAGAAGATCGCCGAGCTTGTGGAGACCAAGAAGATCGACGGAATCGCATATATCAACGATGAGACTACGATGAAGGGCGTGCGCATCGTTATCCGCCTCAAGAAGGATGCGAATGCGAATGTGGTGCTCAACATGCTCTACAAGTACTCGCCGCTTCAGTCAAGCTTCTCTGTGAACAACGTTGCTCTCGTGAACGGACGTCCGCGTACGCTGAACCTCAAGGACCTTATCAAGTATTTCGTAAGACACAGGCATGATGTCATCGTAAGAAGGACCAGATTCGACCTTGAGAAGGCTCAGAAGAGGGCGCATATCCTCGAGGGACTCCTTAAGGCTCTTGATGTCATCGACCAGATAATCAACATCATACGCGCTTCGAAGAGCGTTGAGGACGCCAAGAACGAACTCATGGCTACATTCGGATTCACCGATGTACAGGCGACGGCGATCGTGGAGATGCGTCTTCGTCAGCTCACAGGACTCGAGAGGGAGAAGCTCCAGAGCGAGTATGACGAGCTCATGAAGTTCATCAGATACTGCCAGGATGTCCTTGCGGACGAGAAGCTCCAGATGGGTATCATCAAGGACGAGACCCTTGAGATGAAGGAGAAGTACGGTGATGCGAGGAGGACTGAAATTGCACTTTCTGCAGAGGAATTCAATCCGGAGGACTTCTATGCCGACGAGGATGTGGTGATCACGATATCGCATCTCGGCTACATCAAGAGGACCTCGCTTACCGAGTATCGTCTCCAGAACAGGGGAGGAGTAGGCATGAAGGGCAGCGCGACACGTGAGGAGGATTTCATAGAGCACATCTATGTGGCCAACATGCACAGCACAATGCTTCTCTTCACTCAGAACGGACGTTGCTACTGGCTCAAGGTGTACGAGATTCCTGAGGGATCACGCGCTTCCAAGGGCCGTGCTATCCAGAATGTCATCAACATCGAGCCTGATGACAAGATCAAGACATATCTCAATGTGAAGAACCTCAAGGATGAGGACTATGTAAACAACAATTACATCGTTCTCGGTACCAAGAGAGGTATAATCAAGAAGACTTCGCTGGAAGCTTATTCAAGACCTCGCGCAAACGGAGTTATTGCAATCACTGTCCGTGAAGGTGATGAGCTGCTGGACGCGATACTCACAAACGGCAATTGCGAGATACTTCTTGCAGGACGTAACGGCCGTTGCTGCCGTTTCGATGAGGCTGATGCGAGAGCCCTTGGAAGAACGGCTTCAGGAGTCCGTGGCATAAATATTGATGAAGATGACGAGGTAATAGGTATGATGGCATATGATCCGACTGCAGAAGATGCATCGGCTCACAGCCTTCTTGTAGTCAGTGAGCATGGATACGGAAAGCGCTCGGACTTCGACGAATATCGCAAGACCAACAGAGGTGGCAAAGGTGTAAAGACATTGAACATTACTGAAAAGACAGGCGTGCTTGTCGCCATGAAGAATGTTACCGATGAAAATGACCTCATGATCATCAATCGTTCGGGAATCACTATCAGGATGGCGGTTTCAGACATAAAGGTGGCCGGAAGGGCAACTCAGGGTGTACGTCTTATCAATATCAAGGATGGCGACTCCATTGCTGCAATTTCAGCTGTCAACAAGAGTGAAGACGAACAGACACCGAATGAAGAATAACAAATAACTTAATACCAAAACATTATGAAAAGAATTTTGATCGCATTGGCAGTTCTCCTTTCAGTACAGGTGGCTGATGCACAGACTAAGACTCCGGAAGTTGCAAAGAAGGCTGTCGAGGCAGCTGATGCAGCGGCTCAGAATCCTAAGAAGGCAGTGAAGGTCGCTACATGGCTCAAGCTCGCAACTTCTTATATGGATGCTTACAATGCTCCGGCAGGAAACGCTTGGGTTGGTGCCACAAAGCAGGAACTCGCACTCCTCATGGCAGGACAGAAGCCGTTATCAGTCGAGAGTGTGGTTATCGAGGGCCAGCCTTTCCAGAAGGAGATTTATGCTGACAAGGAGTTCTACTTCAATGAGGCAGGACAGCTTCTCATCATCAATGTTACAAAGCCTGTAGTCGAGGACGCTCTTGCAAAGGCTGTTGAGGCTTACAAGAAGGCGTATGAGGTTGACGTCAAGAAGTCAAAGGTAAAGGATATCAATACCGGTCTTCAGACAATCGCTCAGAAGTATCTTGACGAGGGTATGAACAGCTATACTTTCGGAAACCTTGCAGAGGCAAGCCAGCTCTTCGAGAAGGCTGCTGAGGCATCTGCTACAGCTCCTCTTTCAAAGGTGGATACTACAGCTCTTTACAATGCAGGTTTCACTGCATGGGCGGTAAAGGACTATGAGAGAGCAAAGACTTTCTTCGAGAAGTGCCTTGAGAACAAGTACTATTATGAGGGTGGCGAGGTATATGCAAAGCTTGCTGACGTATACAAGAACCTCGGTGATTCTGCAAAGGCAGTAGAGACTCTCGAGACAGGTTTCTCTGCGTTCCCACAGAGCCAGAGCATCCTCATCGGACTCATCAACTACTATATCGAGAGCGGCGAGAACGCTGACCGTCTCTTCGTCCTCATCGACGAGGCCAAGAAGAACGAGCCTAACAATGCATCTCTCTACTACGTTGAGGGTAATATCCACAAGCAGCTCGGAAATGTTGAGAAGGCTGTGGAATCTTACTATGAGTGCGCAAAGATCAACCCTGAGTATGAGTTCGGTTACATCGGAGCAGGTATCCTCTTTTATGAGCGCGCAGTCGAGCTTTCTGACAAGGCTTCAAACGAGTTCGATGACAAGAAGTATGAGGCTCTCGTAGCACAGGTTGAGGAGGCTCTCCTCAACGCTCTCGAGCCATTCGAGAAGGCATATTCAGTGTCAAAGGATCCTTCTCTCAAGGTAAGCATCGCTGAGTACCTCAAGAATATCTACTATCGTTTCAGCTCTAAGGGTGCCCAGTATGAGGAAGGCTATAACAAGTACAACGAAATCGTACGTACAGGAAACGCAATCTAATCGCTTCCTTGCATATATGAACGAAGAAGAGCAGGTCACGCCTGCTCTTCTTTTTTATGTACGCCCAGCATGGGCATGTTCTAACGGGTGAAAGTCCCTAATGCGCCCTAATGGCGGGAAGCATATAGCCAAGGGCAAGGGTGTCCATCGTGAGGTGGAATCTGAAGGAAGCCGGCGGCAAAAGCCTGGC
>JAFQAR010000058.1 GCA_017399905.1 Bacteroidales bacterium
GATTTTCTTCGGCATCAGCCTTTTCCGCTACTGTTATGCGAAACACAAAAATAAGCGTACCCCCGGTACCTATTCACCGGAACAGATGAACTCACGGAAGATATTCCTGATTGTTGCATCCATTATTGCCGGAATCCTTGCCGTTGTCGTGCTCGTGTTCATCGGGCTTCTGATGATGGCGGTCGCTTTCATGTGAGGCAGCTATGAGCAACAAGATTTTCTATCGACTTTTGATTGCGGTGCTGGCGGTATGTATGATCGCCACAATCGCTCATCTGATTTATGCTGTAGATGCGTACCAGCACTGCTCCATCATCTATTTCATCGGAAAGGAGCTGTGGTGATATGACAAAGACCGCAAAACAGATCACTTCTCTCGTTTCCATTGTGCTCGTATTCGCATTATTCAACGGATGTATGTACCTGCTTCTGACCGGCAGACTGTCCAACAACTTCAGCGATACCTCCCAGTCAAAGCAGATTGATGTGGCGAAATTTCTTCCCCATGTTCCCGAATCCGACCTTGCGAGAATTGATTCCTCCCTCAAGCTAACGGAGAATCTTCCCGTGCTTGACGGTGCGGCGGCTCTGGTTCCGGTGTATGCGGCTATCGTGGACAACGTATATCCGGAAGGATGCGTTACCTTCGATGGCGGAACATTCGACGACAGCAACTACTATGGCGAAAACTTTGCGCCCGACAGCGCGATGCAGTACAAGAACACTGTCCGCGGCTACAAGGCTATCGTTGACGGTGACACGGATATTCTGTTCTGCGCCGGACCGTCCGAAGAACAGAAGCAGTATGCCGAGGAACAGGGTGTGGAGCTTGTCTATGTTCCTGTGGGGCTGGAAGGATTTGTGTTCTTTGTGAACGAAAGCAATCCCGTGGACAGCCTGACGGTGGATCAGATCCGCGACATCTACGGCGGTGTGTATACCAACTGGAAAGAGGTCGGTGGCGCTGACCGTGTGATAAATCCCGTGACGCGCCTTGCCGGAAGCGGAAGCCAATCTGCGATGGATTCCTTCATGAAAGGCAGAGAGATTGCGCCGAAGTCGATCTTTTCGGTGACAGGAGCATCCATCGGTTTTTCCTTCCGTTACTACATGGACGGACTTGTCGGCAACGACAACGTCAAAATGCTCTCGCTGAACGGTGTGTATCCGAGTGCGGAGAATATTCGGAACGGCAGCTATCCCATTATTGCAAAATTCTATGCAATTTACCGCGCAGACAACGATAACCCGAACATTCCCATACTAATCGACTGGCTGCTCTCCGATGAAGGGCAGACACTCATCGAAGAAAGCGGATATGTACGGATGCAATGAGGAGAACAACATGACCTTCACCATAGAACACCTTTCCAAAAGCTACGACGGCAGAAAAGTTCTTGCCGACATCGACTTCACCTTTGCTTCCGGCAAGATCTACGGTCTTCTGGGACGCAACGGTGCAGGCAAAACCACACTGTTCAACTGCCTCAACGGGGACATTAAGTTTGATGCCGGTCGGTTCTATTTCACCGAAGACGGCGCATCCCGGGATGCACTTCCCGAGGACATCGGCTACGTCCTGTCCACACCTACCGTGCCCGAATTTATGACCGGACGGGAATTTCTGAAATTCTTTCTCGATATTCACGACAAGAGCATCGACGACAAAAAGACGCC
>JAFQAR010000012.1 GCA_017399905.1 Bacteroidales bacterium
CATGTGTCAAGCTATTCAGTATGTTTGGATGGGCATTGTTTGTCGCGGGTCTTATTGTGGCGATCTTCGATATCGCCATCGAATATCAGTCCATGCGGCAGTTCAATATCAAGCGTCAGGTGATGCCGTTGATCTATGGCTTCCTTGCCGTGAACCTGTTTACCGTCCTTCCGATACGACTGTATACCTTCTGCATTACCATTCAGAACACCTTGATGCATGACCTTGCCGGACTGTTTGCCAATAATGCAGCCGTAGGTGCTGGCTTGGGGCAGGTTGCAATGAACGCACTCAACCCAATGGCAGGTGCCGTGAGTATCTTCAATCTACTTGCAATTATTGCTCTCGGCTACTGCGTTATTAAGATATTCTTCGCCAACATCAAGCGCGGAGGTATTCTCTTGACACAGATCGCCGTAGGCAGCTTGTATCTCTTCTCATTACCCAAAGGATATACGGATGGCTTTACGCAATGGTGCAAACAGGTCATTGCGCTATGCCTTACTGCATTTATGCAGATGACTCTGCTTTACCTCGGACTGCTCACATGGCAGACGAATATGCTTCTCGGCTTGGGTGTTATGCTATCGGCCAATGAAGTACCTCGAATTGCTCAGATGTTCGGTCTTGACACAAGCGTAAGAGTCAATATGATGAGCGCCGTTCATACCACAACGACGGCAATCAACCTCACTCGCGCATTGGCGAAGAAATAAGGAAAGGAGAACCCAATGAACGAAACCTATATCTATCCCCACAATTTGAAATCCCAAGCCAAGCTTTGGTTTTGGAATCTGCGAGACGTCGCAATCATCGGAGTCGCTCTCCTTATTTCGATTCTCGCCTTAACACAAATCAAATTCTTTTTGCCCTTGGCTCTGACACTGGTGTATATGTTCCTGTCCATTCAGCTCGACGATACCAGTGTGCTTGACTTTATCAAGCAGGGCGTGAAATACTTTCTGCTTACCCAGCAGTACTATGAGTGGAAGGAGGACAAAACCGAATGAAAAAAGGTAATCTCTCAACCCAGGATATGCTGGGAATCAAGAGCTTTTCCCGCAACGGCATTCAGACCAACGGACATGGTGAGATCGTATATTTTACAGTAAAGCCTACCAACATTTCGGTGCTGTCGAGAGTGGCAGTCGGCATCAAGATCAAGCATCTGATGCAGCTTCTGTCCGCACAGCCCGACATCGAGATCATCTGCCTTGATGCAAGGGAGAACTTTGATGACAACAAGCTGTACCTCGACGCAAGGCTCGAGGATGAAACCAATGCCAAGATCCGTGATCTGCTTGAAAGAGATAAACAGTTCCTCGATGAGATTCAGGTGCAGATGTCGACCGCCCGTGAGTTTATGTTTGCCGTCAGACTCCGCAACGAATCCGACGAGCAGTCCTTTGCCAACCTCAACCGTATTGAGAAAAGCATCAACGAGCAGGGCTTCGATTGCACCCGTGCAGAAAAGGATGACGTGAAGCGTATTCTCTCAAGATACTTCGGTATCAACACCGATGAAAAGCAGCTCGATGACCACGACGGCGATACCGTTATGGAAAAGTGGATCATCCCCGATTAAAGGAGGTCGCAATGACAACCGAACAAAGAATAATAACGTTCAACGAAGAAAACAGACCGTTCTATATCGTGGATCTGGAAAGCGGAAGGTACAGCTTGTGCCTTCCGCTTGATCTTTTAGGTGACGAGTTTTATCCCTACTGCCAAGGCGCATTCGATGCGTATGCAAGAGAAATCGGAGATGAACCGTTGACCGAGCACGGACTCCGTACTCACGGCGACGGTTACGAATGGCAAGCCGCCTTCTGCCAAGCCTTCGACGGAGATCCCAATCTGAAACGCTTTGTCTTTGACTGCGAAGCGGGCGGCTTCTTCATGGACTGCGACGATCTGTCCCTCCTCGAAGAATACGGCAAACGATTCAAGGCGATCTGCGAAGACGAAGAAGCCTTCACGCCTATCGTCTCTGCCGGAATCAAACGGCAAGAAATGTGGTTCGAGGAACAGGAGAAGATGATGAAAACGGTGCGCGGGTGGCTGCTTGAAAATCCGTCGTGTACCTTTGACATCATGTCTCCTTACGGAAACGTCCGTATCACGTCCGATGAAACCAAGCGACTGCTTGACGGGCTACAGCATACAGTCAAGATCGACGGTGCCGAGTATGCAGCTTATGAACTGCTCGACCAGGAGGTCATCGGCTCTCAGGTGGATCTGTTTGACAGCAGCATCGTCCGCCTAAAGACTGAGGAACCCGACCTCGATATGTACGAGCAAACTCTGTAAGAAAGGAAAATGGTAATGGCAAAAAAGAAAAAGCAAATTCCTGTAAAGGTCAGTCGTGCGGAAGCACAGGTCAAGGACTTCTTTGATATGATCTCTCCGGCGACTATGAAATTCAATGCCGATCATTTTATCTGCGGTGACACCTATCGCTCCGTGTGGGCTGTCCGTGAATATCCTCCTCAGACCAGTGATCAGGCAATCCTTTGCCACCTCGGTGACAAGGAAAACGTAACCCTCCACATCTACTCCCGCTACGTGGATAACGTAGAACAGCGCAAGATCTTCCAAAACGCAACGAGAAAGAACCGTATGCTCTCCACCTCCGATGACGTTCAGGAAGCGGTAACCGCCGAAGGAAACATGGAGGACGTGGTAACGCTTCTCTCCGAACTTCGTAAGAACAAGGAACCGCTTCTGCACTGTGCGGTATTTATCGAACTGTCCGCACCAAACCTCGACAAGCTGAAGGAGCTTCAGACCGAGGTCAATATGGAGCTGACAAGAGAACGTATCACGGTAGACCGTCTCACTCTCCGTCAACAGGAGGGCTTCAAAGCCTGTATGCCGTGCGGATATAACGCATTCGCATCGCTCTTCGAACGAGTGCTTCCTGCGTCCGCCGTGGCGAACCTCTATCCGTTTAACTACTCCGGTAAGACCGATCCCAACGGCTTCTATATCGGCAAGGACAGATACGGAACCAACATCCTCGTAGACTTCGACCGCCGTAGCGATGACAAGACCAACAGCAATATCCTCATCCTCGGTAACTCGGGACAAGGTAAGTCCTATCTTCTGAAGCTCCTGTTGGTATCGCTCCGTCAGGCGGGAAAATCTCTCATCACCTTGGATGCGGAGCAAGAGTATGAAGACCTCTGCCACAACCTCGGTGGATGCTATATCGACCTTATGAGTGGCAAGTATATCATCAACC
>JAFQAR010000059.1 GCA_017399905.1 Bacteroidales bacterium
GATGAGTAGTATTTGCATTTCACAATGATTCTCGGCATGGTTATTCATCCGTTCCGAAAGCGCGTTCCTCTTCCACGGCATCCTCGAAGGTAATAAATCCGTGTGTCCTTCGAACGCGATCCATAGATCTGTTTCGGACGTTGCGGATTTCTTCATCATCCAATCCAACGTAACCTGCAGCAAGCAGATAGTTGTACATTCCGAGTTCTACCGCAATCTTAAACATTGCATGACAGATGCGGTTCACATCGTTGCGTGTCATTGCACGAACGTTGCTTGTGATTCTGTCGACCAGGATGTCGCAGTTCTTTTCACCGTCAATGTCTGCACAATACCGTCTAACTGCTTCAGTTACAAACGCAGAACGGTCATCACCGTTCATATACTTATGGGTTTCGATCAGCTCGTTTACCTCCGGTCTGATGCGAAACCCGTACTTCTTTTTCTCTACTTTTTCCGTAGTTTGCTTCATATAAACCTCCGTTTTGGGCTTAAATTAGGGGGTTCCAGAAAGGCGACAGGTGCAAGAAAAAGTCTCCACCCCTTAGGCCCTTCAAAATCTCTTGAAAACGCCCTCACAGCCCGCTGTTGCGGGCTGATGTAAGCGTGCGGGCAGGACTTTAGTCCCCAGCACTTTAACCCGCTTAAAAATAAGTTCCGTCAAAATCCCTCGCAGATTCTCTCAAAACACCCCCGAACCGTCAGCACTTTGGCACTGACGGTTAAAGGGTGCAGATGAGCCCTCACGAGCCGTCAAAAACCGTTTACACGGGCTTTTCTTCGCTCGGTCGGGTTGTTGCTCCACCGTCCGTTTCTTCGCCTGAAACGGCGTTACGGTCGGCGCTTGGTTTCTTGCGAGTCGGACGCTGCGGAGGAGAGGCTTTGGCATCCTCCGCTTCCTTCTTCTCAATGAATTCTCGCACCGCTTGAGGGACGTGCTTCTTGTAGAGTGCATCCATGAATCGATCGAGCTCTTCGCTCAGTGTTGCGTTCTTATCCTTGAGGAAGATGTTGATTGCATCGAGCTTCGCATCATCGAAGCTGAATTCAATTGTCGTTGGTTTCATCTTCTACCTCCGTTACATTCTGATTGCTGTATCCGCTTGTCCCACATCAACGTAGGCAAGCGAGTCGTTCTGTGCATAGACGATGTCGCCGTTGTTATAGTCGGCGATCATCTTTTCGGCCTCGGTCATGGTATGAGCCGAGTCGTACCACCGTGACTCCATCTCGGAGAGCGTTGCTTCTACCGTATCGTGAACGTGATTCGAGTAGTGCTTGGCTGCTTCGAGGAAGGCATCACGGCCGAGCCGCTTATACAGACCGTGAAGAGTTTTCATCTTGCCGTGTGCCATACGTCACCTCACATAGAAAGGACAGGACCGGATGCTTTGAGAGTTGCTTCGGGAGCATCGGCTTTCTGCTTTGCACTTTGACGCTTTGAGGACTTGGGATCAGAGGACTGATCTTCATCCATCGCATCTTCGGGGTTCTGTGCTTTCACATATTCCTGAACGTCCTTCGGCACTTGGTCACGGTACATCTCTTCGAGCTTCTTCTGAAGCTCACCTTCGATGTTCTTGCCTTCCTTCTCGAGGTAGTAACAGAGTGCACGATAGCGAGGAGTAGAAAACTTTACGGACACCTGCTGTTGCTTCATTGCACACCTCCGTCATCATACTTGAGTTCAAACGTAGTGTCATCGCTTGCGGGGTTGAGCCAACGCTCTGACTCTGCGATGGTGCATTCACCCGCAAGCATTTTAGAGAATGCTTCGAGTCTTGCAGGATCACAACCAGTAACTTCGATCTGCGTTCCGTAGTAGCCGTCATAGATACGAGTAACCTTTGCACCGAGAACGTCAGCCCAATCGCGCATGCCTTGCTCGGTAAGCGTGTGCTGATTGAGTTCCACGATGGTGGCAAGGTCGTGTTCCTCGTCTGCGTCCAGGATGTGAACGTCTTCGAGGTTGCATCCCATAAGACCGAACAGAGTTGTCAGTCGTTCACCTGCATCATCGGTGACGGGAGCGTTCTCGAGGTAGTAGGTCATCTCGAGACAGTCCTCGGTGGCAATGATTTCCGACACCTCATCACGCGCTTCCAGCTCTGCGATGAGCATCTGACCGATACCGTTGTTCGGTGTGACGGTCGTATCGAAGTGCTGACTGATCTCATCGAAGCCGATCACCCAGGAACCGTTTGCGGTCTGAGCGGTACCTTGCTTGATGAGATCCTCTGCCATCGTCTGAATGTTCTTCTGCATATAGCTTCGGGCGTTGGGAAGCAGAGCCGAGTATCGAGCGTACAGACTTCCTTCGCTTTCCACGAGGATGCCGTCCTCTTCACCTTCACCGAGCACCAAGAGACAGTGACTGACTCCGTCCCGATCCTGATACATCAAGTCTCTGTATTCCTTGATGAATTCCTGATTCTCAAATAAATGCGTTCGGAAATCTGCGAAGCGGTTGCGGTCCAGCTCAACCACAGCCTCGACCTTGCATCTGTCCACGCGCAGCTCGGGTTCCTTCCTCATGAGCTGTGCGGAGGTGTAAAGACCACGGGGACTGTCATCCATTCCTTCGAGCTGCTCACCGAGTTCTCTCTGTCTTTCAATGGCTCGGTTGTACTTGTCATAGGTCGCTTCATCAAGACCGAGACCGTAATCGAGTGCAACCTCACAGGTATTGATGA
>JAFQAR010000060.1 GCA_017399905.1 Bacteroidales bacterium
CAAGATACGGGAGGAGGTCTTCCAATCCCATATTGTCGACACCGCCACTGCCCTTGTTGGACATGACGCGCTTATATGCCGCGTTCATGTTCCCGCGGGACATTATCGTTTCCAACAGCATCTCACTACTCAAGTTCACTTCCACAAGTGATTCATGTGATATGCCTATTACGGTCTGCACTCCTGCATACTCTTCGGATTCCGTCCTATCAATCTGCAGGCAGCCTTGCGTTTTCTGCATTTCTTCCGTCATAGGGTTGTCATTCACGGCACTTGTTTATATAAGGTTCCGCCCTTCCCCGAACGTGCCGATTTTTTTTCGGGTACTATGGCGTCGGCTGACTTCTCGCAGTTCGTTGTTACTACTTACCTCTTGGCTCGTCTGCGAGACCTCCCCAGATAAGAACATGCTCTTTCCATCTTATGCCTGCCGCATCTACCCACATGTATTCCGAATGACTATCGGGCTTTGGCTTCAGTTGCAGCCTTACCCTACATGTAGGCCTTGTATGCGGTTTCTGTCCGTCAGGCCAAACTTTTGCCGCTGGCTTCCTTCAGATTCTACCTCACGATAGACACCCTTGCCTTTGGCTATATGCTTCCCGTCATTAGGGCGCATTAGGGACTTTCACCCGTTAGAACATGCCCATGCTGGGCGTACATAAAAAAGGGTTCCGAAAATTTCGGAACCCTTTTTTATCTGTTCTGGAGAAGAATTACTCAGCCTTTCCGTCTGAACCAAGAACGTTGACGATCTTGTGGATGTAAAGCTTCTTCATGTTGTCACGTGCAGGACCGAGGTACTTACGTGGGTCGAACTCAGCTGGCTTGTTAGCGAATACCTCGCGGATAGCTGCTGTCATTGCAAGACGAGAGTCAGAGTCGATGTTGATCTTGCATACTGCAGACTCGGCAGCCTTGCGGAGCCATGGCTCAGGAATACCGATGGCAGCCTTGAGTGCACCACCGTACTGGTTGATTGTAGCAACCTCATCCTGTGGAACTGATGATGAACCGTGGAGAACGATAGGGAAACCTGGAAGCTCCTTCTCAACACCCTCGAGAACGTCGAAAGCAAGCATAGGAGGTACGAGGAGACCTGTCTCTGGATCTACAGTACACTGCTCAGGAGTGAACTTGTAGGCACCGTGTGATGTTCCGATTGAGATAGCGAGAGAGTCGCAACCAGTCTTTGTAACGAAGTCTACAACCTCCTCAGGCTTTGTATAAGTGTGATGGTCTGAGCTTACTTCATCCTCAACACCAGCAAGGACTCCAAGCTCACCCTCAACTGTCACGTCGAACTGGTGTGCATAGTCAACTACCTTCTTTGTAAGAGCGACGTTCTCGTCATACTCGAGGTGTGAACCGTCGATCATAACTGAAGAGAATCCCATGTCGATGCAGCTCTTGCAAGTCTCGAAAGAGTCGCCGTGATCGAGGTGAAGAACGATCTGAGGGTTCTCCCAACCGAGCTCCTTGGCATACTCTACAGCACCCTCTGCCATATAACGGAGAAGAGTCTGGTTTGCATACTGACGTGCACCCTTAGAAACCTGAAGGATAACTGGAGACTTTGTCTCAGCTGCAGCAGAGATGATAGCCTGAAGCTGCTCCATGTTGTTGAAGTTGAAAGCCGGGATAGCGTAACCGCCATCAATTGCCTTTGCAAACATTTCCTTGGTGTTCACAAGGCCGAGTTCCTTATAAGAAATCATAATCTATAATTTGTTTAAAAATCGTTTCGATATCGCAATATCTTTGCAAAAATAACTAATTTTGTGAAATATTGAAAATAATATCCAACATTAGAATTATCATTTGAAATGAGCAATAAGGTAATCATCTTCTCAGCCCCGTCCGGAGCAGGTAAAAGCACCATAGTAAACCATCTTCTCGGCCTTCATCCTGAGCTGGAATTTTCCATTTCTGCAACTTCGAGAGCCCCTCGCGGCCAGGAGAAGCACGGTGTGGAATACTACTTCTTCACTTCCGACGAATTCAGGCAGATGATAGCGGAGGAAAAGTTCGTGGAATATGAGGAAGTATACCACGGATCATTCTATGGCACTTTGAAATCCGAAGTGGAGCGTATATGGGCAAAGGGACATGCTATCGTATTCGACATCGATGTCCAGGGAGGAGTGAACCTTAAAAGGATCTTCGGAGAGCAGGCCTTCTCCGTATTCATTCAGGCTCCGTCCGTAGAGGTTCTCCGAGAAAGGCTCGTAGGACGCGGTACGGACACTCCCGAGGCGATTGACAAGAGGGTGGCAAAAGCGGCATCCGAAATGGAGTTCGCTGCAGGAAAGTTCGATTACGTGCTTGTAAACGACGATCTCCAGACCGCGTTCGCAGAAGCGGAAGAAATCATCAGCGAATTCCTGAAGAAATGAATATAGCCGTATACAGCGGATCTTTCAATCCCCTGCACATCGGACATCTCGCCATCATGAAGCACATGACGGACGAGGCCGGTTATGATTATGTGTATCTGGTCGTTTCCCCCAAGAATCCGCTTAAAGACGGCATAAGCAGCGACAGCGGAAGAAAAAGATACGAAGCAGCAGTCGAAGCGGTATGCCGACATCCTGAGCTGAAAGTATGGGTGGATGATATCGAACTTGAAATGACGGAACCACACTACACCATACGTACCCTGGATGCTCTTCAGGAGCGGGAACCTGAAAATTCCTTTACCCTCGTGATGGGAGCCGACAATCTTGCGGACATACGCAGATGGAAGGACTACAGGAGGATTCTGAAGGATTACGGTGTCGCAGTATTCCCACGTAATGGCTTTGAACTCAAGACGGTCAAGGCCGGCCTCATTGACGAAGACTCGGAATATAGGATCAGGCTTCTGGAAGCAGAAATGGTCGACATTTCGTCGACCATCATCCGCAATGCCATTGCATCTGGAGAAGATGCATCCGGATGGCTTATGTAGCTTTACCTATTTCACAAGATTGCCGAGAACGCTACGGGTTATCTGACGCGTAGCCGTACGGGCAGCCGAGCCTACGGCCTTGCCTGCAATATCCTTTGCAGTTGTCTTGGACTTCTTGCCTGTTACCTTCTTGGACACTTCGGTTCCTATCGAACTGGTCACACTTGTGACAACTGCTCCGACCACGGCGCCGAATATACCCTTCAGAAGACCACCGCCCTTTCCGGACTTCTTTGCCTTGGCAGCTTCTTTTGCAGCCTTCTCTTCAGCTTCCGCAGCAGCGGCGGCTTCTGCAGCTTCCTGCTCCGCCTTCATAGCCGCTTCCGCTTCCTCCATCAGCACTTCAAAGGCACTCTCCCTGTCCACTACCTTGTCGTACTTTCCATATAGACGGGACTGGTTTATTATCTGCCCTCTCTGTCCTTCTGTAACGGCACCGATCTGGCTGAGAGGGAAAAGTATCTTCGCTCTTTCAACCACGGAAGGAGCACCCTTCTCATCGAGGAAGGACACAAGAGCCTCACCGGTACCAAGCTCCATTATTGCATCGGCAGTATTGAATGAAGGATTTTCACGGAAAGTCTCTGCTGCTGCCTTTACTGCCTTCTGATCCTTAGGGGTGAAGGCACGGAGGGCATGCTGGACCCTGTTTCCGAGCTGTCCGAGAATCGATTCAGGAATATCCATAGGGTTCTGTGTGACGAAATAGACTCCGACTCCCTTGCTTCGGATAAGACGCACGACCTGCTCGATCTTGTCGACAAGAGCTTTCGAAGTCTCCTCGAAGAGCATATGAGCCTCATCAAAGAAGAAGACAAGCTTAGGAAGGTCCATGTCACCTACTTCCGGAAGCTGGGCATAGAGCTCGGAAAGAAGCCACAAGAGGAATGTCGAATAAAGCTTAGGCTGCAGCATGAGCTTGTCTGCAGCAAGGACATTCATCACGCCCTTGCCCTGTTCGCACTGAAGAAGGTCGTATATGTCGAACGAAGGCTCTGCAAAGAACTTGTCCGCACCCTGGTTTTCAAGGGTGAGCAATGCTCTCTGTATGGCTCCCACACTCTGGGCGGTTATGTTGCCGTATGTCGATGTATACTGCTTCGCATTCTCGGCGACATAATTCAGCATGGAGCGGAGGTCCTTCATGTCGATAAGCAGAAGTCCTCTGTCGTCGGCAATCCTGAAAACTATGTTAAGTATTCCCTCCTGTGTCTCATTGAGCTGAAGAAGACGGGAAAGGAGCTGCGGACCCATATTGGACACGGTAGTCCTCATAGGATGGCCCTGCTCTCCGTATACGTCGAAGAATCGCACAGGGCAGCTTCCGAACTCCGGAGAAGTGATTCCGAACTCGGCACATCTCTTCTCTATGAAGCCGCTCATCGCACCTGTCTGGCTGATACCGGAAAGGTCACCTTTCATATCGGCCATGAAGCAAGGCACTCCAGCCTGGCTGAAACTTTCCGCAAGAACCTGAAGAGTCACGGTCTTTCCTGTTCCGGTTGCTCCGGCAATGAGACCATGGCGGTTCGCCATCTTTCCGCAGATTGAAATAGGACCCTGTGGGCCGTGGGCCACATAAAGGCCGTGTTCTTTAGTATACATATGTCAGGTATTTATTTCTTTACAAGTTCAGAAGCCTTTTCGAGGGCAGGAACGATATGCGGGAATATGAACTCCGGACCGATTTCCAGATCGACACCGAATTTGACAAGGGATGCATGCACCTTCTCGGTCACACCGGAAAGGATCACAGTCACTCCCCTCTTCCTTGTACGTTCGCAGAGGTTTCTGAGGTTATTGATTCCTGTCGAATCGATGAACGGAACCTTCCTCATCCTGATGATCCTCACCTTGATGCCGGACTTCTTCATCTGCTCAAGCTCTTCAAAGCGGCTTGCGAGTCCGAAGAAGAACGGACCGTCAATCTCATACACCTCCACTCCATCAGGTATGTCAAGCATATCGGTATTTTCCAGAGAGGCCACCTCATCATCCTCTGTAGCTGCAAGATGGTGTCCATCGAGAACTGAGATTGTCGAGGTCTGCATGACACGGCGCACGAAAAGGACGATTGCAAGCACGACTCCGACCTCTATGGCCACCGTAAGGTCAACGATTACGGTAAGGAAGAATGTCAAAAGAAGCACAGCAACATCGGACTTGTCTCCGCGAAGAAGATACTTGAATGTCCTCCACTCACTCATGTTGTATGCGACCTGGACAAGGATGGCTGCAAGGCATGAAAGAGGGATATACACAGCATAAGGCATGAGGAAAAGATATATGAGCAGCAGCACTGCAGCATGAACTATTCCGGTCACAGGAGTCTTTCCTCCATTGTTTATGCTGGCCATTGTTCTTGCAAGTGCTCCGGTTGCCGGAATACCTCCGAAAAGCGGAGTCACTATATTTGCAATACCCTGTCCGATAAGTTCCGTGTTGGCATGATGACGCTTTCCAGTCGCACCGTCGGCAACCATAGCTGCAAGGAGCGACTCGATCGCACAGAGTATGGCTATGGTGAACGCCGGGGAAACAAGGCCTTTGATCGTTTCATAGTCAAATTCCGGAGCTACCGGCTTAGGCATAGGCAATCCGTCTGCGAGCTCAGGGAACTTGGTTCCGATGGTTGCGAATTCAATACCTGCGAATCTGCTCATCAGTATGGAAATCACGGTACCCGCAATAAGAGCTATCAGGGATCCCGGAACCTTCTTAGTCACCTTTCCCCAACTGAAGCATATGATGAGGCACAGCATGCTCATCGCAAACTCCAACCAGTTGATGCTGCCGAGATTCTGGAAATAGCAGCCCCACTGCGGAATGAATCCGGCAGGCACCTGAAGATCAAGAGGAAGACCGAAGAAATCCTTCATCTGGGTCGAGAAGATCGTCAGGGCTATACCGCTGGTGAATCCGACAACGATCGGATAAGGAATGAACTTGAATATGACACCCATCTTGAATACACCCATAAGAATCAGGAATACTCCCGCCATGATGGTTGCAATGATGAGTCCCTGCATGCCGTACTGGCTTACGATGCCGGCTACTATTACAATGAATGCTCCGGTAGGACCTCCGATAAGGAAGTTGGAACCGCCGAAGAACGATATAAGAAATCCGGCAACGATCGCCGTGATAAGACCCTGCTGAGGTGTGACACCGCTGGCTATTCCGAAAGCGATGGCAAGAGGGAGGGCAATTATGCCGACTATGATACCTGCAATAAGGTCGGAAGTGAACTTTCCGGCATTATAACGGCCTTTTTTAAAAAGCCCGAAAAACTTGGGCTGGAATACTTCTTTCAGGTTTACGTTCATAAGCTACACTTTTACACTACATTATTGTTTATCATCTGCTCATATATGCTTCAAATCGTTTTGCATTGTTGAGCTCAGCTTCCTTTGATGAAGCTGAAATTATTCTGGTCTCGAACCGGGACAAAGGTTTAGAAACAAGACGGACCATATCCTCAGTCTTCTCTACTGCAGGAAAATCCTTTTCCGAGTAGAAGAGTCCTGCACCTATCGGGAACGGAACCTCGGTCTTCTTCACAGGATGAGGACCCCAGACACTTACATATCCTTCTTCGTAAGTGACCCTCTGCCCTTCGTGGAAATTCACTCCTGTAACAAAGCACACTTTTCTGCCATTTATCTCAGTGGCTGTAACGACAGCTTCACGTGTCTTTGCAAGTACATCGACCCTCACGGAAATATCCACCTTGCCGTCGCCATAAGGGACTCCATATGATATGACCTCGGCATAAGAACCCTTCTTTGTATCACCGGCCCTTGCGACACGGCCTGCCGTAGCATCAAGCCTTACTACCTTTCCGTCATCCCATAGGGCGACTCCGCCAAGACCGACTGTCTTTCCTACGATGTAACCGTCAGTTCCGACACTCAACGAATCCTGCTGCTCCGGGGTCGGATACCATCGGTACTGCATGAGCTCCATTCCTCTTCCTGTCTTGGAGTAGACATCGACGGCACCGCTGTCATTGAAATATATACGGAGGGCCATATGGCTGTTTTCAACCGCCGGGCCATGATGCCCGACCTTATTGAAGTGATTTCCAGGTTCAGCGGTCAGCTCGCTGACCTGAAGGGAGTCTGAGCGCCAGAACAGGCTGTGGGCCGTCTGTGCCTCAGATATCATGCAGCAGCAAGAGAATGCCGCTATGGTCAGAATCTTTTCAAACAGTTTCATAGGATTATTCAGAAGGCATTTCAAAGAAGGAGAAATGCACATTACCATATTTCTTTTCCTTTATAAAATAAGGGTGTGTCTCGAAATCGTATTCTTCCGGATGCTCAAGTATGAAGTAGGCTCCGGGGTGAAGGATATCCCGCGCAAAGACCTTGTCAGGCAATGAAGCAAGTCCTTCAAGAGCATATGGAGGATCTGCAAATATGATATCGAACTTCTCACGGCATATTTCAAGGAAATCAAAGACATTGTGACGTACGACCGTAAGATTACGCATGCCGAACGAGGCTGCCTGAGACTTTATGAAGTTTGCGTGAAGAGGAAGCATTTCAACACAATAAACCATGGAGGCACCTCTCGAAGCGAATTCGTATGATATGGCTCCCGTACCACCGAAAAGGTCAAGGACCTGAAGCCCTTCCATTTCATACTCATTGTTCAGGATATTGAAGAGACCTTCCTTGGCGAAATCCGTTGTCGGTCTCGCCTTATATCCCTGCGGCGGCAGAATGGTCTTGCCCTTATACTTTCCTCCTATGATCCTCATGCTTTTCTATATCTGTTCCACATTCTTGAAATACCTGTACAAAGACATCTCTTCCTCCTCATCAAGAGGCGTACGGAAGCAGATTGTCGAAACTTCCGGATTGAGCTGAAGCTTCTTCATGGCCAGGAATATGAAATATTCGGCCGTAGTGAAATCCTGAGCCTTATATGTATTGCACAGCAGAAGGCTCTTTCCCTGGGCAATGGCAAGATAAAGGACACCGTCAACATATGAGGCCAATATCCTGTTATAGTCGGAAAGACGTGGGAGGTCCTTAAGGATATAATACATCTCAGGAAGCGGTCTTGCCTTGGAACCGTCCGTCATCAGAACAGTCTCCGAAACGACCTTGGAGAGAGTCTCGCCTATTGCATTGGAATAGACCAGTACAGCTGCAGCATCATCCACACTCACCCACTCGACAGGATCACCTTCATTCAACGTACATACTTCAGCGAGCATGGCTGCAGCTGAAGTTTCCGAAAAGAACTGAGACGGCACCAGAGCACATTTATGGGTAAAGACAGATATCTCCACCTCATCATAACGTTTCTGGAATTCAGGTGTGGTAAAGATGCGCTCAGCGCTCATCCATCCCGAAGAACGCCGTGCTTCAGCCGTGTCCAATTTAAAAGAATATCCACTCAAGCCTACTTGAATGGATATTCTATCTGTATTCTTAAACATAGTCATAGCAGATAAATGCTTGACAGCAGGAGATATTACTCCCAGTTGCCGGCATTGTTGTTAGGAGCAGAGATGCTGCCGACCTGAAGGCCCTTGTAGCGTCCCTTGTCCTCCTGCTCAGCATCAAGGTTGATGCGAAGCTGATTGTTAAGACCTCTGAGAAGGCTCTTGTAAGGCATCGAAGCCTCGAAGAGAGGAACCTTCACACCTGATACAGTCTTGATTGTAGACTCCATGAGGACCTTGTCACCGCCGCTGAACGGAATGAAAGCAAGAGAGTCAACCACGAAGTTCGGACGGTCGTTGAAAAGAGTGTCCTTTACAGCGATGTCGCTTGACACCTGGAAAACGAGATTCTGCTCACCTGCAAGATAAAGCTCGTGAAGCTTCTCGTTGAGCTTGTCGCCCTTAAGATTGCGGAACTTCTTCTTGATCTGATCGGTGTGCGCCATTGCAAGAGAGTCATCCTTCGAACCCACCTGAAGGGTGATCTTCATCTTACCTTCATTGTAGAAAAGGATAAGTGAATCCATTGTCGAAGCATAACGCGCATTCACGTTCTTGTAAGCAACCTGAAGATCACGGATATCCTTAAGGCGCTGAACAGCAACGTCTGTACGATAGTCCTTGTGCTTGTTGAACTCAACAGGCTCCATAATACTCTTTACGTTAGCATAAACCAATCCTACGATGCATGCAGGGAGGATCAAATAGGTAAAAACCTTCTTTACAATTGAACTCATTATTTTTAGTGTTTTATTTTTCTTTTCAAATTCCGGACAAAGTTAGGAAATTGATTTATGAAATGCAATATAAATTTGTAATTTTGCAGCATCATAATACAGTTAGAGAAAATGGGTGATATCAATTCCTGCAATATACAGAAACTTGAAAATTTATTAGCCGAGTCACTGAATCCGGTGATAACGACTCATATGAAGCCTGACGGCGACGCAATCGGCAGCTGTACCGCATTATACCATTTTCTGCTTTCGGCATACGGGAAACGAAGCCGTATCGTATTGAACGACAGATATCCCGGATATCTCGACTTCCTCGCATCATCCGTCGGAAAAGGCGACATCATCATTTACGAAGAGGATAAGGAGAAAGCCGCATCTGCATTGAGCGGAAGCGACCTCATATTTTGTCTGGATTTCAATGCCTTCCACAGGACGGACAACCTTGAACATCTTCTGGAAGAGGCTGAAGCACCGAAGATACTGGTCGACCACCACCTGAACCCCGCCCGCGAAAAGTTCAGCCTTTCATTTTCAGAAACAGGGATATCTTCGGCATCGGAGCTTCTGTTCCATATACTTATGGCCACTTCACACATAGCGGGAGACGCATCAAGGCTTCCTGCCTCTGCTGTGATGGCCTTGATGACAGGCATGACGACAGACACGAACAATTTCGCGAATTCAGTATACCCTTCCACACTTGAAATGGCATCAGCCCTTCTGTCTGCCGGAGCCGACAGGGACTACATACTCGACAGGATATACAACCAGTACAGGGAGAACCGCCTCAGATTGATGGGACACATGATGAAGGACCTCCTGAGGATAACGGATGACGGTGTGGCATACATAGTGCTGGACAGCAGGACTCAGGAAGAATATGACGTGGAGGAAGGAGACACCGAGGGATTTGTAAACATGCCGCTGTCGATAGCCGGTGTCCGCATGAGCCTGCTGCTGAAGGAGGCTTCCGGACACTTCAGGGTCTCGATCCGCTCAAAGAAAGGGACGTCCGCAAACAGATGCGCCATGCTGCACTTCAATGGAGGAGGGCACGAGAACGCAGCCGGAGGAAGGCTCAGGATACCGGAAGACATAGCCTCGCCCGACAAGGCTGCAGAATATATTGAACGACATACACATCTATATCTTACAGAAAATGAGAAGGACATTTAACATATTGGTCATACTTCTGGCAGGCCTCGCATCATGCTCATGCATGAAATCAAAACTGGAACAGGCATACAACAACCAGGAATCAAGAATAGACCAGTATCTGACAAAATATGAGGGAACCAACAGGATCGTACGCAACGGCGGCGCCAACCGTCTTGTCCTTGTGGAGGGACAGGGAGATTCCCTGTCACGCAGCGGCCATGTTTCGTTCTATTATGCCGGATACACATTCTCCGGTTCGGTAAGTGTATCGAACCTCTTTGCCACGAATCACCAGGCAACTGCCGAGCAGGCAGGATGGGAACTGACTGACGCAGAATACCAGCTGTACGAAATCAACCTCGCGGACACGGAACTTATACCGGGGCTCAAGGATGGTCTTTTCGGAGTCAGGGCCGGAGAAGAGTGCGAAATACTGTTTTCCGGAAAATATGGTTTCGGGAATGAAAATTTTGGCATAATTCCTGCAAACTCTGCCCTGCTCTATAAGATTTGGGTGACAGCTGTGTCGAATGATTAGGGCAAACCACTTTTTTTACTATCTTTGTCGGTTTAAATTTCAGTTGAAAGGAATGAACAGATTTTTCACATCAACACTATACGCAGTCATGCTTCTTGCGGCTGCAGGATGCGCAAAGACCGTAGAGAGCGGTCCGAACGATGCAAAGAAACGGTATTTTGACGCATGGATGGAATTGAATCATCCGGGTGTCACAAGTTCCGGACTCGGCATCTATATCATCGAGGATGAGAAAGGAAGCGGCACTGAAGTCCTTAAGGACGGATATGCCTTGATTGACTACAGGATCTCGGATCTTGACGGAAACATTACGGATTACACTGACAAGGCGACGGCAAAGCAGCTCGGCACCTACGACACAACGACCTATTACGGACCGAAATTCCAGATCACTGCTGACGGTCAGCTTCCGGCCGGACTTTCCCAGGCTCTTGTCGGCATGAAGGCCGGCGGACACAGAAAGGTCATCATACCTTCATGGCTCATGACTTATTCCGTATATGATTCTGAGGAGAAGTATCTCGCCAAATCTTCAAGCTCCGTGAATACCGTATACGACATTACGGTGTCAGACTTCACAAAGGACATAACGGAATGGCAGACTGACAGGATCGAGGAGTATTTCAAGGCCAACAAAGACATATTCGGGGACATGAGTGTCACAAAAGACACTATTCCCGAACAGCCAGGTTTCTTCTACAAGGAGCTCAAAGCACCTTCTGATACAGCAAAATTCAAGAAAGACACAACAATCTACATCAACTATACAGGAAAGCTCCTGAACGGACTCGTATTCGACACCACTGACGAGCGCATAGCAAAGGACAACGGAATATATTCTGCATCAAGGACTTACGAACCGGTACGCATAAACTGGGGAGAAAAGTATTCAGATATCACCATGGGCTCAAGCAACTCATCTGTCGTAAGCGGATTCGCACTTACACTCTGGCAGATGAAGGCAATGGAAAAGGGCATAGGAGTCTTCATTTCCGACTACGGCTATCAGGCATCCGGCAACGGAGCCTCGATCCCGGGCTTCTCACCTCTTGTCTTTGAAATCGAACTGGTAGCAAAACCGGAGGATTAAGATGGCAGTCAAGACGAACTCAATCCCAACAGAACTCGGTACAGAAAAGATAGGCAAGCTGCTGAAGCAATATGCACTACCTGCCATCATAGCGCAGACGGCAGCTTCGTTATACAACATGGTGGACAGCATCTTCATCGGACAAGGTGTCGGTCCACTGGCCATTTCAGGCCTTGCCGTGACATTCCCGCTCATGAACCTGTCCACCGCTTTCGGAACCCTTGTAGGGGCCGGAGCCGCGACAATGCTTTCCGTACTGCTCGGTCAGAAGAACTACAAGGCCGCCAACAAGGTTCTCGGCAATGTAGTAAGCCTGAACATCATCATAGGTCTGGTGTTCATGGTCCTGGCCCTCATATTCATCGACCCGATACTTTATTTCTTCGGTGCAAGTGAAAACACTCTCCCTTACGCCAAGGAATATATGACCATAATCCTTATAGGCAATGTCATAACGCACCTGTATTTCGGCCTGAATGCAGCCATGCGCTCATCCGGAAGTCCTAAAAAGGCGATGGGTCTTACCATCTTCACGGTCATCTTCAACACCATCCTGGACCCGATATTCATTTTCGTGTTCGACATGGGCATCGCAGGTGCAGCATGGGCTACGGTAATAGCTCAGACTGCAGCCATGATCGTGGTAATGAAGCACTTCAGCGACAGGACCAGACCATTCCATTTTGAAAAGGGAATCCTCAACCTTGACATAAGGGTAGCCAAAGACTCCCTGGCCATCGGCATGGGACCGTTCCTCATGAATTCGGCCGCATGTCTTGTTACATTGTTCATCAACCAGCAGCTCAGGGAATACAGCGGCGACCTCGGAATCGGAGCATATGGAATATGCAACAGGTTCATCTTCATGTTCATAATGATATGTATGGGACTGAACCAGGGAATGCAGCCTATCGCAGGATACAACTACGGGGCACGCCAGTACTCAAGAGTGAAGGAGGTATTCTGGAAAACAGCCAGACTAGCCATGGTTATGACAACACTCTGCTTCATTGTAGGCATGTTCATCCCGAGGCTTGCAGCCGGCATATTCACTCATGACGACGCTCTTCTGGACATGTCATCAGAAGGTATGAGGATAATGACCCTGGTATTCCCTGTCGTAGGTTTCCAGATGATCGGAACCAATTTCTTCCAGAGTCTCGGAATGGTAAGAAAATCAGTGATCCTTTCTCTTTCGAGACAGATACTTTTCCTCCTTCCTTTGCTTTATGCCTTGCCTCTGTGGTTTGGGGCAAAGGGAGTATGGATGAGCTTCCCTATATCAGATTTCATATCCACCGTACTCACTGCTCTGATGCTGGGAAACCTTTTCAAGAAATTCAACAAGCTCAATGACGGAGACGACCCTTCGTTACTCGGCAGCCAGTTATAGAAACAACAAGACATGAAGAAGATCATCATAAATATTGGAAGACAGTTCGGCAGCGGCGGGCTTGCAGTGGCAAAGGAACTTGGCAAGAAGCTGGACATTCCTGTTTACGACAACGAACTCATTACGAAAGCTGCGCAGGACAGCGGCTTCAGCGCTGAATTCTTTGTCGAAAAGGACGAGAAAAGGAGTTTCTTTTCCCTTACTTCCCTCTTCTCGCATGGTTACGGTTCATGCAACGAGGATTTCATGAGCGAAGGCGGCCTTTTCAAGATCCAGAGCGAAACCATCAGAAAGATTGCAGAACAGGGATCTGCGATAATTGTAGGAAGATGCTCGGACTATATTCTCAGAGACCTGGACTGCTGTCTTGACGTATTCCTGACAGCATCTGAAGAAGTACGCGCAGCGAGGATCGCAGAAAGATGCGGAATAAACGAAGAAAAGGCTCTGGAAATGCTTCGGAAGAGGGAGAAGGACAGAGCTGATTATTACAATTACTTCACTTTCGGCAACTGGGGCGTCGCATCGAACTATGACCTGTGCATCGACTCGGGAAAACTTGGCATTGAAGGTACAGCAGATTTCATAATAGATTTCGCCCGAAGGGCCGGACTTATCTGAATCCATGAAGAAAACTACGATAATAACAATATCTGCACTGGCTCTGGCTGTTGCAGCTACAGCATCGGTCATAATCCATAAAGCAATACCGCGTCCACAGGAACTCGCAGGTGAGAGAGTCATGCTGAATCAGGTTCTGCACAATGACTCCTCTTCTTTCGACGAACTTCAGGGACTGGACCGGAAAGTACGCGCATACATGCGTAAATGGGCTATAAAAGGGGCTTCACTGGCCATCAGCCGCAACGATTCGCTTCTCTATGCCAAAGGATACGGATGGGCTGACGAAGAGCTCGGAATCGAGATGCAGCCGTCACATATAATGAGGATGGCCTCCGTATCAAAGCTCATCACAGCTGCAGGCATAATGGTGCTGCAAGACAGGGACTCATTGAATATCAAGGACACGGTCTTCGGTCCGTCAGGCATATTGAAGGACTCCCCTTTTGCGGGTGTCATAAAGGACAGGAACTACAGCAAGATCACAGTCGAGCATCTTCTGAGGCATCAGGGAGGATTTTCCCGTGACCCATTGTTCTCGTCAAGAGATGTAAAGCATCAGCTCCAGCTTGACTGTCCACCGGACAAAGAAGATTTCTTCAGACTTGTCCTGAGCAGAAACCTTCGGTTCATGCCCGGATCATGGCAGAAATATTCCAATTTCGGATATCTGCTGCTCTCGGAGATAATCGAGGTCGTGTCAGGCATGCCATATGAGGAGTTCATCCGCAAGGAAGTCCTTGCTCCGGCAGGCTGCTATGACATGCATATTGGCGGGAATTACTATGAAGACCGCAGGCCAAACGAGGTGCGCTACTACACCCATGAAGGAGACGGAAAATATATAGAAGATTATTCTGACAACGGAGAAATGGTGGAACGCTGCTATGGAGGCAACAACATTCCGTTGCTTTCCGGAGCCGGAGCATGGTGCGGCTCACCTGCGGAAATAGCAAGGCTGGTCGCAGCCATAGACGGACGTCCGGAAGTGAAGGACATAATTTCCGAAGAATCGTTCCTGAAGATGACGGAATATTTCGACAAGGAAACATTCTCGCTTGGATGGAATGACACCACACCATCGAAAGGATGGAGCCGCACAGGCACCCTTTCCGGCACAAGCGCCCTTGTAAGACAGTTTCCTGACGGAGAATGTTGGGTATTCATAACCAACACAAGCACATACAGGGGCCCGTCACAGTCACGCTACACAGAGGCTCTCTTCAAGCAGTGCAGGGAGCTTTACAGCGACAAGCTGCCAAAGCGCAATCTGTTCGAATAAACGGTAAGATATAATGATTCGGGGTGGCCGTCATATGACAGTCACCCCGAATCGTATTATTGACAGGTCATAGCCTATCTGTTACAGAGAATGGAACTCGATCTTGTAGAAACGGAGAGCATTGACAGTAGGATATACCTTCACGACTCCCGGTGCTATGGTGAATTCAACAGCAACAGGACCATCAGATGAAGAATATCCTCCTGGAAGAGATTCAGGATCATTATCACCTACCTTTACGGTAACCATTCTTTCCATATCGGCAGTACTTCCTGTATGCGTAGCATAAACTGTAAGCTTTCCAGCAACATCAGTTGTAAACTCGAAGTAACGCTTTGCATCAGTACCTGCGCCGCCTGGCTGCCAGAAATAGGTCTCTCCTGAAAAATTCCATTTGATAGTACCGCCGCCAGAAACGACCTTGAGACCATTGACCTCAAGATTCCAGTTGGAATCATTGGTATTCGCAGCAACACCGCTGTTCGTCATCGCATCAACCCACTCTGGTGCGGAGAAATCCCAGACATAATCGACACCTGCAGAACCTTCAGTAGCATCGTATCTGATACCATAGAAGTTGATACCGTTATTGAGAACGACGGTAATATCTCCGGCCTTCACATTCGCAACAACAAATGGGAATACGGAAACGTCACCGACAGCGAACTTATCAGCATCCATGACAACTGTAGGAGCCAGAATCTCCGCTCCGTTCTGAACAAGCGAGATGGTGCGGTCTGCAGCGGAACTATTGGCCGAACGTGCAGCAATATAAAGGACTCCGTCATTAGGCACGGTGATGGTCATTGTCTTCGAATCGGAAGTCTTTGAGCCTTTCAGACGGCTTGCATACTGAACATATTCTGTATCGCCAGGTACAGCGAATTTCTGGCTGTTGGCATCGATGACCCAACCACCGGTCGTCTGTACATAGAAACCGTCATTGTTCTCGCATACATATTTTTCCTCCGCGTTTGCCGCACTTGGGAACACGAGATCATATCTTACGACCTTGATGCCAGGTTCTTCAGGAACGTCATTCACATGGAATGAAAGTTCTGCCGGCTGAGACTCTACACGAGTGTAATCGTCAGCTGCAGGAACCGCTGTCACCTGAATTGCGAAGTCGCCGCCTGCCTCCTCTACAGAATAGCCTGCTGTAGCGAATGAATAAGTCGTCTCAGTTACATTCTTCACCTTGCCGTCCACAGTTACATTATACGAGCCCGCATAATCCACAGGATCCCATGTAAGGGTGATCTCACCTTCAGCACGTTCATTCACAACAGTCTTGTTGATTGAAACTACAGGAGTAGCAAGAACCTTGTCAAGAACCTGTACGTCAGAAGTCCACTGGAGGAATGTCATTGTTGCAGGGTGACATCCGTAGATATACACCATGCTCTCGCCGTCGATGTTTGCGAATGTAACCTTCTGATACTCGGCACCGGCAGGAACTGCAGCGGATACCTTTCCGTCAAGACTTACCGTAAGGTTAGAATGGCCGGAAGCCTCTGCAACGGAAATGACCATCGAACCAGGCTCATTGACCTTGATTCCGATCGCACCGTCGGTAGGGATACCGTCTTCGCCAACTGTAGCCTCACCAGAGAACTCGAATCCTTCCTTGGTAAAGTTGACAGGAGTGTTCTTCACATAGAAACGGATACCGTTACGAACCATATCCTTGTCTGCCATCTTCTTGAAAGTCTGGCCGTCAGTAAGATCCCATTCCTTGCCTGTAGGAGTCACTTCCTGAGTAAGGTCTTCCGGAACCTCCACATATGCAGCATACCATCTTGGGTCGCCTGCATCAGCCTCGATGACCTCCTTGCTTGTCACATTATACTTGTCACGGGCACTGTCCACACATGGGTCTGCAGCCAGCTCCACACTGCCGTTGACAAGGATAAGCGCGCGACCGGCATCGGCAGCAGCCTTGAGGTCGTCACCGGAAAGGGACGAGCCATCCTTCTGAGGAATGAAGAATCTGTCGTAGCAGTTATAGAAGAAGTTGTTTGAAAGCTCTGTAGGGAATGCTGAAGTAGAGTTCTTTGCTATGAGACAGCATCTCTTGTTTTCATCGTTCATGTTGAGGAACACGTTGTGTGTCAGCACGAATGTCGGAGCAGTACCTGCTGCATTGACAGCACGGATGTTGAAGATACCGTTGTTGTTGCCGTTATTTGCAAAACAGAGATTATTGAATGTACAGTGAGTCATCTTGATTGACTCGAGAACTGTCTTCGCATCGATACGGAACCATGTACGGGCACCTGTATTGAGCGTTGAATTGATGAATTCGATACTGTTTACAGTTGCTGTTCCACGGAAGTCGAAGCAGTCGCCACCGTCTCCACCTACATTGTTCACCTCAACTCCGTCATACTTGATTGTACCGACCTGAGGGCCCTTTGAATTCTCATAGAGGACACCGCGGAGGTAGTTGTTGAGCTTACAGTTGACAACTGTGATGCTCTCGACTGCAGCTGCAGCATCAAATGTAAGGTTGTGAGGATAATCCGCAAGACCGGCTCCGTCGAATGTGAGGGCTTCGAGGTGGATGCTTGTAACGTCCGCACCGATCTTAAGTCCACCCTGGATCACTGGCTGCGCACCTTCTGCCGTAGCATCTCCATAGATGGCAACTGGTCCGCCAAGGACAACACTTTCAATGACATAAGGAGTCTCAGAGTAAGCCACCTTGATGACGGCAGCCTTGTCAGCTATGGCCTGGACAAGAGCAGCTGAAGTATTTACCTCTGTCGCACCCTCGATTGAAGGGCGGGTCCATGCTGAAACAGTACCGCGCTCCGCACTCTTGAAATGAACTGCAAGAGTGTAATTGACTGATGGTGCAAGACCGTCAACTACAACCTGAGCAGCCTCCACAGCAGCAGCGTCAACATCAAAGCGTGTGTACTCGTCCTTTGGATCGAGAGCAGGGGTAATGCGGATATGATCCACCTCAGGATCATTGGTCCACTTTATTGTGATTGAAGACTCCGTCCTGTCCACAAGCTCAGGATTGAGCGAAGACTTTATGGCATATGTCTGGAGTGCATCTTCAAATACAGCCCAATGAGAAGGCTCAAGAGCTCTCTCGCTCTCATCTATCGCCTGTACACGTGCATAATATGTCATGTCTGCTTCAAGGTCCCAGAGATATGGTATCTGCTCTGCAGGAATGGTTGCAGACGCCGCTTTCGTCTTCATTTCCTCATCAGTGTAAAGCTCAAGAACAAATGAGGTCGCACCGGTAGACTTAGTCCATTCGAACTCGATGAACTCTCCGTCTATCACCTTTGCGGAAAGCTCAGTAGGAGTAAGACACCTGCCGAGAGTGATCTCGTCCTGGATATCTATCTCCTCCGGAGTACAGCCTGAGAAGGCTGCTCCAAAAGCGAGAAGGGATACTCCCAATATTATTGTTGAAAATATTCTTTTCATATTGTTGTTCATTTATCCTGTTAAAGATCCTTCACTTAGTTCTGAATGGCATGGGCCGTTCAGAATGACATGAAAAGATTAGAAACCATAGTCATTGAAAAGTGTACCCTGGCTGTTTACAAGAGTAGCCTCAGGTATAGGCCACCACTGGCGCGTGTCAGGATCATTATCATAGAACGAAGCAAGCTTCTTCTTAGCAGAATCGCTGAGGCTTACCTCACCGGTCTCCTTGTTCTCGCTGGTGAACTTGAAATAATCCTTGCTTTCATAGCATATCCAGCCCTCACCTTCAGGGGCGACATCCTTCGTTGCAGGCTCATTGTAACCGTAAAGTTCAATGGTATTGTCAGAATTGTATCTGTACCATACGGCAGGTCCGAATTCAGCGTACTGCTCTGTCCTTTCAATATATTTCTTAAGTTCAGCCTGAGCCTCATCCATCTTGCTCTTGAGCATACCCCAACGGATAAGGTCCTGCTTACGGAGCATCTCACCGACAAATTCGAGTGCACGCTCATCAACGATAGCGTTGAAGATAGCCTGCTGTCCGCTGAGTCCGTTCACATAAGCAGTCGCGAGACCCTCATTGCCCTTGTACGCTCTCTTGCGTACTTCAAGGAGGCACTTCTTTGCATAAGCTTCATCACGCTGACCGCAAGCCGGGTCATTTGCAATCTCTGCAGCCATGAGAAGGATGTCTGCATATCTCATATATACAGGCTTGATACCGTCATCATTTCCACCGTTATATGGCGACTTGGTCTGCCACTCGAGACGGAACTTGCCGAAATACCAGTCATTTGGTCCTGCAGGCTCTGCGACATTTGCAGCAGTTCCCTTGACCCATTTCCAGTTCACGCAGCTCATGTCGCGACGTACATCCTCCTTTCCGTATTTCCAATAAAGTGTAGGTATCGGACCGGCAGTACCTCCGCGGCTTGATGTAGGTCCCTGTGACCAGTCAGGATTTCCTTCTGTCCTGATGGCGAAAGTATAGTTCCAACGTCCGCGTGTGTCGGATGAAGGGATCACATAGATCACTTCCTTACCGGCAGTGATGTCCATATTGTTGAACTCTCTCCAAAGCTGCTCATAGTCCATGAGTGAAAGACCTGCATTGTCGATGACATCCTTCAATGCCTCGAGAGCCTTCGGATAAAGTACTTCCTTCTGAAGTTCAGGATCCGATGTAACCCTTACAGTGCCTAAGTTTCCTGTTCCGACCGTTCCTTCGTCAGGACGGAGAGACTTGCCTGAAGCCATAAGTGCAAGACGTGCATAAAGTCCCTTTGCAAATGCAAGGCTCGGGCGGTCAGTCGTAGCTGTCGCAGCGCTCTTGCCAGGCCACCTCATGTATCCGAAAGCCTCTTCAAGGTCAGCGAGGAGCTGCTTGAAGATCACATCCTTGTCGGACTTGTTGAGATATATGGTCTCAGGTCCGATAGGCTCGAAACGAGCCGGAACTTCACCATATGCCTTAAGAAGTTCAGTATATAGGAGGGCACGGGCAGTAAGAGCCTCACCGAGAAGAGCAGCCATCTCAGGATCTCCGGCAGGTTTGCCATATTGACGGATACCGCGGATAGCCAGATTTGCTCTTTCGATACCACCCATCAGTTCGTTGTATGGGCCGTTGGCAAGATTCAGCTGGCCGTTTGTGGCAGTCATCGAATATCTTGCGATACTTGACTTCTCATCAGCTGTAGTATTGTTGTAAAGCTCGATATCGGTATTGAAACCATACCAAGGGAGATAACGTCCACGGTGGCAGTTAGTATGACCGAAGACCTCATAGATGCCGAATACATTATACTCGGCAAGCGTGTAGTTGGAGAACACTACTGACTCATCGAATGAAGACTGAGTCGGTGTAGTAAGGCCGTCCTCGCATGAAGTCAAAGACGCAGCCGCCAACATTCCCGTACCAAGAAGTATTTTATTGATCAGTTTCATGATTTCTCTCATTTAATTAGAATGTAACGTTGACTCCGACAACGAAGCCTGTGCTCTTCGGATAAGCTGAGCAGTCGACTCCTGGAGTAAGAGGTGTCTTGCGTCTTGTGTCTACCTCAGGATCGTAGCCTGAATACTTTGTCAGGCAGAAGAGGTTTGTACCTGTAACGTAAACGCGGAGCTTCTGCATCTTGATCTTCATAGTCCACTTCTGAGGAAGGGTATAACCGATCGTAGCGGACTGGAGGCGGAGGAACGAACCGTCCTCGACTGCCCAGTCAGAGAAGATTGCCTTGTTCACTCCCGGATTCCACATTGTAGTGCCGGCATTGATCTCATTGAGCATGTCAGGATCAGTGATCTCTTCTCCTGTATTCCAGTCAATGTTCGTCCAGCGGTTCTCTACGTTGGCAGAAGTGAGAAGGTTTCTGTTCGAATACTTTCTTGAGTGGTTGAACTCTATCTTGTTCGCATTATATATATTGTTGCCGAACACATAGTTGAAGTTGGCCGAGAAGTCAAATCCGTAGAGGTAACCTGAAAGGTTGAAACCGCCGACTCCGAGAGGCTGGGCATTGCCGATGATGACCTTGTCGTCCACGGTGATCTTGCCGTCACCGTTCTGGTCCTTGAGCTTCATGGCTCCCGGACGGAAGAATTCCTTGCCAAGGATATCTGATGCATCGACCGTACCTTCATTAGCCACCCATGATTCACCGTCATGAGTGAATTCGTCAACTGAATAGCGGCCGGCAGATTCATAGCCGTACATATCTCCGAGAGGACGGCCGACTGTAACCACATAGTCAGGGCCGATTTCAGTCGATGCCCATTCGGATGTAGCCTCGATCTTCTCAAGACCTCCAAGGCTTGTAACCATATTCTCGTTCAAGCTGATGTTTCCGCCGAGTGTGAGGCCGAAGTTCTTCTTCTCGAAGAGCACGAAGTTCACAGAAGCCTCGAAACCGCGGTTCTGCACCGATCCGAGGTTGCGGTACTGGTAGTCATAACCTGAACCGGCAACAGGGAACTGGATGAGGAGGTCGTTTGTAGTATTGTGATAAACCTCGAACGATCCGTTGATGCGGCCATTAAGGAACGAGTAGTCGAGACCGATGTTATGAGAAACTGTAGTTTCCCATGTGAGGTCCGGGTTAGGCATGATCGATTTTCCGCCTACTGTAGTTGTTCCCCACCATGTATTGCCCATAGAAATCCATGATGTGTTGTTAGCCTGGAACAGGAGAGAAGAAACGTTTGATGGAATATTGTTGTTACCTGCCGTACCGTAGCTGTAACGGAGTTTCAGGTTGTCAAGCCATGTAGCATCCTCAAGCCAATGCTCATTTGAAATTGTCCATGAAGCAGCTGCTGAAGGGAAGACACCCCACTGGTTGCCCTTTACGAACTTAGAAGATCCGTCGGCACGTACCGTTGCAGACAACGCATAGCGTCCGTCATATTCGTAGTTTGCACGACCGAAGAAAGAGAGGAGCTGCTCATCTGGATTATAGAAGTTGTTTGAAGCAACCGGAGTACCGGAAGCCATGAAGTTCCATGCCATCTGAGAATCGAAGAAATCAGGGAATCCACCGATTGTTGAAGAAAGCTTGTTTGACTTGGTAAGGATGTACTCCTGACCAAGAAGCATGTCAAGTTTGTGCTTGTCGTTCTTAAGCACTTCCTCGAAATTGTAATTGATAGTGTTGGTCGTGCGATACTTGGTCCTGAACGTATTGCCATAAATAACTGCCGGATGGCCGTTAAGACTTACATCGCTTCCCGCTGGAGCACCGACACTGTTATTTGCAAAATATGTGGTAAGACCATAGAAACGGTTATCCTCCTGAGAGTAGTCATCGATACCGCCTTCGACCTTTAGGTTAAGGTTCTTGATGATATGCCATGTTACGGCTCCATTGATGGTCCAGCTCTTACGGATCCTCCTGTTGTCATTGTCAGCTACAGACCTCAAAGGCGGAGCATTGTCGCCATAATCCTCAGCGAGGTCAGAATCTGTAGCCACACCTGTAATAGGGAACGGCGTATACTGAACAGCATGCTTCAGACGTCCGTTGCTTGAAGTCGAACCACCGTCGTTCATTGAGTTTGCACCTGCTCCCAACACCTCTGTACGTGAATATCTTGCATTGATATCGACAGTGATCTGCTTGATAGGCTTGTACTGGGTCTTGAAATTAAGGTTGTCCCTCTTGTAGTCCGAACCGGCCATTATCGCCTTGTCGCCTACGTGCGCATAACTTGCAGTCCATTTCACCTTGTCACCTGAGCCGGAAACAGAGATGTTCTGGTTGAATGTTGTGCCGACATTGCCGAACACCTTCTTCACCCAGTCATTCTTTGCGACATCCTTATAAAGGTCCATATCCTCGAATACGCCGAATGTAGGGATGTAATTGTCTTCAAGTTCATCACGGAGAACCGAAAGTTCATACTGGTTACGGACGAAATCGTATGGAGATCCTGTCTCGATTGCATCAGCGTTAGCTATCTTCTTCTGACCCCAGTAAGCATTGTAGCTTACAGATATCTTGCCGGCAGCTCCGGACTTCGTTGTGATGAGGACTACACCGTTGGCACCTCTCGATCCATATATCGCTGTCGAAAAGGCATCCTTCAGGACGTCGATAGACTGGATATCTGAAGCAGGTACATCGTTGTAGTTATCTACCGGGAAGCCGTCCACTATATAGAGCGGAGAGGCATCCTGCGTAATCGAACCGCCGCCACGGACACGGATCTTGATCTCTGCATCCGGATCACCTTCGGTGGCAGTCACCTGCACGCCCGCCATCTTACCTGCGAGGGCCTCGCCTACAGAAGCTACAGGGACCTGGGTAAGGGCCTCGTTTCCGACAGATGTCACGGAACCCATCAGGTCACGACGCTTTACTGTTGCATAACCTATGACTACTGTCTCGTCGAGGAAGTTAGCATCCTCTTCAAGGACAACATTGATGGTCATGCTGTTTCCGATCATGACTTCCTTTGTCGCCATACCGATCATCGAAAAGACGAGGGTCTTGCCCTTTGCAGAAGGGACATTGATGACATAGTCACCATCTACGCCTGTCGATACACCTACAGTTGTGCCGTCTACGAAAACGGATACACCGATAAGCGGTTCACCGTTGACGTCTGACACGACACCTCTGACCTCTTGGGCCTCAGCTGAGAAAACCACAGCAAAGAGCCCTAAGATCAGCAGAGAAATCTTGTACGTCAGATTTTTCATAAATGACTTTTTTGGTTAGTATTAGTTTTGTGTTGTTTATTGTTTCCAATATTTCATAATGCGAAAATACCGATTATAGTACAAGGAAAAAGGGAAATTTTATCGCATTACTTGTACTTTTTAACATCGCAATCAAATTCCGTTACCGTTCACGATAATTTCTCATACGTACCGCCTTCCGTCTGTCCGGCCACTATATCCCTGACAAGATAGTGAAGATACATCTCGAGATTGGTATAACGGCCATACGAATCGAGGGTCTTGGTGTTGCCGTCGGCAGCTTTTGACTTATCCAATCCGAATTCTTCTTCGAACCAGTCAGGCATACCGTCACCGTCAGAGTCCTTCACACGGGCTTTTTCTTCTGCGGAAGCTTCATAGACAGGCCAGCCTCCCACGGCATCCTGCGTGTCGATGATTCCGTTCTTAGAACCGTTACCTCCATCTGTATAAGTTGCTGTTCCGCTCTTCGCGTCACTGCATGCCCTTTCATCCACCTCATCACGTTCCAAAGATGCTCCTGCATATGTGCAGATACGTTCAAAGGCATCGGACGCGGAATGTGTCGTGGTATACACATCCTCGCCGGAAGGTCCCTGCAGAGCATGGATGTCCGACACGATACGGGTGGCATCAGGAACGGCATTGGTCTTATGGTCATGCCAGTATACACCTGTCGAATTGTCGGATGTAATGTCCTGATGGGCAGCATGGACATTGCCTGACAGGTAGAGATAAGGATATCCGTAATTGGTATTTGAAGAGGTATATATGCCGTTGGCATCGATGAAATATTTCCTGTCCTTTGAAGCAGGACCCGGCTTGTAATAGTTGTTCACCATATTGAACCATGCGCCTTCTCCGCCGTATGTCGAGTTGTCACCCCAGTTATATACAGCGTTGTTCCTGTAGTCGACATGGCCTCTTCTCGCGGGATCGGTCTTGTCTTCATATATTTCAGGATGGTCGAAACGCGGATTCCTGCTCTTATGGTTAGCCAGAAGATTATGATGGAACGAAGCGTTCTTTCCGCCCCATATTCCGCCATACCCGTGACTTCCTTTTCCGTGGACGGAATTGCAGAGACTTTCCGTCAGGATGCACCACTGCATGGTGAAATTCTCGTTACCGTAGAAAGATGAACATTCGTCAGTCGACCATGACATCGAGCAATGGTCAAGTATAATGTCATCCTGACGGCGTCCCCAGATGGCATCATCTTCGGTTCCCTTTTCATCACCCATCCTGAAACGGACGAAACGTATGATCACATTGCCTGTACTTACCTGAACCGAGAAGTTCTTGAGGCAGATTCCGTCGCCAGGCGCCGTCTGTCCTGCTATCGTAACATCTCCCTTGCTTATGCTTATTTTTGACTGGAGTTCAATCAGACCAGCAACATCAAAAACTATTGTCCTCGCACCTGTCTCGTTCAATGCAGCTCTGAGAGATCCCTCACCGGAATCGGCAAGAGTCGTCACATGTATGACCTTTCCCCCTCGTCCTCCTGTCGTATACATGCCGCCTCCTTCTGCACCCGGGAAAGCAAGAGTACGTCCATGGGCATCTTCGGAAGCAGGAATACGGAACTCGGAATACTTGTCTGTCGGCACAGGCGTTTCACCCGGCTTGTATTCTGTCCTGGCCTCTATAGGAGCTGAATATTCCGAATCAACACCCTTGACCCGTACACGGACCTTGAAATGATATACGGCATCGGAATCAAGATCCCTATAAATGACGGACGGTTCCTTTACTGTCACCTGTCCTCCGGTGACAAGCTTGCCTTCAGCCGTCTCGAGACGCCCTACATAATATTCGGCATCAGCTACAGGGTCCCAGCCGAATTCCAGATAAGACTTGTCAGCAGAAAGGAGAACTACTCCTGAAGGCGCTGCCACCTCATCCGTCTCCAGTCCATCAGGCTTGCAGGCAAACAAAGCTGCAGCCGCAGCAAACAGAACAACAAACTTGATATTATTCATATTACAAAACATCTTTTTCTGAATCTATTATACCCGGAAGCCCGGTCACGGAACCAGTTTTCAAGGCCTTGCCTTTTCTCACTTCCCTGATTATTCGCCTGTCGACAGCATCGCGTTTCTTTGATGCTCCGGCATGCCTGAGGACATCCTTATATGCATCCTCCGCGTCCTGAACAGCCAGACCCACCTTCACGGCAAACGGAGTGACGACCGATGCGTCTTCATAACGGTCCTCCCATTCTTCCATCTTCCTGTAATCCGGCTTACGTCCTTCAAGGCCACCCTTTCTTACAGCGGAAACATCATACTCATTATCTGAAATGTAGAATGAGCCAGGGATCATCGACGTCGTTGATGATGTGCTGATGTCAAGCCATTCTCCATCCAGATGTCTTGTGGCCGGACCCGGACGGAACCAGTTTTCAACCACATTGAACCAGCCTTCCTCCCCACCATAGATGGCCTTCATGCCCCAGTTGTAGACGACATTGTTCACGAACTCCACCGTACCTCTTCCTGTAAGCAGTTCCTGACCATGATATAAGCGGGGATGGTCGAAACGAGGGTTGCGGCTGTTGTTATGTGCAAACAGATTATGATGGAAAGACACATTCCTGCCACCCCAGATGCCTCCATATCCATGCTGTCCCTTATGGTGGACAGATGCATTTAGAGCTTCCGATATGATGCACCACTGGATTGTAGCATCGGTTATGTTATAGAAGGAAGCATTCTCGTCTACCGCCCAGCTTATCGAGCAATGGTCGAAAATGATATTGCCGCATCTTTTTGCGCCCAAAGCATCAGCCTCGGCTCCAGCGGCAGACCCCAGCCTGAAACGCATGTATCTTATGACAGTATGGTCAGCCTCGACAAAGACATTATGGTCACGGAGAGTGATTCCGGCTCCGGGAGCGGTCTCGCCAAGAATGGAAATATAAGGATTACTGATATTCAGCGGAGCGGTAAGATGTATGTCTCCGCTCACTGCAAAAGTCACGATTCTTGGCCCTTCAGCTTCAACTGCATGACGGAGAGTGCCCTCTAATCCATCATCTGCAAGAGAAGTCACGACATACTCCTTGCCGCCGCGACCACCGGCTGCATATTTTCCGCATCCCTCAGCTCCTTCAAAAGCGACAGGAAGATCACGCTCCGGAAAATAATCGATATTATGCCTTGCCTCCCACTCGAGCGAAGCCCAGATGAAAGGTCCGACTCCCTTGCAGTCGTTTTCTATGACCGGTTCGCTGAGATAGTATTCGAAATCACCTTTGCGCATCTGCTTTCCGCCAAGGCCACCGACTGCGCAGCAATCCGTCATCGAGATGGTTCCGTCTTCATTTTCACGTATGAAACGATCGATGAACTTAGGATACAGACCGAGGATATAATCCTTGTGGGAATCATCTATATATCCCATCCTCAAACCTTTGAGAAAGGCATATATGAACATTATCGAACATGTAGCTTCCTGATAGTTGCCCTCACGGTCCGGGCAGTCAAGCACCTGATACCACATTCCGGTCTCCTTGTCCGCCCACTTAGGAAGAACCTCAAGGAAATAGTTGAGCTGGCCTATCAGTTCCTTCCTGCCGGGATGCTTTGAAGGGAGATAATCCAGCACCTCCACCAAGGCCACAGCATACCAGCCGTTCGCGCGTCCCCAGGCATGTTCGGAAAGTCCGGTCTGAGGATCGCACCAGAACATGGTGCGGGACTCGTCCCACGCATGACGGAAAAGTCCGGTTGCAGGATCGAGAGTATTCTGCGCCCCTGCAGTGAACTGATGCACTATATCCGCGAACAGAGAATCCTTCTGTTCCTTCGGAGCATATCTCTTCGTGTATTCCGCATAGAACGGAAGAGCCATATAGAAGCCGTCCAGCCACACCTGATGAGGATATATCTGCTTATGCCAGAACTCACCAGACTTCGTACGCGGCTGATCATCTATCTGTTCACGTATCATACGGGTCACGCGGCGATAACGTTTGTCCTGATCTCCATACATGTCATGAAGATCGAAATAGATTCTTGCCGGACAGATATGGTCTACATTGAAGTTCGATTTCTTGTATTTGTAGACATCACCTTTCTCCGTCGCCATGGTATCCGCCCAGGCACGGACGTAATCGACAGCTTCAGGGAGTTCATATCGCTTTGCAGCATCAAGGAAGGACTTAAGTTCAAGCCCTGTGGTATAATTCCACTTGCGTTCACCATTCCTTCCGTCAAGATATGTAGCATCCGGATTACGCTTCATCTCGGACCTTATCATCCTGACCGAGTATGGCTCCTGCGCTGCTGATGCAAGCGAAACAAGCATCACAGCGACGGATATGGACATATTCTTCAATTTTTTCATGACTTGAACTGTTTTATGTAATCCGCAGGCGACATTCCGAAATGCTTCTTGAAGCTGCGACTGAAATAACCGGGATCTGAAAATCCCACCTTGTATGATGTCTCGGAAACGGAGTATTGTCCGCTTTTGAGGTAATATGTAGCCTTCTCCATCCTGAAATCCTGTATGAGTTCCACCGGAGACTTGCCGGTAAGGCCCTTTATCTTGTTGTACATGGACGTACGTCCCATACCGACATAGGATGCAAGCTGATCGACAGTCACTTCCGCATCACCCACATTGTCCTCAAGCCACACCATGACCTTCTTTATAAGGTTCTCGTCCCTGTCTGTAATGACTATCGCTTCCGGAGAAATCTCGATCTTGCCCTTAACAGGCTTCTTTCCTTCCAGATTCCTGCCGGAAGATATAGAAGATATAAGTTCACGCCTGCGCTCAAGCATGTTGTCTATCCTTGCCATGAGAAGTTCCATCGTGAACGGCTTGGCAATATATCCGTCAGCTCCATACTTCATGGCACGCACATGGGTGTCGTCTTCATGCTTCGCCGTTATCATAACGATAGGTATATGACTGGTAGAGAAGTCGTTACGCAGATTATTGATAAGCTCCATTCCATCCATCACAGGCATCATGAGGTCGGTGACCACGATATCCGGCATCCAGCCGTCATGGATGATCTGCAAGGCCTCGCTGCCATTTGAAGCATCCTGTACCTCGTACTTGCTGATGAGACAATTATAGATGTACACCTTGAGCTCAGCGTTATCCTCGACGACAAGCACCTTCAGAGCCCCTTCAGGGAATGATGCTTCCTTCTTGTACTTGCCGAGTCCATAGGTTCCTGATGTCTCCTTTACATCCTCATAATCGACGAACTGGGCATTTTCTTCCGAGAAGCGGTCCCTGTCTATCGGAAGACGCACGAAGAACTTCGAGCCGGCACCCTTTTCACTCTCGACCCATATATCTCCTCCATGCATATCGGTTATCTCCTTGCAGAAAGACAGACCTATTCCGCTGCTGGCCATTCCTCTGAAGGCTGATGCACTGCCCTTCGTGAACGGCTCGAATATAGATTCCTGATTCTCCTTAGGAACGCCTATCCCGTTATCCTTCACCATGATGCGGAAATCCTTGCCTCCTTCCCTGTAAAGGACACCCACCTCTATCTTTCCTCCATCGGATGTATATTTGAAAGCGTTCGACAGAAGGTTATATATCAAGGCCTCAAGACGTATAGAATCGCCCCAGACCATCAGGGTATCCACCGATCTGATCATGCGCATTTCCATCTGACGCTCGGATGACATATCACGGAAATCATCATATACATCCTGCACAAGCTTCACCACATCGAAATGGCTTACCTTGAGGCGCATCCTGCCGTCAGCGATCGACCTCGTGTCAAGAAGCTGGTTGACGAGCGTCAACATTCTCTTGGCATTCTTCTGGACAATGTTTACACTGTATTCGTTCGCATCTCCGGAACGGGTCTTCCGGCTGATCTCATCTATACCCCCAAGAATCAAGGTAAGAGGCGTCCTGAGTTCATGAGATATGTTCGTGAAGAACCTTGCCTTTATGTCGTTAAGATTCTGTTCAAGCCTCACATCATTCTTGAGCTTCATCGACGTCATAAGCACTTTGGCCAGAAGAGCTATAAGTCCCAGACCGAGCAGGACATAAATGATCTTCGCAACAGCTGAATTCCATATTGACGGCCTTATGTGCACATCAATGCTTATCGCGTCAGCTGCATTTCCATCCTCATTGTAGGTCTCGACTACCTTGAAGACATACTTGCCTGGGGGAATACGCGAATATGTCGCCCGGTTGCTGCCGGAAGCGGAAATGAGCTTCTTGTCATACCCCTGCAGCATATATGAATATGACTTCTTCCCGCTCATGCTGAAATCAAGTGACGAGAAATCTATCCTGAAGAAGGAATAATCATGCGGGATGATCATCTTATCGGAAAAAGGAGTTCTCTTTCCATCTATGCTCAGTCCGGTCAACGCAAGCCTTCCGGGCTTCTGCGGAGTCTCGAACAGCGCCGGAACTATCCTGTAGACATTGTCATAGGTGCCGAAAAGGATCGATCCGTCGTCAAGTGCGGCACATGTAGCCTCACTGAACGAAGTGGCCGGAACACCGTCGTATCTTGTAAAGTTATGGACGACTGACGTTTCAGGATCATAGGTGGAAAGGCCGACTTCAGTAGCGATCCATATCACACCTTCCTGATCCTCCGCCGCAGAATGTATTATATTGCTGGCAAGACCGTCATCCGTGCTGATTATCTCGAAACGCGGATATCCGTTCTCGAAATACAGACGGTTCAGGCCGCCGCCGAAAGTACACAGCCACGTCGAGCCGTTGCGGTCGGTGAAGATATGTATAATGTCGTTGTTGCCCAAAGAAGACATATCACCAGGTATCTTACGTATGAGATTGAACACCGTAAGCTCTGGTTTATCGGATGGCTCGAAAAGTATGAGGCCGCCTACAGCTGCGACAAGCATGCGCCCGTCAGGCATGCAATGAAGGTAGCGGACCCTTTCACCCTCTTCCTTCGGATAGTCCGGAAAACTGTTATCGACCGTCACGAATTCTTCGCTGTCAGGTGTCGGCAGCATGGAAAGGGAACCTCCATAAGTACCTATCCATATCCTCCCGTCCTTATCCTGTTCTATTGAATATATATTATTGGAACTCAGGGAATTTTCATCAGAAGAATCATGTCTGAAGCGCTTATACGTCCAATCCTCACCGTCAGGAGTCATCTTTATCAGACCATCTCCCTTGGTTCCGAGCCATATGTTTCCGGATGTATCCTCAAATATCGAATAGATGACACCGAGATCTCCGCTTCCCGAATCCGGGAATCTGCGGCACGTCTTCAGATCAGGAGAATATCTGTACAGTTCACGGCTTTTCGCAGCCACCCAGACATATCCCCTGCTGTCCTTGAGCATGGCCCTCACTTCCGAAGACGCCCTGATGTCATCCGACCTTGTAGGCATGACCTTGATATCTACCTTAGGCGTAATCACCGTGACTTTCTCAAGGCCTCGCCCTACTGTAGACATCCAGAGCACACCTGAACCGTCTATCTCATAGCAGGCCACTCCGTTCATGAAACGGTTGTCCTCATGCTCCTTGACATTGTTCAGCGGAACTATCTCATCGGAAGCACGGTCATAGTAACCGAAACCGTAATTGTTCATCTTTATCCACAGCCTGCCATCGCTTTCCTTGACCATTGCCAGGGTATCGACATAGTAGGACATCACGTTGTTGGTGTGCTCATAATGCTTGAAGCGGCTTCCGGATTCATCGTATGACCATATGCCTGTACGTTCCGTCGCAATCCACAAAAGGCCTTCAGGATCAGGGAAGAGATATCTTACGCGTCCCATATCCGTACGGCTGACCTTCATTTCCATGGATTCCGTATCGACATATGCGACTGCGCCATCCTGGAAACCGAGATAAAGGTGTTCCTTCGGGCCGGTAAGGGTCATGGACGTAAGGTAGCCGAGATTCAGCTTCCTGAGATCCGTCCTTTTCTGTCCCCTTGTATCCATATCGACTGCAAGGAGCTGGTCAGGACATGCAAAATAAAGACAGCCGTCCTTCTCGACGAAATCGACGACATCAGTATTTCTGGCGAGCAGGGAGACATCCCCCTCCTTTATCATGGATATTCCGTTTTCAGTCGAAACGTATATCGTGCCTTCGGAATCCTCATAGACAGATGAGACCTCCTTTCCCGGATTGTTTTCCGTCACGTTGAAATAAAGGTCATACGAAAGGTCTTCCGAGACACTGAAAAGGCCGGCACCTGCAAGCGCCACCCACACATTGCCATGGCTGTCGCATGTGACATGGTCGACCTTCGCATTGTTGACGGGAAAGTCTTCCAGGCCGGCAGGAACCGCAGTAAAAGATTCCTCATCCACATCGAAACGATAAAGATGGTAATCATAGGTCATGAACCACAGATGGCCGTTCACATCTTCCTGAACCGACAGGATCCTGTTGTGGGACAGGTCCGAATAATCGCCCGGCATCATCGTATAATTCACGAAACCGTTTCCGTCATATCGGCTGAGACCATACCAGGTACACAACCATAGATATCCGCGGCTGTCCTGATGGATATCACAGATCGAATTATGCGGAAGGCCGTCATCGGAGGAATAATGCTCGAAAATGAAACCGAGAGGTTCGGTCTTGGCATTCATCCATTCTGATGGTCCGCAGAGAAGAATAAGCAGGGCGGTTACTATCCGGAAGTATCTCATATGTCAATGATATCCCGTAAAGTTACTAAAAGACCTTGAAATACCAATCCACCTTGATATCCTTTCCATTCTTGTCCTGCTCACTGCCGCACTGCAGGACATTCTCCGGAGTATATTTCTTCAGATCCTTTGCCTTCAGTTCATGGGACCATTTCACTCTTTCCTCATGCGTTGCAGCACCTGGACCGCTGTTGCCGTATTCCGCATAGAAGGTTGTCTTTTCAGCATACGGCTTGCTCCAGTTATGCCATCCTTCCGTACGTATATGGTCACCAAGCTCACATCCGATGAATACCGTCTTAGCATATGACCTCCACGGGCGTCCGAGATATACTGAAGTCGTCTTTTCATCATGGATCAGGCGGCAGTTCATGAAGACATAGCCGAATTCCGCTCCTTCCGGAGTCGACGCCGCCGTTATGTAGCTGTCCTTCTTGCTCAATATCGTACAATCCTCGAACCAGCACGTCGAGGCTCCGAAAATGAAGTCTGTAGTACCTTCGATCCAACAGTTGCGAAAATACTGCCTCTGTCCCTTTCCATATGTATAGACCGTATCCTGATTTGCCAGGAACCTGCAGTTGATGAAGGCCACGCGGTCGGCATCTACGGTTATCGCGCATGCCTGGCCGATTTCACGTCCCTCACCGGCGGAATTCTCAACAGTGATGTTCTCTGCAAGGAAATCATCGGCATACAGAAAGACTGTCGACGTTGCCGATGTTCCCATTTCATAGCCGGTAGGTCCGGTCTTCTTCGCATAGTCATCCCATGTAATCACAGTTCCCTCAGCGGACTGTCCGATAAGGTGGAGCCTCTGCTTGTTGGCAGGAACCGTAACCTTCTCACGATACACTCCGTCCTTGATGTAGATAGTCGTCTCATCCTGCTTGCAATAGTCAGGAGCAGCATCCACAGCCTCCTGGACCGTGAAGAAGTCACCGCTTCCATCCTTTGCCACAACGAAGTCATATTCAACCACATGGGCTGCAAGTTCAGGTATCACCTTCACTATTTCCGGAAGAAGAAGATTGACGATCTTTCTGGCTCCGGCCACGTTCGTGTGCGTATTGTCTACCTTTCCGTCAGGATGTCTCGGGTTAGTACCCTTTTCCACCCACATGTAATATCTGCGTGTCGCCTCGTCTCCAAGAGACGAAAGCCATGCCTGGGTGACGCTGTTGGCATCTATGAACGGCAGTCCATATTCATCCGCAATCTGCTTTGCTGCTGCAGGATAGTCGCCATGACATTCAGTCTTGAGCTTTCCCTCATCGTCAAACCATCTGCGCGATACAGGAGTAAAGATTACAGGCTTTGCCCCTACGCTCAAGGCATGATCCACGAAGATCCTCAGATTTTCCTGATATGCTCCGAATGGAGCGGCATACCTTGTCGTATCCGACTCCTTTGAATCGTTATGGCCGAACTGGATGAAGAGATATTCACCGGACTTCAGGTCCTTCTTCACCCTGTCCCATATGCCGAGAGTCTGGAAACTCCTGGTGCTGCGTCCGTTCTGGGCATAATTGGCAATGACCACATTCGTATCCACATGTGATTTCAGGCGCTGTCCCCAACCTCTTTCAGGGTTTTCATATGAAAGGTCCTTGTCCGCCATGGTCGAATCGCCCATCAGACGGAGGACAATCTTTTCCTGAGCGCAAAGGGAAAGTGTAAGAAAAAGCGAAATGATGACAGATGACAGTTTCTTCATGGTCAGTCTATTGTTACGTTAAATGAATTATGCTGGAAGACATCGGGACGTCCTGTTCCGGAAGAATCCGAACATCCTGAAATCACTACATTTCTGCTGTTTGCAATGACATATCCTTCACCCTCCGACTGATCGATGCGTACATTCTTCAGGACGACGCCGCTTGAATAACGGATATCCGCACCACGGTCGGAAACGATGTCGCAGTCTTCCACAACTATGTTTTCTATGTTCTTTTCCGGTATTCCGTTGAAATACATGGCCCTTGCAGCACCGCTGCACACGACGTCACTGATGAAGATATTGCGGAACTGAGGCGTCGTCTCATCAGGAGCCACATAAGCCACATCGAAGGCAGAAACCCCGTCCGCAGCTGCCTCGACAGCAGATTTACCGCCATAATGAAGGTCGAAAAGCAAAGGTTCGGTAGGTATGTTCATCATGACGATGTTGTCGATGTATATATTCTCCACCACGCCTCCGCGACCGCGGCAACTCTTGAATCTGAGGCCTACATCAGTACCGAGGAAACGGCAGTTGGAAACCTTTATGTTCTGCACACCGCCTGACATCTCGCTGCCTACTACAAATCCGCCGTGGCCATGGAACACGACACAGTTGTCTACAATGAGATTCCGACATGGGCGGGCCCTTCTGCGTCCGTCTTCGTTCTTTCCGGACTTGATGCATATGGCATCGTCACCCACATCAAATGTTGAATTGATCACGAGCACATCCTCGCAAGAATCCACATCAAGACCGTCACCGTTCTGGGAGTACCACGGATTACGCACCGTTATATTATTGATTATCACATTCCTGCACATGAGAGGATGAATATTCCAGCATGGCGAATTCTGGAAAAGGCAATCCTCAAGGAGCACATTCTCACAATTCTTCAGACCGATGAGCACCGGACGGAGATAGGTCTTTACACTGTTCCATTCTTCGTCTGTGACCAGTCCCTGAGGGACATTGAAGGCATCACTCACAATCGAACCTCTGTAAGAAGATGAATCCGGATACCAAACGTCTCCCTTGGCGTTGGTGAATCCGCCGGACTTCAGAAGACTCTTCCACTGCGACGGAGCTATCTTCGACTTCTTGACCTGCCTCCACGAATCACCGTTTCCGTCTATCGTTCCACCACCTGTTATGGCGATGTTACGGGCGCCGTCAGCATTGATGGGAGCCAGGCATCTCTTTGTATCCAAACCTTCAAATACGGTCTCGACAACCGGATAGAGATCCCTGTCCGTCGAGAAAAGAAGAACGGCATCCGGTGTCAGATGAAGATCTATATTATCCTTTAGAGTTATCGGGCCGGTAAGCCATACTCCCTTAGGGACTACAAGTCTTCCTCCTCCAAGATCATGAAGTGTCCCAATGGCATCGGCAAATGCATCCGTATTCAATGCCACTCCGTCTCCGATGCCTCCGAAGTCCCTGATATCGATTTCTCTCGCAGGGATGTCCGGACGCTCGACCCTCTCCATATCGAAAGGAAGGTCCTCATAAAGATATGCAAACTCGTAATCTGTGCTGCAGGACAGCAGCGGACCGCCGAGAAGAACGACGGCGGCAATCCGGAAAAGTCCAGTGTTGAAGGTGATCATAAGATAAGCCTGTTAGTGATTATTGCAAAAATAACCAATAACAGGCTTATATGATGTGATTTTTTATCGCAAAGAATGAATAAATGTTCAACCGTGCGGCCGACATTTAAAAATGATCCGGATGATAATGCTTGATCTCGAACTCTCCTGCAAGAATTCCGTATCCGTTTTCAGCAAGGGACTCAAGCTCATTCTCGCCGGCATACACCACGACAGGGGCGATGAAACGTACACGACGGCTGATTTCTTCTACAATAGCCGCATTGTGGGCAATGCCTCCGGTAAGTATGATCGCATCGACTTCTCCACATACCACAGCCGAAAGAGCGGCTATGTACTTGGCGAAGGAAACGCAGAATCCGCGGAGGAAGGTATCACATTCTGCATCTCCGGCATTTGCACGGGCTGCTACCTCGCGCAGGTCGTTCGTACCGAAATATGCAACAGCTCCTCCCCTTCCGACAAGTCTCTTCTTTATCTGATCCTCTGTCCACTTGCCGCTGAAACATTTTTCCACAAGAGGAAAGGCCGGCACAGATCCTGCCCGTTCCGGACTTATAGGTCCGTCTCCGCCAAGCGCATCGTTGGTATCGATGACGAGTCCGTTCCTATGCAGGGAAACAGAAGAACCTCCGCCCATATGAGCCACGATGACTGTGACTTCCCTGTTGGTCTTGCCGACACTGCGTGCGTATCTGCGTACCATTGCACGGGAATTCAACGCATGAAACAGCGTCCGCCTCGGAAATTCGGGCAGACCGCCCACCTTTACCTCCGGAAGCATCTCATCCGCCATAGGAGGGTCTGCGATGAAGGCACGGCATTTTCCAGGGATACCCCTGGCTTCACGGGCATCGTTTACCATTACGGCGATATCATCGGCGATCAACGCACTCAGATTGCAGGCATGCGCACCTTCCTTAGCTGCCATGAGAGCATCGCGCATGGCCTGATTGACTTCATAGACTCCTGTCCTTATCGGGGTTATCAGGCCTCCACGGGCCATCGAAATGTCGATGGACTCCAAAGCGACTCCCTTCTCCGAAAGGAAATCCGTGATGGAATCACGGCGCATAGGCGTCTGATCCATCACGGATTCGTATTTCGATATTTCTTCTGCAGTATGCGTGAGGTTCTTCTCAAAGAGTTTCTCTCCCGAGTCATAGACTGCAATCTTTGTCGAGGTGGAGCCGGTGTTTACAACCAGTATTCTACCTTTCATATGTAGTAGTTTAATGTTAATTCACTGACATCGCGGCAATTGCGATGGAGTTAAGTTTCGTATCAATGCTGTCTGCACGGCTTGAAAGCACGCAAGGAACTTTGGCACCGACAAGTATACCGGCCTGTCTGACACCCGGCACAAGCTTGGAATTAGCCTTATAGAACACGTTTCCAGACTCGATGTTAGGGAAAAGAAGACAATCGGCATCACCGGCCACAGGGCTGACCAGCCCCTTGATGGCTACGGATTCCTTGTCGATCGCGACATCAAGAGCAAGAGGTCCGTCCGCTATGCAGCCCTTGATCTGTCCCCTTTCCGCCATCTTGGAAAGAAGGGCGGCCTCGAGAGATGCAGGCTGGCTGGCAAGCACCTGTTCCGTCGCCGCAATGATTGCGACCTTCGGCTTCTCCACTCCGACAGCCTTGGCGGTCCTTACAAGACAATCCATTATTATCTGTTTCTGCTTGAGGTCCGGAGCAGGTATGACGGCGACATCTCCCACAAAAAGAAGCTTATGATATGAAGGTATCTCAAGTGTGGTGCAATGGGTAAGCGTACCTTTAGGAGGAAGCAGACCGGTCTCCTTGTTGAGAACGGCACGAAGGAACTTGTCCGTAGAGCACAGTCCCTTCATGAGGAAATCTCCCTCACCTTCACGGACCATCCTCACAGCCTCTGCAACAGAAGGAAGTTCCGATGGATTATGGACTACCGTAAAGACGGAAACATCCACACCCTCCTCAGCACATGCAGCTGCTATCATATCCCTGTCACCGACAAGTGTGACATCTGCGAGACCGAGTGCCACGGCCTTGGCGGATGCCGCTATGGTATGACCGTCAACGCCCCATGCGGCAACCATCCTCTTCCTGCTGCCTCTGGCAGCCAGTTCATTGAAAATCTCAGAAAAGCTCTTGAACATAATATTACAGGGGAATTATTCCTCTTCGTTCTGCACGATATGCATTGTATCACGAGCAATCATCAGTTCCTCGTTCGTGGTGATAAGGGCTACCTTCACCTTTGAGTCAGGCAATGTAAGCAATGTATCCTGTCCTCTTACGACATTTGCGTCATAGTCGAACTTCACACCGAGATATGTAAGGTTCTCACACACCCTTCTGCGGAGACGGCAGTTATTCTCACCGATTCCGCCGGTAAAGACTATAAGGTCCACACCGTTCATTGCGGCAGCATATGCACCGATGAACTTGGTGATGTCGTATGTAAGCTTCTTGAGGGTGAGCTTTGCCTTAGGGTCTCCGTCATTTGCAGCTGCATCAAGGTCACGAGCATCTGATGAAATGCAAGAGAGGCCGAGGAAACCGCTCTTCTTGTTGAGCACCTTGCTCATCTCAGCAGCTGAAAGTCCCTCCTTCTCCTGAATGTATGTGACCACGTCAGGGTCCACATTTCCGCATCGGGTACCCATGATAAGTCCTTCAAGCGGAGTGAAGCCCATAGTCGTATCGATAGACTTGCCGTTCACGACTGCAGAAATCGAACTTCCGTTGCCGAGATGACATGTGATTATCTTCGAATAGTTGATGTCAAGACCTGCGAACTTCGCACCCTTTGCAGACACATATTTATGGCTGGTTCCGTGGAAACCATATCTGCGGATACCGTATTTCTCGTAATACTCATAAGGAAGAGCATACATGTACGCGTAAGAAGGCATAGTCTGGTGGAATGCCGTATCAAACACGCCTACCTGAGGTACAGAAGGAAGAACCGCACTCACAGCCTTGATACCGAGGATGTTTGCCGGATTGTGAAGCGGAGCGAATACAGAGCATTTCTCGAGCTGCTCCACTACAGCGTCAGTTATGAGCTGGCTGCAGACGAACTCTTCAGCGCCGTGAACGACCCTGTGTCCTACTGCTTCAATGTCCTCAAGGCTTGAAAGTACGCCATATTCCTTGTCAAGAAGGGCACCGATGACAGCCTTGATTCCTACAGTATGGTCCTCTATAGGCATTTCCTTTTCAAACTTCTCCTTTCCGGTCGCCTGGTGCTTAAGGCAGCCTGCTTCCATTCCGATCCTCTCTACAAGGCCTTTGGCAAGAAGATCATACACCTCATCACTCTTCATATCAAGGAGCTGATACTTAAGAGACGAGCTTCCGCAATTGAGTACTAAAATAATCATTTCTATTATTGTTTTGTTTTCAGTTTCAGATAGCGGATTGAAAATCTTTATAATTTCAAGTCCATCTTTGCAAAGTTATAAAAATTATCACTACTTTCGCAAAAAACAGGAACGAAATGAAAGTGGAGAGAGAGATTGCGGGGTTTTCGTTACCTTTCGCTGCCGGAACGGCTGTTTCTGCATATCTTGCAGAGTCTTCATATGAGTTGTGCATCTGCTGCTCGACACCGGCCCTGATGCTGGTGCTGGGCATGACGGCGATACTTTCGGGGCAAGGATCCGTCAACTGCACAAGAGATCTCCAGAAGCTGATCACGGCCCTGCTCGGATTCTTTCTCGGAACATTCTGCAGCCTGACCGCAGAGATGGCGGATCTGTCGGTACACATCCCCATGCTTGCACAAAAAGCCGAAAGACTCGGCATTGCGATGCAGGAAGCATGCGATGCCGTTCCGTATGAATCCAAAAGCACAAACGCAATATTGAAGGCACTGATTACCGGAGAACGGAACGACATCCCGTCGTCAGTCACAAGGACATTCAGGGAAAGCGGAGCCTCTCATATCCTCGCCCTTTCAGGACTTCACCTCGGAATAATATACATGATAATATCCCGGATGCTTTCGGTAGCCGGGAAACACCGGACTGCAATTCTGACACGTTCGGCCATCACCACCTGCACATGCATCATCTACACATTCGCCACCGGGGCCGGTCCCTCGATATCCCGTGCCCTGCTGTTCATCATCCTCAACGAAACGGCATCGGTAAGCGAAAGACACAGAAGTTCAGCGACAATATTTCTTTCAGCTCTTCTGATCCAGCTTTCATTATCTCCTCTTTCGATACGTTCCGTAGGGTTCCAGCTGTCCTATGCAGCCATGGCGGGGATAGTGTTCATATATCCGTCACTCCGGAAGTTATGGCCGGGAAACGGGCTTAATGGCAAAGCTTCACCTGTACGCAGGATATGGGATTCAGCCGCGCTATCCATTTCATGTCAGATCACGACCGGACCTCTCGCCTACATTCATTTCGAAAGCTTTCCCGTTCACTTCATTCTTACGAACCTGATAGCAATGCCTATTATAGGAATCCTTATTCCTTCAGCTGTAGCTGTGACCCTTCTGAATGTAGCGGGATCTTGTCCCGACATACTGATCCGATTTACAGAGGATATGGTAAAGGCGCTCACTTTCTCCTTATCCGTCATTTCCGGGATGTGAGCTGTTCTTCGAGAACGAAACCTTCAGAGCACCAGGTACGGAAGACCCCGTCGTCATCATAGATCAGGCATCCGTCCAGATCGGGACGCGACGAAATGAACTCCTTTGCTTCTTCCAAGCCGACTACCATGCAATATGTCGCATATGCATCGGCAGAAACCGCATCCGGAGCGACAATCGTCGCACTCAGGAGGGAATGGTCCACAGGATAGCCTGTCCTGGGGTCGATCGTATGGGAATATTTCTTTCCGTCCCTGACATGGAACTTACGGTAATTACCGGAAGTAACGATACCGTGAGGACCTTCCGGAGCACGGAATATGCCCTGGATCTTTGCTCCCGGATCGTTATTGCCGTCTTCCGGACGGTCGATGCCCAAGGTCCAGGGCTTACCGGAAGGATTCCTGCCGTCACAGTATATTTCCCCTATATCCACCATCATATCCCTGACCCCGATGGAATACAGGTAGGAAGCGACAAGATCGCAGCTGTATCCCTGTGCAATGGCGTTGTAGTTGAGTTCCGGCTGTCTGCCCGGGACGCGGAGAAGATCAGCCGCACGAAGGCTTCCGTCCTCAGCCAGGACTGAGCGCATATTACGTTCCAGCCTTCCCATACCCGACTCCAGAAGCAAGGACGCCACTTGCGGAGCATCCGGAAGGGAGTCTGATGCGAAGCCGAAGCCCCAAAGATCGAAAAGAGGGGCGGAAGCCACATCCACAACGCCGCCGGTCAATTCGAAATAAGTTACGGCATGTCCGTATATATCCAGAAAAAGGCTGTCCGGAAATATCCTTTCCCCGGCATTGAAACGGCTCAACAATGAATTGCGGTTGTATCCGGAAAGTGAAGCGTCTATCCGGCCGAGGATGGCGTCAACGGAATCGCGTATCTCTTCGGGCCTGACCTTCACCATTCCGTCACGGCCGTTCATATTGAGCTTTACGGCATATGTTCCTCCTTGCGCATAGCCGGTTATGGTCACATATCTGTCCGCAGGCATGCAGGAAGATATGCAAAGCATATACAACGACAAGGCAAGAATGACAGTGATATAATTTTTGACTTTATGCATCATAATGGCAGGTAAGGCAAAGTATTTGCACAAAGGTAGCGGTTTTTCAAATTAAAATCCCCATATTTGCAGGATTATACACAATAAAATTATCTGAACAGGAATGAGTTTTAGAAAACTGAACTTGATAGCATTGATGGCCATAACCGCCATTTCCGCAGCCTCATGCAAGGACGACGAGGAAACGACAGCATTGCCGCAGCTCAGCGGTCTGACATTCAGCTGTCCGTCATACGTGCTTCCGGAGCAGAGGATCAAGATGACACCGAGAGGTACAGTTCATCCCGACAATAAGGGCATAGGATATTACTGGAAGGTCACTCCATCCATGTCCAAGTCTGACACGACAAGATTGGAGAACGGTCTGTCTCCGGACGGAAAGGAGTCCGACGGATCGTTCACATTCACATTCTCCGACACACTCGGAACATATACCGTCAACTGCTATGCTTTTGCCGAAGGACATTCGGGAGATGCACACTCCATAACCGTCGAGGTCGTAAAGGGTGGAATTGACGGATCTGTAACCAACACCGGCATCAGCAGCAATGACCCTAAATTCACCGAAGGCGGCCAGACCTACTACTATACCACTATCGGAGGACTGGACTGGCTGCGCAGAAACATATCAGACGAAAGCTGCGGAGTTCCGATGGAAAACTGCAATGCAGCATCCGATGTGTTCGGACGCTATTACAGCCATGAAGAAGCCATGACGGTATGTCCTGAGGGATGGCGCCTGCCTACCGAGGAGGACTGGATCTCGCTCTGCAAGGCCTGCGGTGCGGAAAATGCCGAAGTTCATGCCACTATACCGGGAATGACGACGAAGCTTATGGCCAACGCATATTTCAACGACATGCTGATGACCGAATATTGGCCGGAAGTCGGTGAAATCAGGAACGACAGCGGACTGAGCCTCATCCCGTCAGGATATGCAAACCTCGGCATGAAGAGCAGCGACGGCGGATATCCGGATGCAGTGTTCGAAGGTCTGGAACATTATTCGGTAGTATGGACAGCAGACGTTGTCGAGGGTGACGAGGGCATGGCATATTACAGATACATCATCAATGACCAGCCGGATCTTATGATAGGTAAAGGGGACAGACAGTCTTTCGGTGCTTCGGTAAGATGCGTGCGCTCAACGGAAAACTAATTTTTGGAATATCATGAAGAAAGGACTTGTTACACTTATCGTAGTCGGAGCAGTGGTGCTCGCCGGCTTTTTCTGGGTAAAGAACGTTTACAACAGGATGGTCGTTTCAGACGAAAACGTTCAGGCAGCCTGGGCTCAGGTCGAGAATGTATACCAGCGCAGAGCCGACCTCATACCTAACCTTGTGGCCACAGTAAAGGGATATGCCGAGCATGAGTCGGCAACTCTTGAGAATGTTACCGCAGCCCGCGCCAAGGCGACCCAGATCACCGTCAGCCCTGAAGACCTTACCGAAGAATCAATCGCAAGGTTCAATGAGGCACAGGGAGAACTCTCAAGCGCGATAGGAAGGCTCCTCATGGTCACCGAGAACTATCCTGACCTCAAGGCGAATCAGAATTTCCTCGATCTCCAGGCACAGCTTGAAGGCACAGAGAACAGGATCACGACAGAGAGGATGAAGTTCAACGAGGCTGCAAAACAGTTCAACACAGAAATCCGAAGATTCCCGGACAATATCGTGGCTTCGATGTTCGGATTTGAGAAGAAAGGATATTTTGAAGCTCAGGCAGGAGCGGAAACTGCCCCTAAGGTAGAATTCTAGAGACAGTCTTATGAGACCTGATAAATTTCTGACCGCGGACCAGCAGAAAACTGTTGTGGCTGCGGTCAGACTTGCAGAAAAGGGTACCTCCGGCGAAATACGCATACACATTGACGGAGAATGTAGGAAGGATCCCATCAGAAGGGCGGAAGAAGTCTTCGCCAGATTAGGCATGCACAGAACAGAACTCAGAAACGGAGTACTCATCTACCTGGCATGCAACACAAAAGTGTTCGCAGTCATCGGAGACAAGGGAATAAACGATGTTGTGCCTCATGATTTCTGGGAAGATACCGCAGCACTTCTGAAACAGCATTTCAGCAAAGGAGAATACACGGAAGGGCTGGCTGGCGCAGCCATGCATATCGGAAAGAAACTGAAGGACTATTTCCTGTATCAGGAAGACGACATCAACGAACAGCCTGATGAAATTTCATTCGGAAAGCAGGAGGAAGATCTATGACATCAGGAAGAACAACCCATCTGTTGAGACTGCTTGCAGTTACGGCAATCTCGCTGCTGCAGATTGCTATGGCTCAGGCAATTCCTTCGCGCCCGGAACCGCCAAGGCTCGTGAACGACTATGCATCCCTTATGACCGTAGCCCAGCGGGAGACGCTCGAATCTGTCCTTGTAGCCTTCGATGATTCAACCACAAATCAGATTGCCGTCATTACGACCACCGATCTGGAAGGTTATGGGATTGCCGACTATGCGACACGGATCGGACTGGAGTGGCAGGTCGGCTCTTCCAAGTTTGACAACGGTATAGTCCTGGTCGTAAAACCAAAGACAGAGGATTCCTCGGGCCAAGTGTTCATAGCTGTCGGATACGGTCTTGAAGGTGCTGTTCCGGACGTCTACGCCAAAAGGATAGTGAACAATGTACTGATTCCGGCTTTCATGAACAACGACTATTATGGAGGAATTTCATCAGCCTGCACTATCCTGATGAAGCTTGCAAGCGGCGAAATCTCGGAATTACGGGAAAGTGAGGACGATTCTGCGGCAGCCTTGATAGGAACCATTGTCGTGCTTATCCTTCTGTTCATCATTCTTGCAGCCCTTTTCGGCGACGGAGGTTCAGGCAAAGGAAACGGCGGACGAAGACCTGTAATATATACAGGCCCTGTCATAACCAGCGGGCGCAATTACGGTGGTTTCGGAGGCTTCGGCGGAGGAGGTTTCGGAGGCGGATTCGGTGGCTTCGGCGGAGGCTCTTTCGGTGGTGGAGGAGCAGGCGGAAGCTGGTAGTACAAGCTATCTCAAGTCAGTGACGACCCAATCAGAGTCGAAATCCATATCCGGGCAGAAGAATGAAGCAGCTTTCTTCTGCTCGTTTCTTATATACGTTATACGTACGTCAAGGATCTGCCCGTCTTCGAGTGTGAATCGGCAAGAACGCAGACGACCGTCCTCATTGAAAGTCAGGACAGCATCCAGGACGCCACATTCAACCTTGGGGTCCATAGTGAATATCCTGCCGTCACGTGAAGATTCAACGACAAATATCTCCTCAAGCCTGGCAAGAAGAAGGGCAGGACTGATTCCGGCGGCTTCAGCCCCGTCAGCAGCAGGCTCTATGACGACTTCCATCGCAGAATCATCGATTATCCATGAAGAACTTCCGTCACAGAAGATTTCCAGACCATTTCCGGTCATATGGTAAGATGTCCCCTGGACCTGAAGATCACCTTTGCCGACAACCTTTGCAGATTCTGTATCCAACGAGTATGTGAAGCCCATGCAGACGCACGAACTGTCAAATCCTTCGAACAGCCTTTCCAACATCGTGACATTCTGCGAGAAGGAAAGGCAAGGAACACATAAAAGCAGCACGGTTACTGCAAAAGATGATACTGTCTTCATGATCACTTGATAAAATGCGACAGGATTTCGTCAAGTTCGTCAAATGTCGTCACGAGTACCTGTCGTGGTTTCGAGCCTTCCTGAGGTCCTACTATACCGGCCCCCTCAAGCTGGTCCATTACACGTCCTGCTCTTGCATAACCCATGCCTAAACGCCGCTGAAGGTCTGATGTCGATCCCCTCTGCGAGGTCACGACCATCCTGGCAGCCTCTTCGAACTGCGGATCGATGTTCTGCATATCAATAGTTCCTCCGCTTGTCTCTCCGTCCTGAGATACCGGAACCGGAAGATAATACGGAGTGCTGCAGCACTGTCTGAATCCGGTCTGGTCACCGATGAAACGTGTGATCTTATTGATCTCGGCCATGCTTACAAGGGCGCACTGGACACGTTCCATCTCAACGCCTGCATAATAAAGCATATCTCCCCTACCTATCAGGTTTTCTGCGCCATATGAATCCAGGATCGTCCTTGAATCGACTCCGGAAACCACCCTGAAGGCGATTCTTGTAGGGAAGTTGGTCTTGATCAGGCCTGTGATGACGTTCACTGAAGGCCTCTGCGTCGCGATTATCACATGAAGACCAGCAGCCCTACCCTTCTGAGCAAGACGAACGATCGAGTCGCTGATGTTCTTCGCACACTTCCTGGCATCGGAGTTTGCTCCTCCGGTCATTGTAAGGTCAGCATACTCATCAATCACCACAACAAGATATGGAAGGAACTTGTGTCCGTCAGTAGGCAGAAGCCTGCGGTCCTTATATTTGTCATTGTACAGCTTGATGTCATTCACTCCGGCGGCTGCGAGCAGCTTGTATCGCTCATCCATTTCGATACAGAGGGAATTGAGCACGGCTTCAGCCTGTTTCGGCTGCTTGATGATTGCATTCTCCTTCTCGTCCTCCTCACTTGCAGCCATAGGAAGGACGGCAAGATAGTGCTTCAGGAGAGCATTGTAGGCAGTGAACTCCACCATCTTCGGGTCGATGAAGACGAATTTCAGTTCGGTCGGATGCTTCGCATAAAGAAGAGACGATATGATCACGTTCAGTCCTACCGACTTACCCTGCTTGGTCGCGCCCGCAATAAGAAGGTGCGGTGCATCGGTAAGGTCGAAGGTCTTGACCTCCTGAGTGATGGTGTAGCCGATTGCAATCGGAAGCTCGGCCTTGCTGTTCCTGAATGAATCATCGTTGAGCATGGACTTGAGAGGTACGATCGAAGGAGTATTGTTAGGAACCTCGATACCGACACAGTCGGACAATGTCACCACACGTACTCCGCTGGCTCCCAAGGCCATGGCGATCTCCCTGTGAAGATTCTCGATGGCAGAGACTCTCACACCTGCCGACGGCACCACCTTGTATAATGTGACGGTAGGTCCCACGACAGCTGTCACCCTGTCGACTTCAATCTTGTAATTCTGAAGCGTGGCCCTGATCCTGTTGTTATTGATGTCAAGTTCCTGCTGGCTTACCTTATGCTGCCCTTCCGAATAATCCTTGAGAAGGTCAAGCGGAGGGAAACGGAAGTTCTCAAGCTCTTCCCTGTTGTCAATCCTCGGGAGTTCCTCCGTAACCTTTTCAGTAAAGTCTCCTCCCATGATCACTTCCATAGTACCGGAAGGTGTCTCCTGAACCGGATCGGGAACGGCTTCATCAACAGGCACAGTCACCGGCTCCGTCATCACATCGGATGCGGAAGAAGGAAGGGCCGGATCGTCCTCTATAAGTTCGAAAGGCTCTACAGGCTCTGCTGTCTCCTCGGATTCCAGGACAGGAGTCACTTCCTCATGAGACTCAGATACCGGTTCCTCCTCCACCTCGTCGGCATGACGTTCTCCTGCAGTCGCGAACCAGTTTGCAAAGCGTCCGCTTGCCATGATCAGCCATGCTATCACCATTACGGCGAGTATCAGTCCCGTCGCGAACATTCCGACAAGATTGCCGAGCCATGCGATTACAGCATGTCCGGCATCTCCTCCAAGTCCTCCTCCGAAGAATGTGTCCGGTCCGAACAGCATGGATACAAACGAAAGTATAAGCGATGCAATGAAGGTACCGCTGACAGTCACCATGGTCATCTTGAGCAGACCTATGCTGCGGTCCCAATAGAATAGCCTGAAGGCACATGCTCCCATCAGGAACATGAGGGCGAAGCTGCCGAGTCCGAAACAATCGGATATAAGGAAACGTGCCCAACCGTAGCCGAGCTTTCCGCAGAAGTTAGACACCTCGACGCCTTTATCCATCATATCCGGATGCATCATGAGACTCTGGTCTGCCTTCCATGTGAAAAGGTAGGACACGGCCGCCACGAATGTGAACAGCGTCAGGACAAACACGACGACTCCGGAATATTTGAGCAGATCCGCCTTCTTTACCGGATCCATTCCCGCCTTCTTCTTTTTCGCCTTTACCGCCATTATTTCTTTCTGAAGTTTTTCTGGTTATTCTTCTGCCTGTTCCTGTTGTTCTTGGAACCGTTCATACCCGGTCTTGAAAAATTGATTCCGCTGTCGACACGGCCGAGCTGAAGTCCTTCCGGTACCTTGATCCTGCCCTCCGACAGCTTCTCGATATCCTGGAATATCGTTTCATCAGCAACGGTATCCTTGTTCCAGATAAGGTACTGCTGACGCATGTATATGGCCAGCGAACGTATCATGGCGGTCTTAGTCTCGCCATCTTCCTTTTCGGCGATAAGATCGATTATGCTTTCGATATTACGTCCGTAATGGTTGGCCTTGATAGGCTTCTTCTTTATAGGAACAACCTGAGGACGCTCATGAAGAGACTCCGGAGCCGGTGCCGGATATGGTGAATCGACATCAAGGTCAAAGCCTGATATTATATAGAGATGATCCCAGAGCTTATGCTCGAAATCCTCCTGAAGATGTACTGAAGGATTGAGTATCTCCATTACCTTGATGATGGCCCTGGCCTGCTCGTTGCGCTTATCCCTGTCTTCGATAGTCTTGAGATATTCCACCATCTTCTGCACATTCCTGCCGTATTCAGGCACGAAAAGCTTTACCCTTTCCGTATTATACAGCAGCTTGCATGTATCTATATCGTTAGTCTCCATAATCTTATATTTTCTTAATCCGCAAATATACGAAATAATTATGAGAAAGGCTTACACTTCCACTACCTCGTCAGTCTGGACATACCATATGTATGCAGACACATCGTCATACCCCATTCTTTGCCAGATTCCGGCATATTTCTGCAGCTGACGTTCATATTTCCGATAATGCTCGCCGAACTTGTAATCTATGATGACAACCCTGTTTCCGCTGATGACGACCCTGTCCGGACGATACATCTCCCCGTCAGTATCTATCAGCGTAGCCTCATTCAGTATCCTGGAGTCATCATCCGGGAACCATCCCCGGTCCGCTGCAGAAGCGATCCTCGATTCCAGAAGCGACTCCGCTTCCGCAGCCTCATCTGCAGTTATTTCGCCGCTGCAGAATGATACGGCTACAGCTCCGTGCAGGTCCTGAGGGACCTTCACACGTGAAAGCATATCATGAAGCACGACTCCCTTCAATCTGTTCGAGGCTGCAATTCCTGCTTCCCCGTCTTCAGAAAAGAAGTCAACCGCATCACTGCTGAACTTCAGACGGCCTCTTTCCCTGACATCCGCATCCTCATCGGTACTCCCGGGATTGAGAGGCACGGAAGGAAGCACATCGCCACCCGAAAACTCAAATGCCGCTGTCTCTGTCCTGAGACTGCGATATTCCCGGAATCGGACCATCCTGCCCACATCGAAACGAAGAGTCTCATCCTCTTCGAGCGTACGACTGACTGTAAACGGAGGGAGAAGCTCTTCATTACCCGGAACATCGCCTCCACATGAAACAGATGCGAACCAATATAATATCTGAGAAAAATCAGTAAACTGCGTGGTGTCGCCGGAATCCACAGCCTTCCGGCATCTGGCAGAAGGCTCGGACGCTATGATGCACATTCCCGATGACGCCCTCGTCATGGCAACATATATCGTATTCATATTGTCGACAAGCTGCAGGAAACTTTCCTTCCTGTAATCTTCGGAGAAAAGCGTATCCTCCGACGATTTTGACAAAGTAACGTCATATACTCCGTCCGCGACACCTTCAAGATGGGTTGCTTCAAGTTCAGGCACGCACCAATGCTTACCGGCCTTATACAGGTTTATGTTTTCAGCAAAAGGTATTATGACATATGGAAAATCCAGGCCTTTGGACTTGTGTATCGTCATTACCCTGACACAATCTCCTGACGAAGGCGAACTTATAGACGGATCCTCACCCTCCCAGTATTTCAGAAAGCCGCGAAGGCTGTTTCCTTCGGATGCGGAATATTCCTGCACATGATCGAAGAAAGACTGTATATGCTGGGCCTCCCCTTCCCACAGGCTTTCCGCATCATTCTTTCTCACGGCACGGAAGAAAGCTTCTGCCATATCCGTAAGGGACCTGCATCCTTCCGGAAGTTCAACATCCAGCGAACGGGCAAGGAAACCGTTCACCGTGTCATCCGGATTATCGGCATATGACATCAGGGACACAATCCTGCGTACCGTCAGCGAATTCTTCACCCTCAGGGAATCATCGGTCATCACAGGAATGCCGTTATCTATCAGATGGACGGCAACCTCCTCACCGATGACGTTACTTCTGACAAGCACAGCAATATCAGACAGTGAGGCTCCGTTTCCAAGCGCCTCATGGACAGTTTCCAGCACTTTCTGAAGCTCAGTATCCCTGCTGCAGAACTTCAGGGTCACAGAGCCTTCCTCCTTCGATTTCCTGCCGACTTTCTGCACCACATCCGAATAGATGGAGGCCATAGGGCCGTTTTCATCATATCCTCTCATATGGTCAAGGACAGAAGCTGCAGACCTGAAGAACATGTTGTTGAAATTCACGACCGTCGGTAGACTTCTATAATTCGTGTCAAGGACCTCTTCCTTATGTCCGGAAAATTCTCCCGGAACAGTTTCATCAAGAAGCTTCCAGTCAGATCCGCGCCACCTGTATATGCTCTGCTTGACATCCCCTACAATGAGATTCTCACCTCCCTTCGAATCGCTTTCATGCAGAAGAGGGCTGAAGTTGTTCCACTGGACTCCGGCCGTATCCTGGAATTCGTCCAGAAGGAAATGCTCATATCTGACGCCAAGCTTCTCATACACGAAAGGTGCATCCGAACCGTCGATTATATCACGGAGAATCGTATTGGAATCATCTATGCACAGCACATTCTTCTCCTTCATAAGTTCGCGGAAAGTCCTGTCCAGTTCACCGGCCACACCCAATCCATACAGCTGCCTGTCAAGGATTACAGCCGTATTGTACACCTTGAATTCCTTGCCGAACAGACTGCAGAAATCTTCAAGAGGGGCTTCCAGGAAAGGATATACCAACGGCATGAGCTTAGGCGCCTTCGTCTTGGCAAACCACTGCTGAGAGTCCTGTGCCTTGGTCATGAATGAGACAGAAGGGGCTTCAAGCACTTCCCCGTCTTCCATCTCCGAATACCTGTACAAGGCCTTAAGGAATCCTCTGTTGCTTTCAGCCGGATCAACACCGGCCTCCTCCACGACAGCCAGAGCCTCGGCTGCCTTCGAGCGGACCTCCAGCCTGAAGTCAGAAATGATCCTGCGGCAGACCTCCCTGATGGAGAGAAGCCTTTCCTTCGTATATTCCACATTGTCGAGACCGCTTTTTTCGATAGCCTCCTGCCTCTGCGCAGACTTAAGTCTCCCCGCCATCTCCATGAGATTGGCATCCATGCTGTAACGCTCACCCTGCTCGATCTGTTCGAGCACATTGTCAGTCAGCCATGAAAGCAGTCCTGCATCTTCTTCTGTAAGGGAATCGAGCAGACGGTCAACACTCTCCGCTACCAGAGAATCCTTGTCAAGCTCCACCTGATAGGAAGCGAACTGTCCTATCTCACGTGAAAAAGCCTTAAGGGTCTGCTGGAAGAACCTGTCTATCGTACTCACGGCAAAAGCGCTGTAGTCATGGAGCATATCGCTCAGCACGGTCCCTGCCTTCTTCTTCAGGTCTGCATCCGAGGCAAACATTGAAGGGACAAAGAAATCGTGATAGCCTGACTTTCCGGGATCTGTCGAAAGCACGTGCAGTTCCTTAAGTATCCTTCCTTTCATCTCATCCGTAGCCTTGTTGGTGAAGGTCACGGCCAGAATATGACGATAGGCATATCTGTCGCTGCTCTGCAGAAGAAGTGTTATGTATTTTCTCGCAAGTCTGTATGTCTTTCCAGAACCTGCGGAAGCCTTCATTATCTCAAGCATAAGCCATTTCCATTTTAACGTCCGCAGATCATTCTGAAATCACAATATGAGCAGGTCTTTTCGTCATCCGTCCTGCGGAAAGGGACCGAAAGATCATACATCTCGTCAAGAAGTACCTCAAGACGTTCCGAAACCGCCTCATGGAACTTCCTGTTCATCGGCTTGGTGACAGGGACATTACGGAAAAGATGAGCCGTAGAATACACGCTGTTGCAAATTTCCTTTCCTTCTGCCTCAGGAAGTCCGGCCAGCAGCATATCATAGATATGGAACTGCAGGGCAATCTTCGGCCAATGCTTCATGTCCGGATTGAAGATGCTTTCCGCTACCGCCTCGGCATTGCCGTCGTGAATGTTCTCGTCATCCTCGAGGACCTTTCCCGTCTTATAGTCCACCACCCTCAGCTGCCCCTCGCGGAAACTGTCCAGACGGTCGATGAAGCCCTTGAACTTCTGTCCGTGGAATTCACCGGAAACCTTGACCTCGCGCCCGAGCATCCTGAACGAGTCACGGCCCTCGGCGGAAAGCTGCTCCAGATCCCTCTGTATCGTCTTGACGACATACCTTACTATGACATCGGCAACGACAAGATTTCTTCCGCTGACATCGAAGGTATTGAGCTGGGCCATAATAAGGGCATTGACCTTCGCCTTGACCGCATCCGTTCTTTCAAGCCAGCTCTCAAGATATTGCCTGGAGACACTATCCAGAGGCCTTCCTGACAATCCTCCATCAGGAGCCCTGTCATTGAAGAAGAATGTCGGACACATAGCCTCCTCACCGGTATACAAAGCACGCATAGTGTCATGATATACAGTACCGAACATGCCGTAGTCCAAAGACTCCGAAACTTCCTCTTCCGGTACAAGTCCCTTCACCGTACCATAATAGAAACGCGCAGGACATGCGAGGTAGTTCTGCAAGGTCGTTGCAGACAGGGCGGTATTCCTTATGGCTTCCACATCCTCTTCCGTCTTCATTATCTCCGGAACCACAACAGGTTTCATGGCATCGAACTTGACAACATACCTGTTCAGGGCCAGCCCGAAATGATATTCGAGCTGCTTGATGTATCTGCTTTCTTCACCGGACTTCAAGCCTTCCGTACGGGAATCGACAAGCATCCATACCTTTTCGGCCCTTGATATCATTCTATAGAAATAGTAAGCCCACACCGCATCCTGATACTCATATGCAGGCATTCCGAATCCTCTGCGCAACTCCGGCGGAATGAAAGACGAACTTACGCTCCTTCGCGGGAAGACGCCTTCATTTGCAGACATTATGATGACGTTACGGAAATCCAATGCTCGCATTTCGAGAGGTCCCATGACCTGCAGGCCTTTAAGAGGTTCTCCACGGAAAGGTACCGACACTGCACCGAGGACCTGTCCAAGAAGACGTATGTATGTCACCGGAAGCACATCCATGCCGATAGCCTGCAGCATGTTCACGCTCCTGTAATATTCCTTGGCATATTCAAGCTCGAGAGCCAAAGATCCGTCCTCCGCCATTGAAGGAGCTACAGTCCTGATGACCGCCTTCTGATATTCCGCAAAGGCGGATATCTGCCCTGCCGAAGCAAGCTTCGGATCGGACACGACCGGCCTGAACACAGTATCCATCAGCGGAGTGCCGTTCAGGTCCTCCTGCGGTATATAATACTTCGCACCTTCCTTTACGCGCGACACGATCTGCATAGTCTGCGCATCCGCGGCCTTACGGAACACCTCACCGGCAAAAAAGTCCCACACCTGCTTATGATAAAAGAACCATGTCCCGTTCCTGCAGACCATATGCAGCTGGATCGATGCAATGTCCGTCATCATGGAATACAGCAGGCTTCCGTTCATCGGCAATCCCATTGTCACATTGATGTCCGGAATATCCTCCGGGATCGAATTCAGGACGGAATTCAGAAGCCCTTCGTCCGGAAGCACGACAGCATAATCTTCCGGCATCCCGTTCCTGTCCTTCAGGATATCCTTGAGCCTCTTCGCCTGTCCGGCTGAAGACGGCACACTTATCACATTTATTTCCGGAACAGGCAGGCCTTCAGGGTCCCATATTGCCGCCTGCGGAAATTCACGCACATTCTCCGCCATGAAGAACGAAGACCTGTTATGCTGATCCCTTATCATCTCTCCGGACCAGTCCCAGCAGAACTCGGCCTTGCCTGCATCACGCAGCTTCCTAAGCAAGGTCTTCTCACACTCGTTCAAGGCATTGAGGCCTACAAAGACGAACCGCGCATCTTCATCAAACACTCCGTCAAGCACATCATCCGCCGACAGGGTCATAAGTCTGGTTGCGATCCTTCTATATATCATTCCTTCATAAGCCATCCCCTTCTCTTCAAGGACCTCGTTGAAATCCATATATAAAGGATAGAGGATATTCCATATCTGGAGGAAACGTCCCTTCACATCCGGATCGTCACTTCCGATATCAACCGTAAGCTTTCCGGACATGTCGTTGAAATGGCTCAGGAATCCCTTTATGGCTTCCCTCTGCGCTTCCGAAAGATACTCGAAAGTATCCTGAAGAGCCTTGTAATCCGCCACATTGGCAAATATCTGCTTCGGATCCACAAGATACTTGTCGACGTCGTTGAAGTCCCCGAGGATCACATCTCCCCAGAAGATGAACTCATCAAGAGACTCCGCCTTCGGATTATGTCTCCTGTAACATTCATAAAGTTCAAGCAGAAGATTGATCCTGTCTGCAGCATGAAGTCCTGAAGCCCGGCTGACGAAGTCATTGATCGTAAGCATCTGCGGAGCGAGCAGAGGCCTTGACTTGACAGCATCACATAAGTGCTTCCTGAAGAACACCATGGACCTGCGGTTCGGGAAGATGAAGCAAAGCTTCTCCATATGTCCGGATGCATAATAATGATCTGCAACCTGCTTGAGAAACGGAGTCATAACATGTAATTTTCATTGCAAAGATAGTCTTTGTAATTTTTTTTTGAAAAAAGTTGTGAAAACATTTGGAAGTATCATGATTTTGCGTACCTTTGCAACAGAAACAATTTAGAATTATTCAAAATAACAATATTAACACATTATAAAAACCTACTATTATGACAAAGAAATTCAGATGCTTGGTATGCGGTTATATTCATGAAGGTGAAACAGCTCCTGAGGAGTGCCCATTGTGCCACGTAGGACCGGAAGATTTCGAGGAACTGGTCGAGACAGGTGAAGCCCTCACATGGGCTGACGAGCACAGGATCGGATCGGCAAAGAACGTTGACCCGGAAATCCTCAAAGGACTCCGTGACCATTTTGCAGGAGAGTGCTCAGAGGTTGGAATGTACCTCGCAATGAGCCGTCAGGCAGACAGGGAGGGATATCCTGAGATCGCAGAAGCATTCAAGAGATATGCATGGGAAGAGGCTGAGCATGCTGCAAAATTTGCAGAGCTCCTCGGAGAGTGCGTCTGGGACACAAAGACTAACGTAGAGAAGAGAATGCTTGCTGAACAGGGCGCATGCGAAGACAAGCTCCGTATAGCCAAGCTTGCAAAACAGCAGAACCTTGATGCTATCCACGACACGGTACACGAGATGTGCAAGGATGAGGCAAGACATGGTGCCGGATTCCAGGGACTCTTCAACAGATACTTCAAGTAGAAAAAACCAAATGGGGCAGTTTCCGACTGCCCCATTTTTCTATTCATCTTCAAGGCCGAAATCATCGGCGAACATTTCAGCAATGTCATCCGGGACATCGAAACTGAGATTGTCCCAAAGATCTTCCATCTGACGTCTGTCCTTCTTTGTAGGACGTCCTGCTCCCCTGTCCCTTTTGAGAAAGAAGGTTTCGACAGGAGCCCTTAGCTTTGCAAGTTCCTCCTGAGGTGTAAGATTCTCAGCATACATAGGGACAAGTTTCGCACCCTGACGCTTATCAAGCGGCTGGATCACCTTATAGGTATAGGTAACGGCGCCTTTGCGCGCAACTATCGTATCCCCCGCCTTCACAAGCTTGGAAGGCTTCGTATCAGCTCCATTGACACGTACCTTTCCACCTTTACAGGCATCCGTAGCATCTGTCCTGGTCTTGTAGACCCTTATAGCCCACAGATATTTGTCAATCCTTACCTCGTCCATTTACTATCAGCTGAAAAAGTTCAAAGGACTGCTTCCTGCCGGAGCCTGCGGCTCATCATCAAAGGCACCATCCTCAAGGCCTTCATAATCCTCACCCTCGAGATAAGCCTCAGTTTCCGGATCGATGTATCCGTCAACTTCTTCCTCAGGCCTGCATACGGCTTCGAGGAGTATCGTCTCCCTGTCACGAGGGACCAGGAAGAAATCAGGCATATCAGCAGGGACAAGTATCGTCTCGCCCTTTGAAAGTCCGTAATTGTCCATGCATGCATTGCCGTCCGCATCAACGGACGGTACCTGAATCGAAGCCGCTCCCTCAACGCATACATATACTATGAAGCTTTCGAACTGCTCGGTATAGATATGAAGAGGATCGGTAAGATTTATCTTTGTGACACAGAACTCAGGACGCTCTGCCAAATTCTCGGCAACCTTGTCTTCATGGTCGTGGCAATGGCAATCGTGTCCCTCCTCATGACAATGGCACTCCTTCTCCCAAAGGGGACCTTTGCGGAACAGTGACGGGTCGAAAGCCTTGTAGTCGATGATATCTATCGCCTCTTCAAGATGCAGCGGCCTTGCAGTAGCAGGGTTGAATTCACGGCCCCAGTCGTAAAGACGGAATGTCATGTCGGAAGACTCCTGAACCTCTGCAATGAGAAGGCCGCCGTCTGCAGCATGAACCGTACCCGGAGTGATGAGCAAGGCATCGCCTTTCTTAGGATAGATCACATTCAGGACTTCCTCCACGGTACCGTTCTGGCATCGGTCATAAAGTTCCTGTGCAGACATGTCCTTGTTGAAACCGGCATATATCCTTGCACCTGGCTTTGCGTCCATCACATACCAGATCTCTGCCTTTCCGAGAGAATCGTATCTTTCTGCAGCGACCTCATCGTCAGGATGGACCTGAACCGAGAGTCTGTCATTGATATCAAGGAACTTTATCAGAAGCGGGAACTGCCGGCCGTAATATGAATATACCTTTTCACCGACGACTCTTTCAAGGTAGGTCTCCATGAGCTCGCTGATGGAATTGCCGGCAAACCAGCCGTCAGCTACCAGAGAATCCTCGACGCCCATATCTGCAAGCTCCCAGCTTTCGCCTATACGGACATCGGGGCCGAGTACGGTCTCGTTTCCGTCCTCGTCACATTCCACGAACGTCTTGCCGAGAGCATTTACCAAAGCATTTCCACCCCATGGCCTTTTCGATGCCACAGGAATGAACTTGAAGGGATATAATTTCTTTTCCATATATGCGGATATTCTGTTGAAGATGCGAAGATAATGATTTTTATCCGTAAAAGACGCAGATGGTATGGATATTGACATTACGATATCCGCCTGCAAAGGCGAAGTATATAAACAATTTAACGGATAGGAGAAATACGATATGTTACCAGCACGAAGATTCAACGGCCAGTACGGCCTTACAGACTTCTTCAACGACTTCTTCGACAATCATTCATTTGAAAAGGTCGGAAGTACCACTCCGGCCATCAATGTCAAGGAAAATGACAAGGGATACAGGCTTGAGATCGCAGCACCGGGAATGTGCAAGGACGACTTCAAGATCCACATCAACAAGCAGGGCAATCTTGTAGTGGAGATGGAAAAGACTGACTGCGGCTGCAAGGACAAGGAAAAGGATGGAGAAAAGAAGGATTGCAGATACCTGAGAAAGGAGTTTTCATACTCAAGGTTCAGTCAGACCCTCATTCTTCCTGACAACGCGGACAAAGACGCGATCGATGCTACTGTAAGGAACGGTATCCTTTATGTGGATATTCCTAAAGCGGTAAAGGAAAAAGTTGAAGATGAAAAACGCGTGATCGAGGTCAAATGACGCACGCGCAATGGAAAGCACTGAATTTCATTGTTTTCTGATTCTGAACACAACCGACGGCGGATTTCACAAAAGGTCCGCCGTCACTTTTTTGTCGTTTTTTAAGCAAAAAATGAAAGAAAAATTTGCAGGTTAAGAAAATTTGCGTACCTTTGCATCCGCGTTCAACAAAAACGCATAAAGTCTGAACATTGGTGCGGTAGTTCAGCTGGTTAGAATACCGGCCTGTCACGCCGGGGGTCGCGGGTTCGAGTCCCGTCCGCACCGCAAAAGGGAGCATAGCTCAGTTGGTTTAGAGCATCTGCCTTACAAGCAGAGGGTCGGGGGTTCG
>JAFQAR010000061.1 GCA_017399905.1 Bacteroidales bacterium
AGTCCTTCGTCCAGTGTGGGTAGCGATAGGCATAAAAAAAACTCCAATGTGTAACACTGTTGTGCTACGAGCATTGGAGTTGGTGTGTCTTTATCCTAAGTTGTTGCTATCTTAGGAAGAAGTGGCGTCCCCAAGGGGATTAGTTCCACCCCCGTGTGCCGACGGAAGAACTTCGTTTCACTATCAATGATATCAACGCATTAGCGAAATAGACGAATACCAATCCCAACGCTCCATAGCGGAGTTGAGAGAGGATGTGGTAAGTCTACTTCTATGCTCTTTGAACGAGAACGACAAGCAACTCTGACAAATATTTTCTTCAAAGAATGCTATACCTTTTTCTTGGCACCGATATATCCGAATGCTACCCTCTAATAACTTGAAGAAAAGGAATTGTTTGAAGTTTCAAAGAAAACTCTTTGAGTATTATTAGAGGTTATTATGAGCGGAAAGGATGTCGGATACATTCGTGTAAGCACTGTTTCTCAAAATACTGAACGCCAACTCTACGGTGTAGAATTAGACAGAGTGTTTGAGGATAAATGTTCTGGGAGAAACGCCGAGAGACCAGCATTGAAGGAATGCCTCTCGTATCTGCGTGATGGTGACATCCTTCACTGCCACAGCATAGACCGTCTGTGTCGTAATCTCCGTGACCTCTTGGAACTCGTCCAAGGATTGCTTGCTCGTGGCGTGTCTGTGGTCTTCCATAAGGAGAATATGCGTTTCGTGGCGGGGAAGACCGACCAGTTCCAAGAACTCCAACTTTCCATCATCGGTGCTGTAGCGACATTTGAGGTCGCCCTGCTACACGAACGCCAGCGGGAAGGCATAGCCCTGGCGAGACAGAAGAACCGCTACAAGAACTGTGGAAGGAAGAAGGCACTCTCGGATAGTCAGATAGACGCCATCAAGCAGAGGATAGCCAACGGGGAGAGGAAGACAGCCCTTGCCCGTGAGTATGGCGTGAGCCTTCAAACTGTCTATACACACTGTCGGTAGGAAAGAATGAGACCACCTCGGAATAGTCCTTAATCCTCGGAAAGGCGAAGTACAATATCGCGGACGGATTGCGCGGTGTATTACATCCGCGAAAAGTCACGCATCGCGCCACCATAACCGACCCGAAAAAGGTCGGTCAGCTCCTCTGCGAGATCGACGAGTACGACGGATACTTTCCGCTGGTCTGTGCGTTGAAGCTCGCGCCGCTGGTGTTCACAAGGCCGACAGAGCTGAGGGCCGCCGAATGGAAGGAGTTTGACCTATCTAAATCCGAGTGGCGTATTCCCGCCGAACGCATGAAGATGCGCACGGCCCATATCGTCCCGCTGTCCCGACAGGCCGTGGCCGTGCTGGAAGAACTGCGGCTCTACTCCGGCGAAGGCAAATACCTCTTCCCTTCTATCCGCACCGATGTGCGCCCCATTTCCGAAGTCACCATGCTCAATGCCCTGCGCCGCATGGGCTACGAGAAGGATGAAATGAGCGTGCACGGCTTCCGATCGCTGGCATCCACACTCCTGAACGAGCGCGGCTATAACCGCGACTGGATAGAACGCCAGCTCGCGCACTCGGAAAGGAACGGCGTCCGTGCCGCCTACAATTATGCGGAATACCTGCCGGAACGCCGCCGCATGATGCAGGAATGGGCCGATTATCTGGAACAGCTCATATAAAGTCGCATAAATCCTAATAAATAAATTTAT
>JAFQAR010000062.1 GCA_017399905.1 Bacteroidales bacterium
CAGACGAATGTCAGAATATGAACGCCGTCTTTATGAGAATGAACATAAGATCGACTTCTTCGTCCGGACCTCCTTGCCTCCTGTCGAAGGCATTTTCTATGATGGTCAGATCTTCGACGCGTATGTGTTTGCGACGGATCTGATACGCTCGGCCAGGAAAAGCCTGACACTGATCGACAATTATATAGATGAAAGTGTGCTGCTGATGCTGTCCAAAAGGCAGACAGGTGTGACGGCTGAGATCCGCACCGGAAGATTGACGGAAACCTTGAAACAGGACCTTGCAAAGCACAACTCCCAGTACCCTCCGATAAAGCTGATGGAAAACAAAAACATCCACGACCGTTTTCTGATCGTGGATGATGATGTCTATCATATCGGAGCTTCTCTGAAGGATCTCGGCAGGAAGCTTTTTGCCTTCTCGAAGATGAATATCCTTCCGTCGGCGCTTACTGGAGAAGAGTCTTGACCATGGTTGAGATGGCGCGGCCGTCTGCGAGGCCGGCAAGGCGCTTTGTCGCTACGCCCATCACCTTGCCCATGTCCTGAGGCTTGCTTGCTCCGACCTCTTCGATGATCTTCGCAAGAGCCTCCCTGAGCTCGCTTTCGCTGAGCTGCTTCGGAAGATAGACTTCCATCGCAGCCGCTTCAGCCAGCTCGTTCTCAGCCAGCTCCGGACGACCCGCATCGTTGTACTGCTGGGCGCTTTCCTTGCGCTGCTTCACGAGCTTCTGGATGATCTTCACGATGTCAGCGTCGCTCACTTCGCCAGTTGCGCCTTCGGCTGTCTTGGCGAGCATTACCGCCGCCTTTATCGCTCTGAGAGAGGCTAGACGTACCGTGTCCTTGGCCTTCATTGCCGCTACCATGTCGGCCTGTATCTGTTTTTCCATATTTCCTTTGGATTTGGCCCCGAGGGGTATTATATATTATCTGTACTTTTCGTAATCAGGCATCGCTATGCCGGAGATGAAGTCCTTGAACTTCTTGTCGTCCTTCGGACAGATGACCAGGGCGTCTTCGGTGTCGATGATCATGAAGTCCTCAAGTCCCTTCACGGCCACAAGCTTATTCCTGTCAGGAGAGATGACCATTATGTTCCTGCTGTTCTCTATGAGGGCCTTTTCCGTTCCGATGGCGTTGCCGTTGTAGTCCTTGTCCGGAAGGAAGTTATAGAGGGATTCCCATGTTCCGATATCCTGCCAGTCGAATTTCGCCGGATAGACCCAAGCGTGGTCGGTCTTTTCCATGACACCGTAATCTATCGAGATGTTGCTGATGTCGGTATAGGCCCTTGCGATGAACTCATCCTCAATAGCTGAACCGAGAGCCATTTCCCATCCCTTGAACAGTCCTGTCACTTCAGGGAGATGCTTCTCCATTTCCTTCCTTATTGTGTCAACATTCCAGATGAATATTCCGGAGTTCCATAAGAATTCGCCTGAGTTTATGAATACCTGTGCGAGTTCCTTGTCCGGCTTTTCAGTGAAGGTCTTGACCTGCATGGGTACTTCGCTCTTGTATGCCTCTGTACCGCCATATGCCTGGATGTATCCGTAGTTTGTGTCCGGTCTTGTCGGAACGATGCCGAGGGTCATCAGGACGTCGTTTTCCTTCAGATAGTCGAAGGCATAGCTGATCGTCTGCACGAAGAGGTCCTCGTTCTGGATGTAGTGGTCTGAAGGAGTCACCACCATGCGGGCGTCAGGGTTTCTCCTGAGCAGCGTGTAGGTCGCGTAGGCGATGCATGGGGCAGTGTTTCTTGCGTACGGCTCAAGAAGGAGATTCTCTTTGGTGAGTTCCGGGATCTCCGCTTCTACAAGGTCCTTGTACTTTGCTGCCGTAACGATAAGGATGTTCTCCTGCGGCACCACCTTCAGGAATCTTTCATAAGTGCTTCGGATGAATGTCTTGCCGGTGTCGGCCACATCAAGGAACTGCTTCGGCTTGGCTGTCCTGCTGAGAGGCCAGAATCTTGTTCCGGCACCTCCTGCCATGATGACGCAATAACAATTCTTTCTGTTCATATCTCTTGTCTTTTTGTCCCGGGTCTTCCCCGGGGATGACTGTTTCACACAATTCCGGATGCACGGTCTTCTATACAAATACAGGAATATATGCCTGCGGGAACCATTCGGTCCTGAAAGTCCCGCCTTCAAAGGTCACAGCTACGACGTCGAACATACATTCGTGGCTTCCGTAAGGAAGTCCCTTTGCCGTCCGCAGGAAAGATGCCGCCGCCTTTACCGTGCGACGCTGCTTTATCCGGCCGACATTGTCCTGCGGCGGAGCCTGTATGCTGAATTTGCGGGACTTGACCTCAACGAAATGTATACCTTCATGGTTGAAGGATATTATGTCGATCTCAAGATGTCCGCTTCTCCAGTTGCGTTCCAATATGACATGGCCCATTTCCATGAGCAGGCTGCATGCTATATCTTCGCCAAGCTTGCCTATATCGCGTCTGTGATTTCCGCTACCTTCCATATCCCCTCTGTCTTCTTCACTATAGCTTTCCTTGTCTTTGTGTGGCCGTCCGCTTCAAGCGTGTAGTAAACGGCCTTTCCCTCATCCGCCTTTTCAATCTTTTCTATATCGAGCACTGCGCCGGACAGCAGGTCTGATGCTATGGCAAGTGCCGAACTGTCTTCCTTCTGCAGCACATCCCATGCCTCGGCATAGCTGTCAAGGTATTCTTTCATGGTCAATGTGTCGCAAAGTTCCTTCGCGGCAGCGAAGTCTCCTGCCGTTATTGCCCTGTTGAATCTTTCGATGACCTCTTCCGGCCCCATTTCCTTTTCCTTGCCGCCCTGTCCTCCGCAAGAGGCAAGCACAAGGGCTGCGGCAAAGATGATGAAGCGTCCTGTTGTCTTTCCCATTATCAGTCGAATGTTACAATTGTCACTCCCGTTCCTCCGAACTGTATGTGTTCGTCCCTGACACCGGCGATGCCTGGCATGGTGCGAAGCAGCTTCTGGAGCTCGTCCCTGAGCACTCCGGTTCCTTTTCCATGGATGATCCGGACGCTCGATACGTTGAGCATGATGGCGTCATCCACATATCGGGTCACCTTTTCGATGGCATCGTTCAGCCTTTCTCCGCGTACGTCGATCTCCGTGCTGAAATTCAGCTTGCGCTCGTTTATGGACGAATCCATCCTTATGGTGCTCACCGGTCTCGAAGTCTCCTTCACGGCGCTCTTGAATTCATTGGATGTGATCCTTTCGACCTTGTCCAACGGCATCTTGCTGCTGATGTTGCCTATGGTCACGACTACGGCCTTGGCGGAAACCTTGGCCACTTCGCCGACCATTCCGTTTTCCTTCACGCGCACCTTTTCCCCGGGCTTGAGCGGTGCCGAACGGAAGGCTTCCAGCCTTTCCTTCTCCGCCTGCTGCTCGCGCATCTCCTGCTGCGCCTTGTCGTCGGCACGCTGTGCCTTCCTCTGCTTCTGACGCTCCCTGCGGGCATCTATCTGCTGTATCTTGCGCTCGATGTAGTCGTCCTTTTCCTTCTGCTCCTTTTCCTTGCGGGCCGCGAGTATGGACATGAATCCCTGAAGCTCCTTGCGGGCTTCCAGGGTCGTCTCCTTCTCTGCCTGGGACTCCTTGATGGTCTTTATTGTATTCTCCACCTGTCTGTTGGCGCCCTTGATGATCTCCTCGGCCTCCTTCTTCGCCTGGTCGAGGATCTCCTTCTTCAGCTGCTTTATCTGCTGGAGCTCCTTCTGGTACTTGTCGGTTATGTTCTCAAGGGTCTTGTCGGTATGCCTGATACGTTCAAGCTTTTCGTCAAGGGCCTTCCTGTTGCGGGCAATCTTACGGAGGTTGCGTTCTATGCCTACGAATTCCTCTCCGGCACGGTTCTCCGCATCCTTGATTATGTTTTCCGGCAGTCCCATCTTCCGTGCTAGCTCGAAGGCGAAGGAGTTGCCCGGCAGTCCCATCTCCAGCTTGAACATAGGAGCTATGTTCTTCACGTCGAACATCATCGCTCCGTTCATGACTCCGGTGTCGGAGGAAGCATAGAGCTTGAGGTTCGTATAATGAGTGGTGATCACTCCATAGGCGCCGCGTCTGTCGAGTTCGCTGAGTATGGACTCAGCGATTGCCCCTCCCGCCGCCGGCTCCGTTCCGGAACCGAACTCGTCGATGAGCACGAGAGTGCGGGAATCGGCCTTGGCCAGCATCTCCTTCATGTTCACGAGGAAGGAACTGTAGGTACTGAGGTCGTTGTCTATCGACTGGTCGTCTCCTATATCGACCATGATGCGGTCGAAGACGAGCATCTCCGATGTTTCCGATGTGGGTATGAGCATGCCCCACTGGAACATGTACTGGAGAAGGCCGACGGTCTTCAGGCATACGGACTTTCCTCCGGCGTTAGGTCCGGATATCAGCAGGATGTGCTTCTGCGGTGTCAGTGTTGCCGTAAGAGGTACGATCTCCTTCCTTTCCTTGCGGAGAGCCCTTTCCAGAAGAGGATGCCGCGCCTTGCGGAGGTTCATCTCGCCGTTGTCCGATATTATCGGCATGCCGGCGATGAAGTCGAGGGCCACCTGGGCCTTTGCCATCAGGAAGTCGATCTCTCCGAGGTAACGTGCTCCGTCCAGAAGGTCCGGTATGTACGGGCGCAGGAATTCCGTGAATTCGAGAAGGATCTTGAGGATCTCCCTCTGTTCGGAGAACTTCAGTTCCTTTATCTGGTTGTCGAGCTCCACGACCTCGGCCGGCTCTATGAACGCCGTCTTGCCGGTCGCGGATTCGTCGTAGATGAATCCGGCAATCTTCTTCTTGTTCGCTGCGCTTACAGGAATCAGCATCTTGCCGTCCCTGACGGACACTCCGGCATCGCTGTCCACGATGCCTTCCTCCTGTGCCTTGCGGAGGATGGCGCTCACACGTCGTGAGATCGCGCCTTCCTTTTCCTTCAGTGCCTTGCGTATGGCGTACAGCTCGTCGGACGCGGTGTCCTTCACGTCGCCGTATCTGTCGATTATAGTTTCTATCCTTCTCTGCACTTCCGGAAATCCGAGGATCGGCGCACTCATGCGCTTGAGGTTCGGATAGACTCCGTCCTTTACCTCCTCAAAGAATGAAGTGACCTTGCGCAGTGTTTCGAGCATCGTCTTCAGCTTGCGGAGCGAAATGAGGTCTATGGCTGAAGAACCCGTCTCGAGCGGCTTCAGGAAATCTATGCAGTCAATGAATCCGCCAGACGGGAAACTGTCCTCAAACATCATGATGAGGCGCATCTCGTCGGTAAGAAGCAGTCTTTTGCGTATGTTCGAAGGATTGGTGGAAAAGGTTTCAGTCGCTGTCCTTTCCGCTGCATAAGAGGTGGAACACCTGTCGGAAATGATCTGCCTTATGCGGTCAAATCCGATCTTCTGCTCCAGCCTGCTGTCAATCATTATCCTTTTGCTTTCCAAATCACCTGTCTGTTTTACTCTTCTCCTAACGATGTGTTGAGGAGAAGCTTCAGTTCGTTTATGTTCTGTATGTGCGTCACGTTGCCTTCCTTCACGAACGATATCCTGCCGGTCTCTTCAGACACCACCACCGCATCTGCGTCGCTTGTTTCGGTAATGCCGATCGCCGCCTTGTGCCTCATTCCGAAGCTCGCCGGGATATCGGTCCGTTCCGTGATGGGAAGGGTGCATCGTACTGCTATTATGCGGTCTCCCGATATTACCATGGCTCCGTCATGAAGGGGCGAATTCTTGAAGAACAGGTTCATGATGAGCCTTCTGTGGATGGCGGCGTCAATCATGTCTCCCGTACTGATTATGTCGTCGAGCGGTGTCCTGTGTGCTATCACGATGAGGGCTCCTGTCTTGTCTTCCGACATCCTGCGGCAAGCCTCCGTAAGGTCGTTCACGGCCTCGCTTCCTTTCATGGCACCCTTCTTCCTTCCGAGGACCCTGTCCATTATGGCCCTGCTCTTCGCGTTGTTCATGTACCTGTTTCCGAGGTTTATCAGGAACTTCCTGATCTCCGGCTGGAATATGACGATCAGCGCGAGGACTCCGACATCCAGAACGGTCTCCATCAGCGCAGTCATAAGCCTCATGTTGAATGCCGACACGAGGACGCGGATCAGGTACAGCGACACGATGGCTACGAAGATGCTCATCGCTGACGAACCTCTCAGCCACTTGAAGGCAAGGAATATGATAAGACCCAGCAGCAGAATGTCCAGAATGTCAGCAAACGACATCTGCAGGAAACCGAATAATGCCAGTAACATGTGCACCTTTTTATATATCTGCGCAAATATACGGAATTTTATTATTTAAAGAAAGTTATATATATTTGTACTCACCTAATGACCTGAACAATGACCTGTGATGAAGAGAGAAGGCTTGTGCACGACCTTTCGGAAGGATCGTACGAAGCTTTTGACGAGTTGTATATGCAGTATTCTCCACTCGTGGAGAGATTTGCCTATGCCCTTCTGAAGAACAGGACCGAGGTCGACGACATTTCCCAGAACCTTTTCCTGAAGCTTTGGGAGATGCGCGGAAAGCTCACTGATGTAAGGTCGCTGCGTTCGTATCTCTTCACCATGACCCGAAATGCGGTCCTGGATGCCTTGGCAAGGCGCAAGGTCACGGTCTCTTCCTCCTCTTTCCCCGAAACTGTCCTCAAGGATGTTGTGCCTGATACCGTCATTGAAAGGATAGACGGCCAGAATCTTATGGTCATGATAGACCTTGCGGTGAGCGTCATGCCTGAGCAGAGGCGTACCGTCTTTACCCTCAGCCGCCAGCAGATGCTCTCCCATAAGGAAATCGCCGAAAGGCTCGGCATTTCCGTCAAGACCGTGGAATATCATATATCCAAGGCTCTTTCCTCTTTGAGAAATATCCTCAAGATTGCAGTTTTCTTCATTTGAGACTAGGGGACGGCCCTCTTTTTCAGTCTTATATGAAAAAAGGGACATTATGGGCCATATTCACAAGCTTATCAGTCTTTTCATGCGCAATCCCATGTCGGAGGACATGCAGGGTCTCTTTGCGCAGTGGCTTCTTTCGGAAGATGACAAGGAAGAGAAGTTGAAGGCTCTTGAGACCGAATGGGACATCATGAGCCATGAGGTACGGGAGGATTCCGTATCGTCCGTGGCAAGATGGACAAGGCTGAAACGTCTCCACCGCAAGATGGGATACAGGAAGGGCAGACCTTTGTCAGGAAGGGGCGTCTTCGTGTCATGGGGAGCGGTTGCGGCCTGCCTGGCATGTATGCTCATCCTACCTGCAGCTGCCTTTTTCTTGTTCAGCGTGGAACCGGAACAGCCTTTGACCTGTTATGTCACCTCTTCTTCCGGAAAGGGAGACTTCACCTTGCCGGACGGAACCCGCGTATGGCTTAATTCAGGCAGTAAGATCGAATTCAGAGGCGATCTTTCTGAAGGAGAGAGCAAGGTTGCACTGTACGGAGAAGCCTTCTTCGACGTGACTCCGTCGGACAGGCATTTTGTCGTTGATATGGGCGATGTGGATGTGAGGGTCCTCGGTACCGAATTCAATGCCCGCAATACGGATGTGTACGGCGATTATCAGGTGACCTTGAGCGAAGGCCGTATTCAGGTGGAGAGCGAAAGCTTCGCACCTATAGCCCTTTCTCCCGGCCAGCAGTTTTCCGCCCCCAGAAGTCTCGAGACCGCTTATGTGAAGCGCGTCGATGCGGATGATTTCAGCAGCTGGACAAAAAACAGCATCACTTTCGAGAACCGTACTCTTGAAGATATCCTCACCAATCTGGAACACTGGTACAATGTCGACATCGAAATGGCGGATAATGTGGACAGGAGCACCCGCATATCCCTCACCCTGAGGCATGAATCACTATACAAGACGCTTGAACTCATCTGCACGTTGACGCAAAGCAGGTGTGTCTTCAGGGATTCAAGGCACATACTTGTGACATCAAAATGACACTTCTAACCATAAACCACTAATTAATAACAACTTATGCAGTACAAGAAATTATCTGTTCTTTTGGCTTTTCTTGTGATGTCTGTGGCTTCTCTGCCACTGTACGCACAGAACAGAAAGGTCTCTGTGTCTCTGACAGATGTATCTGTTAAGGAGTTCTTCACAAATCTTGAAAAGCAGAGCGGTTACACCTTTGCTTACAAGAATGCTCAGGTCGACCTGACCTCTGTCGTGTCTGTAAAGGCCGACAATGAAGATGTTGTCGCTGTAGTGAACAGGGTGCTGAAGCCTCAGAACCTCGTTTCAAGCATCGACGGTACATGGATCGTGATTTCTGCCGCACAGCAGGCTAAGAAACATGTCGTGAAAGGACGTATCACGTCACCTGCCGGCGATCCGCTTCCCGGTGCGGGAGTGATCGTAAGGAACGGCGGCGGACGCGGACAGGTCGCTGATGCCGACGGACGTTATGAGATCGAAGTCAGTGATGACGAGGTCCTGGTGTTCGACTTCCTCGGTTGCATTCCTGTTGAGGTAAAGGTCGGAAATCAGGCTGTGATCAACGTTTCTCTCCGCGAGGATGCCGAACTTCTCGACGAAGTAGTCGTAATGGGTTACGGTACTCAGAGAAAGAAGCTCATCACAGGTTCGACGGTAAACGTTACAGGCGAGAAGCTCGCGGCTGTCAACTCCCTTGACGCGCTCGGAGCTCTCCAGAGCCAGGCTGCCGGTGTGAACATCACATCGAATTCAGGACAGCCGGGTGAGAGTTACAAGGTCACCATCCGCGGTATGGGTACAATCGGTTCGACAGAACCTCTATACGTAATTGATGGTGTTCCGGGCGGATCGATCACATCGCTCTCTCCAAACGACATCGAGTCTATCGACGTCCTCAAGGATGCGGCTTCAAGCGCCATCTACGGTGCCCGTGCGGCAAACGGCGTCATCCTCGTGACTACAAAGAAGGGTAGCGCGGATTCGAAGCTCAGCGTTTCTTACGAAGGATATTACGGTATCCAGAATCCGAACACCAACGGTGTGACACCTCTCGATGCAAAGCAGTACATGGAGATAATCAACAAGTCTTATGAGACTGCAGGCCAGACTCCATATGACTTCAAGAGTCTGATCCCTAACCATTATGACGACATCATGAGCGGAAAATGGAAAGGCACGAACTGGCTCAAGGAGTCCATCAACAAGAATGCGCCTATCCAGAACCATTCTGTGAACATGACGGGCGGAAGCGACAAGTCGCGCTTCTCTCTCGGTTTCTCATATTTCGGACAGGAAGGTACCCTCGGTTATCCTGCAACTCCTCAGTATGAGAGATATACAGTACGTCTGAACTCGGACTACTCCGTATGGAAGAAGAACGGACGTGACATCATCGTATTCGGTGAGAACATCACTGCGACCGTTACAGGAAAGTCAGGCGTGGCGATCGGAAACAACTACTACAACAGTATCCGTGACCTTCTCGTAGCACCTCCTATCCTTCCTGCATATGACAAGAACGGAGACTTCTACGAGTATGCCGACATGAAGGAGGAAGAGTGGGATTTCAATCAGGATTATGCCAACCCTCTCGCGGAGATCTATTATGACCATGGTAACAACCGTTCGAAGGGTCATAGGATAAGCGGCAACTTCTATCTCCAGATAATGCCGATAAAGGACATCACCATCAGGTCAAGCGTAGGCGTACATTTCAGCCACAGCGATTACCGCAGGTATGTCCCTACATATTCGTTGAGTGGAAATTCAAGCAACAATACGGATGACGTTACCCAGAACCAGTCATACAGCGCGAAATGGTCATGGGAAAACACCGTCAACTACAAGAAGTCGTTCGGCGACCACAATCTTGACGTTCTCGTAGGTCAGTCTCTTGAGAAGTGGGGATATGGCAACAGCGTCAATGTAAAGAATTCGAATTCGATCTTCCCTGGTTCATTCGACCATGCATACATAAACAACACCCAGGGAATGGATGTGGCAAACACTTCCATCGGAGGTTCTCCTAACGGACAGGGTGCCCTTTCATCATTCTTCGGACGAGTGAACTACAACTACAAGGAGAAGTATCTGTTCTCTGCTGTAATGCGTGCTGACGGTTCTTCAAATTTCGCAAGAGGCCACAGATGGGGCTACTTCCCATCGGTTTCTGCAGGTTGGGTGATGACGAATGAGGACTTCATGGCTCCTGCAAAGAACTGGCTGAGCTTCCTCAAGCTCCGCGCATCATGGGGTCAGAACGGTAACTGCAACATCTCGGCGTTCCAGTATCTTGCCACCATCGCATTCAACGCTCCTTATTACTTCGAGGACAAGAGCGTGGAGAATACGGGAGCATATCCTGACATCATGCCTAACGAGAACCTCAAGTGGGAGACTTCGGAGCAGCTCGACTTCGGTATCGACGCAAGATTCTTCCGCAGCAGGCTCGGCGTTTCGTTCGACTGGTACAACAAGGTTACAAGAGACTGGCTGGTACGTGCACCGACCCTCCTCATCTACGGTTCAGGCGCACCTTACATCAACGGTGGTGACATCCGTAACCGCGGATACGAATTCCTCGTTTCATGGAACGACAACGTAGGCGACTTCTCTTACGGAATCTCGGCTACATTCTCGCACAACGACAACCTCGTTACCAAGATCGCCAACTCTGAGGGAATCATCCACGGAGGAGACAATGTGATCGCACAGAACACTGACGAGCTCTATCGCGTACAGGTGGGCTATCCTATCGGTTACTTCTGGGGTTATGACGTTGCCGGCATCATCCAGAATGAGGCTGACATCCAGAAATATATCGATGCTAATTGCAACGGAGATGCAGCCAATTCTCTCCAGGGTTCATCGCTTCAGCCGGGTGATGTGATGTATGTCGATACAAACAAGGACGGAAAGATCAACGAGGAGGACAAGACAATGATCGGTAATCCTAATCCTGACTACAACCTCGGTCTTTCTATCAACCTCGCATACAAGGGATTCGACCTCTCGATCAACGGTTACGGCGCTTTCGGCCAGCAGATCGCCAAGAGCTACCGTCACTTCTCGAGCAAGCCGGATGAGAACTATACTACGGACGTTTATACAAAGTACTGGACTGGAGAAGGTTCTACCAACAGATATCCGAGATTCTGTCATGGTAAGGACGCCAATATGTCAGAGGTTTCAGACATCTGGATCGAGAACGGTGACTACTTCAAGATCTCGAACATAACATTCGGCTATGATTTCAAGAAGCTGTTCAAGAACATGCCTCTTACCCGCTGCCGTCTTTATGTTTCGGCTCAGAACATGTTCACATTCACCAAGTATACAGGTATGGATCCTGAAATCGGTTATGGTGACGGAACAGGCTGGATGTCAGGTGTCGATGTCGGAAACTATCCGGGCTCGAACGCATGGATCTTCGGTGTAAATTTAACATTCTAATCTTTGACATGTCATGAAACGTTTATATATGATTTTCGCACTGCTTGTAAGCGCAGGCGTATTTATCGGATGTGACTCCTTTCTTGATACGGAGAACCTGACCAAGAAGGATACATCCAACTTTCCGAAGTCAGAGGTAGATGCCAGGCAGATGGTTACGGGTATCTATACCGTTATGAACAACGGACTGACAGATCCTGAAAGCGACCCGTTCTTCGTGTTCGAACTTGCAGGTGACGACCGTCTCGGCGGCGGCAGCCAGAGTAATGTGGGAGCGCAGAGCTGCGACCGTATCATGAACTGGGAACTCAGTGCTTTCGAGCGCTTCTGGGAGACCCGTTACCAGGGTATCTTCCGTGCAAACAGCGCCCTTGAGACAATGGACAATGTGCCTGAGTGGAGTTCGGAGAAGGTTAAGAACCAGCTTCTTGCGGAAGTCTATTTCCTCAGGGGATTCTATTACTTCCAGCTTGCCCAGGTCTTCGGTCAGGTTCCGCTCGTAGTTACTACCGAGGCTAAGAACCTTCCTAAGGCAAACGCTGACGAGATTTACGCACAGGTCGCATCGGACCTCAAGATGGCGATAGATCTCGGTTCAGGAGCAAAATGGCCTGACCTTGAAGTCGGTCATGCGACAAAGTGGGTGGCAGAGGCCATCATGGCAAGAGTGTGGATGTTCTACACGGGCTTCTACAAGAAGTCGGAGCTTCCGCTTGTGGGCGAAGGTTCCGTTACGAAGGCGGATGTAGTGGGCTGGCTCGAGGACTGCATCAAGAACAGCGGCCATGGTCTTGTTTCCGATCAGAGAAACCTCTGGCCTTATACAAACCCTTATACAGCCAAAGATTACCCTTATGCAAAGGAAAACGGCCTTGTATGGGAGACTGATGAAAACAAGGAGAACATGTTCGCCATCAAGATGTCCAATGCCGGTTCGTTCAGTGACAATGACCTCAGGCACAACCGTGTAGTGGAATTCTTCGGAATCCGCAAGAGTACTGCCGCCGCCTTCCCTTTCATCCCTCAGGGATATTCGAACGGTCCGGTATGCGCTACGCTCTGGAACGACTGGGCTGTGGATCCTGATTATGCAGGTGACTACAGAAGACAAGGCTCTATCTGCAAGAGGGCTGACGAGATTCCGGGATATGCAGGTGACAACAAGAAGGAAGTCGAGAATACGGACCTTCTTGCAAAGAAGTATCTCGGTTGCGGAGCATATGACGATGCAGGAACTCTTTATGAGTCGTTCGCATACTTCTATGGCGGAGACAACGACAAGCAGACAGGTCTGACACAGTCTCTCGTATGGCTCCGTTTTGCTGACGTGCTTCTCATGCACTCCGAACTCACTGACGGAAAGGCTATTTATAACGGAAAGAGCGGTCTTAACGCAGTGCGCCAGAGAGCCGGTCTCGGCGACGTGGCATATTCTCTTGCCGCTCTCAAGAAGGAGAGACGTTACGAGCTCTGTTTCGAGGCCATGAGATGGAATGACCTCCGCCGTTGGGGTGATGTCGAGGAGATCGTGAAGAATCAGGAAGGAAACGAAATCCTCAATGAAGGAAAGGCCGGCAAGTATACTTTCGGCAACAATGACTTCATGGCAAGATACAGTGCTACAGGAGGCGGCTTCTTCAAGATTCCGGACAGCCAGGTGACTTTGTCGGAAGGTGTTCTGGTTCAGAACGATGGCTGGGGTGAAGAGTTCGACCATATCAAGGGAGACCTCCCATACTTCAAGAAATAAAAATTTTCAGTCAAATCATTGAAAATTAAAATATTAATCGTATATTTGCAGCCCGCTAAAATGTATAGTGGGCTGCAAATTATTTATAATCAATTAATTAAACAAACCAATGCCTGGATTAATTGGAAAGAAAATCGGAATGACTTCCGTTTTCGGTGCCGATGGAAAAAATATTCCATGCACCGTTATTGAGGCTGGTCCATGTGTAGTTACGCAGATTCGTACAGTAGAGAAAGATGGTTATGCCGCTGTACAGCTTGCCTATGACGAAATCTCAGAGAAGCATGCCAGCAAGGCTCTTAAGGGCCACTTCGAAAAGGCAGGAACCACACCTAAGCGCAAGCTTGTCGAGTTCAAGGCAGACTTCGCTCAGGAACTTAAGCTCGGTGACGTCCTCACGGTAGCTGACGTTTTTGAAGACGTTAAGTTCGTTGACGTTGTCGGAACATCAAAGGGTAAAGGTTTTCAGGGCGTTGTGAAGCGTCACGGCTTCGCAGGAGTAGGCGGCCAGACTCACGGTCAGCACAACCGTCTCCGTCACCCTGGTTCCCTCGGTGCATCATCATGGCCTTCACGCGTATTCAAGGGAATGCGTATGGCTGGACACATGGGTAATGAGCGCGTAAAGGTGTTCAACCTCGAGGTGATCAAGGTTATGCCTGAGAACAACCTTATCGTAGTAAAGGGCTCTGTACCTGGAGCTAAGGGTTCATATGTAATCATGGAGGACTAAGCTATGGAGTTGTCAGTTTACAAAATTGATGGAACAGTTGCCAAGACCGTAACCCTCAACGAGGAGATCTTCGGCATTACACCTAACGACCATGCTATCTACCTCGACGTAAAGCAGTATCTTGCAAACCAGCGTCAGGGAACAGCAAAGACAAAGGACCGTAGCGAGGTTGCATACAGCACCAAGAAGCTCATCCGCCAGAAAGGTTCAGGCGGTGCCCGTCACGGATCCCTCAAGGCAGGTATCTATGTTGGTGGTGGCCGTGTATTCGGACCTCAGCCACGTTGCTACCGCAAGAAGCTCAACAAGAAGCTCAAGCAGCTCGCAAGATTCTCAGCTCTTTCATACAAGGCACAGGAGAACGCAATCACAATGGTTGAGCCATTCGTAATGGAAGCACCTAAGACCAAGGAGTTCATCCAGATCCTTAAGAACATCAAGGCTGGTGAAAGAAAGGTACTCTTCGTACTTCCAGAGAATTCTTCAAATATTTACCTTTCGTCCCGTAACCTTCCTGAGGTTAGAGTTATCACTGTAGACGAGATCAACACTTACGCGATCATGAATTCAAATTCACTCGTGCTTGTTGACGGCGTTCAGGATATCCTTGCTTCAAGAATCAGACGATAAACTACTTGAGAGATGGGAATTATAATTAAGCCAATAGTAACTGAGAAGTTGACGGTTCAGGGCGAAAAGTTGAACCGTTACGGATTTATTGTTGACCGCGAGGCCAACAAGCTTCAGATCAAGGCTGC
>JAFQAR010000063.1 GCA_017399905.1 Bacteroidales bacterium
AAAGAACCCCTCCCACGACTTCGTCGCGGGCCCCTCCCCCAGCGGCCAGGGGGGTAGCACGCTTTCCGCATGCCCCATCCTGCCGGACGTCTGAAAGCAAGGCGTTTATCTGGCGGGCGAGCTGGACCGCATAGCGGGTCTTTCCTGAGGCTGTCGGTCCCAGGACGCATATGAGGTCGATTTCTCCGGTGAGATATCTGTCGAGGATATCCTTTACGTCGATTTCTTCTGCCGGAGGCAGTTCAGCCATCGGTGGGATAGGTGTGAAAGGTTTCTTTGCCATAGGACTGAGTTTTCCGTGCCTTGTCATGCAAAGATAGCATTTTATGTATCAATTGAGAAAAAAGCACTACATTTGCAGTCTCTCAGAATCAATAATTGCGGAGATAAAGGATATGCCGAAAGCTAAGAGCAGTATAGAGATAAAGAACAAGAGGACTTCGTTCGACTACGAGTTCATCGAGACCTTCCAGGCGGGAATGGTGCTTACCGGTACGGAGATAAAGTCCATCAGGGCCGGCAAGGCGTCATTGGTGGATGCGTATTGCTATTTCAACAATAACGAGCTGTATGTCAAGAATATGCACGTTGCGGAGTACTGGTGGGGCAGCTGGGGCAAGCATGATCCGCGGCGTGAGCGCAAGCTTCTGCTGACCCGAAAGGAGCTGACCAAGCTCCAGCGTGCCGTGAAGGAGAAGGGCCTGACCATAGTGGCGGTGAAGCTGTACATCGCCGACAACGGCTATGCCAAGATCCTTATAGCTCTCGCCCGCGGTAAGAAGGAGTACGACAAGCGTGCTTCCATCAAGGAGAAGGATCTCCGCCGCGAGATGGAAAGGATGTAGTCTGTCCGGAATATTACAGAAAGGCTCATTGATTCCACCGGTCCTCCCCACTTTGTGGGTCTCCTCCCTTTTCGGGAGCCAATGCCGGATTGAATCAATGAGCCTTTCTGTTTATAGAGGCCAATCCTGTTAATTAAAGTCCGAAAGCTTCGCGGATCATGTCGACCGAGTCGAGGAGTTCCCATCCGAAGAACTGTACGAGTTCCTGGACATATCTGCCGTCACGCCTTACAGTCACAGAGGCCTTGTAAGGGTCGCGGCCTACATGGCCATATGAAGCCGTAGGCTCATAGATAGGCTTCTTGAGACCGAACTTCTCGATGATCTTCGCAGGACGGAGGTCGAAGAGTTCCTCGATCTTCTTCGCTATCTCACCGTCGCTCAGGCCGTTCACCGCAGTGCCGTAAGTGTTCACGAATATGCTGAGAGGGCGTGCCACGCCGATGGCATATGACACCTGCACGAGCATTTCACGTGCGACTCCTGCTGCTACCATGTTCTTTGCGATGTAACGTGCTGCATAAGCTGCCGACCTGTCTACCTTCGAAGGGTCCTTTCCTGAGAAGGCTCCGCCGCCGTGTGCACCCTTTCCTCCGTATGTGTCCACGATGATCTTACGTCCGGTGAGGCCTGTGTCTCCGTGAGGACCTCCGATCACGAACTTGCCTGTAGGGTTCACATGAAGGATGTAGTCTCCCTTGAAGAGGGCTGCGGTCTCAGGTGCAAGGGTCTCGATGAGCATAGGAAGGAGGATGTTCCGGACGTCCTCGCGTATCTTCTTCTGCATCTCCTCGTCCACGCGCTTCTGGCCGTACTGGGCGCAGCCGTCAGCATAGCTCATGTTGCCGAGTGTCGCAGGCGTGAACTCGTCGTGCTGTGTGGAAATCACGATCGTATGCACACGTACGGGCTCATTTGTGTCGCCGTCGTATTCGATGGTGAACTGTGATTTCGAGTCAGGACGGAGATATGGCATAAGGTCAGGCTGCTGCTTGCGGATCTTTGCAAGCATGAGGAGGGCCTGATGGGCGAGTGCAAGCGGAAGAGGCATGTATTCCTCAGTGTCGTTGCAT
>JAFQAR010000064.1 GCA_017399905.1 Bacteroidales bacterium
CTTCTCGATCACCCTTCGTGCAGCTTACGGTCACGCTTGAAGCATTGTCAGCCACACCGTATGCGTCGAGGGCATCCCCTCTGAACACGAACACCTGAAGGTTGTTCACCTTCACCTCATCATCGGCAGTGATCGTAGTCGATCTGGTCATTTCAGTGGCAATACCCACCGTCAGTTCCGTCCTTTCACCATCCACAGGTACATTGCCATTACCCTGATTCATCGATGGAACATTGTCCTTCCTGCACGACATCGTGCCGAACACAGCTGCCACAGCAGCCATCATAAGAAATCCTTTTCTCATAATTGAAATTGAATTAAAATGTTAGTAAAAAGTTTATGTTTTAGCGAAATACGCTCATCCCGTCATTCCCGGCCTGACCGGGAATCTCTATATTGTCATTTCGAGCGACCGAAGGGAGTCGAGTTATCGACTTTAGTCGCTTGAGCAATCGCGAAAGAAATCTCCGGATCAAGATTTCCCCTATGCACAAACCCCGGATTCTGCCTACAAGCCTCCTCATAGCACCTGGCCGCCTTCTCAATCTCCCCAAGACGGCTATACACAATCGCCAGCATATAATTCACCTGATCTGTCCTATGAAGCCTTTCCAGAATAGCCAACGCACTCGCATTGTAATCCAATGCACAGAACGCCACAGCAGCATTATAGTCCTGATACGGACGAAGCAAAGTCACAGCAGTCTCATAATCCCTGTCCCGGATCGCCTGCACCCCGGCCATATATGTAGAATCTATCACAGTCGTATGCACCGTATCCTTCTGCATATCCTTCCTGTGCAGATAGAAATCAAATTTCTCAGTCCTCAATCTCGGATAGACCTTCTCACGCAGATGCCTGTAGCAACCTAACTTTTGAAGAACTTCCTCCCTCTGGTCAAGGTCATCCAGTTCGCACGCATTGATATACGCGATCTTATCCTCATAACTCATCACCGTATCCTCAGCCACCAGCACATCCAGCATCCTCCAATTCTCCGCATCATTCCTCGCAATGAATTGAATCCGATAACCATCTCGATCTTTCTTACTGTCATCCTGAGCGTAAGCGAAGGATCTTCTTACCGGAGTCTCTGGATATTCCTCTCCCGTCATCCCCGGCTCCGACCGGGGATCTCCAGTCATATCCACCGCAAACCCCTCATCAGCCTTCACCGAATCCCGATACTCATCAATGAACCTCCTGAAATACTCCGCCACAGCCTCACTTCGCCTTTGAGTAAGCCTGGTATTGTATGCCACCGTACCCTCCGGAGAACTCGAAGCCGTAACCACGATAGAATCCATCTCAAACTCATCGTTATCTATCAACGCAGAAAGATTCTTCTTGATCCTGCCGATCTCATCACGATTATATCCCAGACTCTCATCCACCTCATACCTGTCGTGTTCAAACTCCACATAACAGGCAGTATTGGCAGATACCTTCCTCTCGATCACCTTTGTCATATACCTTTCGGTTCCGTCCACAAAGGCACTCAACGAACTGATATAATAAGTCAGAGGCTCGCATTCCGGGATGTCATATATCTTCACATCCTCCTGGTAGATTGCTCCGGATAATACAACATCCACCTTCCTCAAACGAGGTCTCGATGCCAATGTGTGCGAATACACATATCTGAAATCCCCGTTGATCTCACGCATTACCGTATCAAGCCGGAAGCCTTGTTCGATAGGCACCTTCACATACTGCCTGAACCTTTCCTCCTTCCTGGCCTTCCTGCGTTCATTCGCGGATTTAGCCAGTCTATTCGTATAATGTTCTATCGCCTGTTGCTCAGTCACCCCGAAGGCAGAAGCGAACTCCGCATCCGAAACGAAAGTAGAATCAGTCCTGAAAGCATAAAGTGCAGGTATGTTCCTCTCAATGAAAATCTCAAGCAGCCTCATATTCACGAACTCCATCGAATCCGTCACAATACTCTGAAGAAACTTCTCATACCTCCTGTAGCCACGCATCTGCTCATTGCGATACTCCTGGCCTGTTATCAGGACCGGATCAAGCCCCAGAGTGTCCTCCAGCACATACATCCTCGGATAGAATCGCAGCTGCCACTGAGGATCTATCATATCCTGCGGAACGGTCACGGCAAACTCGATGTTCACCTTGCCGCCTCTCTCCGCAACATTCCTGAACCTGGCAGTCACCGACGCCGCCTCAAGCACGTCCGTCGCCACCATATTCCCATCCTCATCCCTCACAGCATTCATAATGATCGGTCCCTCAGCCTCCATCACCACCGTCGTATCTCTTCCGTCATCCCCGGCTCCGACCGGGGATCTCCCGTCATTCCCGACCTCCCCGTCATTGCCGGCTCGACCGGGAATCTCCTCCACCATCCCTATCTCAGCCCTCATCTGCCTCTCCTGCATCCTCTCCACCTTCCGTGAAGTGCCGCAGCCTGAAATCAGCAGACACACAACCACCAGCAGAACAATATTGCAGATCACCAGCAGTGACATACCACCGCCAAGCAGTACCGCCCAGTTTTCAATATCCTTATGTAAACCCTTGTCACTCATATCTCTACATTCTCAAACCTCTTCTTTCACCCAAATCCTTCTCAGCCTTTGCCTCATTTGCCTGGCCCATTTCTCTGTCGCCACCTCTTCCGTCACTCCTTCCCAAGCCCTTGTCCTCTGCCATC
>JAFQAR010000065.1 GCA_017399905.1 Bacteroidales bacterium
CATATATCATTTGAGTATCTGGAACGGCGCCACAATTAATCACATGACTCATCTGCTCACATTTATCCAAATGTATAAATCCTCCTTCATTTGGAGGCATACAGAAAAATAGATATACGAATATAATCAATGATTTCATTTTCTAACTTTATTTAAAACTATTTCATACAACTGTTTCTTATTTTGATTCTCCTCTCTCATGATTATAATCTTCCCTGAAGATATTCCTGTATTTTTCCCCGAATCCCAGATAAAATTACTAAAAAAGCGTCTGCATCATCGGGATGTATTGTAACATCCTCTCCATTCGGCGTAGTTCCTTCAGTTAAACGTTCTCCATTCTCGTCAACAATATTCAATCCTTTCTTCTGGCCTTTATCATGTCCAAATTTATTGTTGAATTCTGTAATTCCCTCATTTATTGTGTTTGCAGACGGAGTATTATCTGTGTTAGACTTGGAGTTAGGATAACTACTTGCTCTATATGGACCTACTATTTTCCCTTCTATTTCAACATAAACTTCTCCGGTATAAGTTTCACCTTTAATGCCCCTGTCATTCGGTCTCTGCGGCTGATCAAAAACATACACAGTGTCACGACCATATAAGTCAACATAAGCAATAGGGTTGTTACCACAGAACGCATAAGGCGAAATGCTGTAGTACTTCTCTGAGAGAGGATCCTGCACTCTCAAGACTGATATTGCTTCCAGTCTTCCTGTATATCAAAGAACCCAAGGTAAAACTACCGTATGCAAGATAGGAATAATTTACCAAATCCGTATCAGTCCGGATGTTGCAGTTAGAGAAATTTTTAGTATCTTTGAATGATTTAAAAGATAATTCACGAAAAATGGAAAAGAAACTTACAATTGCAGGCATCCCTATGCCGAACATGCCTTGGGAAGACCGTCCCGAGGGATGCAAGAATGTAATGTGGAGATACTCAGCAAATCCTGTGATTCCACGCGACCTTCTTCCAAATTCAAACAGCATATTCAACTCTGCGATCGTTCCTTTCGAAGACGGTTATGCAGGCGTGTTCCGTGTTGACGACACCAATATCAGGATGACACTCCATGTCGGATTCTCGAAGGACGGCATCAACTGGGAGCTCGACCCAGAGACCATCAAGTTCGAGTGCGACGATCCTGAGGTAGGCACATGGGTTTACGGATATGACCCTCGCGTGTGCAAGATAGAGGACAAGTATTATGTGACATGGTGCAACGGCTACCATGGTCCTACCATCGGAATCGCATGGACTACAGACTTCAAGACATTCCATCAGCTCGAGAACGCATTCCTGCCATACAACCGCAACGGAGTGATGTTCCCTCGCAAGATCAACGGCCGCTATGCAATGCTTTCACGTCCTTCGGACACAGGCCACACACCTTTCGGCGATATCTTCTATTCGGAGTCTCCTGACCTCGAGTTCTGGGGAAGGCACCGTCATGTGATGGCACCGTCAGACTTCGAGAAGAGCGCATGGCAGTGCTGCAAGATCGGTGCAGGCCCTACCCCTATCGAGACTTCAGAGGGATGGCTCATGTTCTATCACGGAGTACACCGCACATGCAACGGATACAACTATTCGTTCGGCGCGGCTCTCCTCGACCTTGACGAGCCATGGAAGGTGATCGCACGTACAGGTCCGTACCTCCTCCATCCGGAGACTCTTTACGAGTGCACAGGAGATGTGCCTAACGTATGCTTCCCATGCTCTGCCCTCCACGATCCGGAAACAGGGCGCGTAACGGTATACTACGGATGTGCCGACACGGTAGTGGGAGCATGTTTCGGATATATCGATGAGATCATCGAATTCACAAAGAAGACAAGCATTTTATAAAGACACTGGGCCCGGAATGACAGAAAAGCCATTCCGGGCTGCTTAAATAATACCACATAAGAAACATGAAACGCATATTCCCTATCATCGCCACTTTCGCCCTGCTCTGCGCAGGGACGGCAGCGGCCAAGGTGACCGACTATGTGAACCCGTTTGTAGGAACCACGAATTTCGGCACGACCAATCCGGGCGCGATCTGCCCCAACGGAATGATGTCCGTGACTCCGTTCAACGTGATGGGTTCCGACCTCAACGTCTATGACAAGGACAGCAGATGGTGGTCGACGCCATACTGCTACGAGAACAAGTTCTTCACAGGATTCTCTCATGTGAACCTCAGCGGCGTAGGCTGCCCAGAACTCGGTCTCGTGCTCACCATGCCTACGATGGGACAGGTCCAGCCGGATCACCGCATCTACGGTTCGGAATATACAGGAGAACACGCAGAACCGGGATACTACACATGTGACCTCAGCGCATACGGAATCAAGGTGGAGGCAACGGCTACAACACGCACATCTGCCGAGCGCTATACCTTCCCTGCAGGACGAGGAAACATCCTTGTGAACCTCGGAGAGGGTCTCACCAACGAGACGGGAGGCTGGATGCGCAAGATAAGCGAGACCGAGATCGAAGGCATGAGGATGGCCGGAACGTTCTGCTACAACCCTCAGGCCGTGTTCCCGATGTATTTCGCTATCCGCGTCAGCAAGACTCCGGCAAAGGGAGGATTCTGGAAGAAGCAGCCTAAGATGAAGGGTGTGGAGGCAGAATGGACTCCGGACAACGGGACATACAAGATCTACACGAAATACGGACGCGAGATCGCGGGAGACCAGATCGGATACTGGTTCTCATACGACACAGCGGAGGGAGAGCAGATCGAACTTCAGATGGGAGTGTCCTTCGTGAGCTGCGAGAACGCATGGGAAAACCTTGATGCGGAGCAGAAGGGTTTCGCGTTCGACAGCGTACGCGAGGCTGCGTCAGCGGCATGGGAGGCCGACCTTTCGAGAATCCTCGTGAACGGAGGCACACAGAAGGACAAGGAAGTGTTCTACACCGCCCTCTACCATACCCTGATTCATCCTAACATCCTCAACGACGTGAACGGAGAATATCCGCTGATGGAGAACGACGGAGTCGGAAAGGTTCCGGCAGGACACAACCGCTACACCGTATTCTCGTTGTGGGATACATACCGCAACGTGCATCAGCTGATGACGCTGGCATACCCTGAAAGACAGGTCGACATGGTACGTTCGATGATCGACATGTACAAAGAGTGGGGATGGATGCCTAAGTGGGAGCTCTATGGCCGCGAAACCTTCACTATGGAAGGCGACCCTTCGATTCCTGTGATCACAGACACATGGCTCAAGGGTATCCGCGACTTCGACATCGAGACGGCATATGAGGCCTTCGTGAAGTCGGCCGACACTCCGAGCGCACAGAACCTGATGCGTCCTGACGTGGATCCGTATATCGAAAAAGGCTATGTTCCGCTCGGATATTATGCTGCAGACCTTTCAGGCGACAATTCCGTTTCGCATGCACTCGAATACTATATCGCCGATTACGCCCTTTCTCTTCTTGCGGCTGACCTCGGCAAGAGCGAGGATGCAAAGAAATACTACCAGCGTTCGCTCGGCTACAAGAACTACTACAGCACAGAATCAGGCACACTTCGTCCTATAACCGTTGACGGCAAGTTCCTCGAGCCGTTCGACCCTAAGCAGGGTGAGAACTTCGAGCCTGTACCGGGCTTCCACGAAGGCAGTGCATGGAACTACACATTCTTCGTTCCGCATGACGTATACGGCCTTGCGAAGCTTATGGGAGGAAACAGGGCGTTCGTAAAGAAGCTCCAGAAGGTGTTCGACGAGGGTCTTTACGATCCTGCAAACGAGCCTGACATCGCATATCCATACCTTTTCAGCTACTTCAAGGGCGAAGAGTGGAGGACTCAGGAGAAGGTCGCAGAGCTTCTTGACAAGCATTTCACGACCCTCCCTGACGGTATTCCGGGCAATGACGACACGGGAACGATGTCGGCATGGGCCGTGTTCTCGATGATGGGATTCTACCCTGACTGTCCGGGAAATCCTTCATACACCCTCACGACTCCGAGATTCGACAGCGTTGAGATCACCCTCGACCCTGACCTCTGCGGTGGCAAGGAGAAGCTTGTGATCACCACATCAGGAACAGGAAAGAGGATAAAGGGAATGAAGCTCGGCGGCAAGACATACGGAAAATACCGCATAAGCCACAAGGACCTCACCGAAGCCGGAACACTTAAGATAACAAGAAGATAATGACCAGATATCGTTTCAACCTGCTCATATGCGCGCTGGCGGCAGTATTGTCAGCAGCATGCAAGGAAAAGCCCGTGGTAATCGAACCGGGACAGGGTTTCACGTCATTCAGCTTCCTGATGGAGCACAACCCTTCATTGAGTGCTGACGTGACGTGCACTGTCAATGAAGACGGCACCATCACCGGAACGTTCACCGACATCCTCAAGAGCTACATTCTGGTGCCGTCGTTCGAGCTTGACTGCGAGCAGGCGACAGTAGGAGCCGTCGTACAGACAAGCGGAAAGGACAAGCACGATTTCTCAAAGAGTGTCAACTATGAGGTAAAGATGAATGACGGGACATACCGGACATTCACCGTGAAGATGAGCATCCCGAAAGTTCCGAAACTTCCGGTCTTCAGAATCAACACGGAGAACGCATATCCTATCCTGGACAAGAAGAACTATATACCGGGTACCGTCGTTATCGAGGATCCTGACGGAGCATACTGGGACACTCCGAGACTCGAGGTGAAGATCGTCGAGAACGGTGTCAGAGGCCGAGGCAACTCCACATGGGACATGCCGAAGAAGCCTTACAAGATCAAGTTCGACGAGAAGATAAGCATCTTCGGCCTCGGAGAGGACAAGGAGTGGGTGCTTCTTGCAAATTATGCAGACAAGACCCTGCTCCGCAATGTCGTGGCCATGAAACTTTCCGAAATCGTCGGAATGGAATGGACTCCTTCGATGCTTCCTGTTGAAGTGTATCTCAACGACGAGTACATGGGCTGCTACACATTCTCCGAGCACAAGAAGGTTTCGAAACACAGGGTGGATCTCGACATTGTGGGAGAGTCGGACAACAGCGGTGACGCCGTGACCGGCGACTACTATATGGAGATCGAGCAGAACATGGACGAGACCACTTGTTTCCGTACTTCGATATGCGGTATCCCTATGATGTTCAGCGACCCTGAGGTTCCTACTGCAGCACAGTACGACTACATTGTCGGATACTTCTACGATGCTGAGAACGCACTTATGGGCAACAACTTCACCGATCCTGACAACGGATGGCAGAAGTACATAGACATCGAGTCTTTCGCAAAGGCCTACATCGTCAACGAACTCACCAAGAACATCGACGGCAACATGCGTAAGAGCTCGTTCATCACAAAGGAGAAGGGCAAGAAGCTGGAAATGTACCACCTCTGGGACTATGACCTGACTCTCGGCAACTGCAACTACCTTGACGACGAATTCGGGGCGACAGACGGTCCGGAAGGCTGGTTCATCAAGGATTTCTCATGCAATTACTGGACTCATGGCTGGAATCATACGAACTGGTACACCAGACTTACCGATGATCCTGCGTTCTGCGCAAAGGTAAAGGAGATATGGGACAAGCACCATCAGGAGTTGAGTTCGATTCCGGACTTCATCGATGTCAAGGCCATGATCATGGAAGACGCACAGAAGAGGAACTTCAAGAGATGGGACATCCTCAACATCAGTGTATGGCCGAATGTAGTGGTAAAAGGCACATATGCTGGAGAAGTGGAATACCTGAAGGACTACTATACGAAGAGATTCAGGTGGCTTGACGGAAAATTCAACGTCGGTAACGGAGAAATCTTCAAATAAAAGATAAGATATGGCAAACATCCATACCGATTCGCGTATCGTCATGACTCTCGATGCAGGCGGTACCAACATGGTCTTCGGAGCCATGCAGGCTGGAGAATATGTGGTCGACCCCATAACCCTTCCTGCGAATTCACATGACCTGGACCTCTGCCTCAAGACCATGGTGGAAGGATTCAGGGCCGTGAGAGACAGGCTCGACCGTCAGCCGGTCGCTATCAGCTTCGCTTTTCCCGGACCGGCCGACTACCCCAACGGCATCATCGGAGGCTATCTTCCCAACTTCCCTTCATTCAGGGACGGTGTGGCCCTCGGCCCTTACCTCAGGAAGAAGTTCAGCATCCCGGTGTACATAAACAACGACGGTGACCTCTATGCCTATGGCGAGGCCCTCGGCGGAATCCTTCCGGACATCAATGAGAGGCTTGAGCTTGCGGGCAGTGCAAAACGCTACAGAAACCTTCTCGGATACACATTCGGAACCGGATTCGGCGTAGGAATGATTGTCAACAACCAGCTCAACAGGGGTGACAATTCATGCGTGGAGACCTGGTGTCTGCCGCACTGCAGGCACCGTGACATCATCGTTGAGGACGGAGTGTCGATCAGAGCCGTAAAACGTGTTTACGGCGAACTGAGCGGCAATCCGGAGCACGGCCTGGAGCCGAAGGACATCTTCGATGTGGCGGAAGGTCTGCGCGAAGGCGACGCGGAAGCCGCAAGGCAGGCGTTCGCCGAGCTCGGCGAGGTGGCCGGAGAGGCGATGGCGACGGGCGTGACCCTCACGGACGGCCTCATCGTCATCGGAGGCGGAATAACCGCAGCTCACAAATACTTCATGCCGGCTCTTCTCAAATCGCTCAGAAGCAGGATCCGCACCATGAGCGGAGACGAGATAGACAGGGTGCAGATGAAGGTCTACAATCTCGACGACGAAGAGGAATTCGCACAGTTCGTCAAAGGTTCGCAAAGGAAACTCAAGATCTACGGAAGCGAAATCGAAGTCGACTACGACCCGCAGAAGCGCATAGGTGTGGCAATTTCAAGAATAGGAGCAAATATGGCGACCGCTATGGGAGCCTATATGTTTGCCCTCGATCAGTTGGACAAAACTTATTGATATATTATTATGTATCCTTTAAAATTTCAGACAATATTCAAGACCGTCGTATGGGGCGGTGAGAAGATCGCTCCTTTCAAAGGAGTGGAGACAGACCAGCACAACATCGGCGAAAGCTGGGAACTTTCAGGTGTAAAGGGCAACGAGTCAGTCGTTGCGGAAGGCGCACTGGCTGGCAAGACCATAACCGAGCTTGCGGCAGAATACAAGGGCTGCCTCCTCGGCGAGAAGGTATACGCCAGGACAGGAACCGAATTCCCTCTCCTTATCAAGTTCATCGACGCACGCGATGACCTCTCGATCCAGGTCCATCCTGACGATGAGCTCGCAGGAGCAAGACACAACGGCTCAAAGGGAAAGACTGAGATGTGGTATGTGGTTCAGGCAGATGAAAAGGCCCATCTGATGTCCGGACTCACCAAGCACATCACTCCGGAGGAGTATGCTGCTAAAGTCGAGGACAACACGATCACAGAAGTCCTCCACGACTACAATGTATCTGCAGGCGACGTATTCTTCCTCCCTGCAGGACGTATCCACAGCATCGGAACAGGCTGCTTCATCGCCGAGATCCAGCAGACCTCGGACATCACCTACCGTATCTACGACTTCGGACGTGTCGGCCTTGACGGAAAGCCTCGTGAGCTTCATACAGAGCTTTCAAAGGCAGCCATCGACTATACCGTTCTCGACGACTACAAGACAGCTTACGAGGAAGTGAAGAACGCAGAGAATGAGATCGTTTCATGCGAATACTTCACAACCTCACTCTTCGACCTTGACCAGCCGGTATCGGTCCCTGTCAAGGCAAACGACTCTTTCCTGATTGTAATCTGCGTAGGTGGAAACGGCACATTGACTGATTCGGAAGGAAACACGGTGACTCTCCGTCAGGGCGAGACAGTGCTTGTCCCTGCATGTACAGAATCCGTAACATTCACGCCTTCGGAAGGACTCAAGCTCATCACAAGCTACATACGATAATCAATGAAACACATAACCTTCATCTTCACTGTTGCGGCCCTGATTTGTTCATGTGGCCGCAACATTGTTTCTGACATCATCCCTGAACCATCTGAAATACACATGGCAGGAGGATATTTCCACCTTCCCGATACCCTGGAAACGGGGTGTCCGGACAGTTCGTTCCTGAGTCTGGACAAAGCCTTCAAGGCATTGGTCCCTGATACGGAATTCAGACTCAACGTATCTGACAAGGGTAGCCTGACCATCATGAAACAGGACGGAATCGCGGAAGGCGGATACAGGATGAAGGTTTCCAGACGCGGTATCCTGATCGAAGCCGCAGATTACGGTGGAGCGGTTTCCGCAACAGCTACCCTCGGTCAGATGGTCTCGGATGGCAGGATACCATGTTGCACGATCCAGGATTCTCCGAGATTCGGATGGAGAGGATTCATGCTTGACGTATCACGTCATTTCTTCAGCAAGGAGGAAGTCATGGACCTCCTTGAGACCATGGCTTCATACAAGTTCAACCGCTTCCACTGGCATCTGACCGACGACCAGGGATGGAGGATTGAAATAAGGAAATATCCCGAACTGACCGACAACGGAGCATGGCGTGACCCTCTTGCACATAATCATGACATCATATGTGCCCGAATCGCAGAGTCCATGGAGGACCCGAGCTACGTGCTTGACCATTCAAAGATCGTCATCCGAGACGGCAAGGAAGTATATGGAGGCTTCTATTCTCAGGAAGACATCCGGGAAATCGTAGCATATGCCGGAGCATTGGGTATTGAAGTGGTTCCTGAAATAGACATGCCGGGACATTCGCTCAAGGTGGTGGAAAGCTATCCGGAGCTCAGCTGCGGAGGGGTTGCCCGCTGGGGCAAGGACTTCTCGGTTCCTCTATGCCCGGGAAACGATGGCCTGCTGCAATTTGCAAAGGACGTATACAGCGAGATCTTCTCTCTTTTCCCGTTCGGATATGTACATATCGGTGCCGATGAAGTAGAACAGACCCATTGGAAGACATGCCCTAAATGTCAGGCGAGAATAAAGTCCGAAGGTCTTGCTGATGAGAACGGGCTGCAGGCATGGTTTGTAAAGGAGATGCAAGGTTTCTTTGCAGCTAACGGAAAGAAACTCATCGGATGGGATGAAATCGTATCAGGAGGAGCACCGTCGGAGGCCACGGTCATGTGGTGGCGTGGATGGAGACCGGATACGAGGGCAACTGCCGTGGAAAACGGACATGAGCTGATCGTCAGTTCGTCGGAATTCCTCTATCTCGGCGGAGAACAGGACAGGAACTCACTCATGAAGGTATACAACTGGGATCCGGTAGCAGACGGCCTTGCAGGACTTGAAGATAAGGTCCTCGGAATTCAGGCTCATCTGTGGGCGGAAACGGTTCCGACATTCGCCAACGCATGTAACAGGATATTCCCACGCCTTTTTGCCGTCAGCGAGCTTGCATGGAGCGACCCTGCACAGAAGGATGCCGGACACTTCAACAGACGAGTTCTGTTACATTTGAGGAAGCTTGAAGAAAAAGGTATGAATTACCGCATACCTGACCTTTCCGGTTTCTGCGATGTGAATGTATTTGCTGATTCCGTAAGGATTGATGTGGAGAAGCCGTTTGAGGATATGACAGTCCGATACACGGCAGACGGGACAATACCCCGGTCTTCTTCTCCGATCTATGATTCCCCTCTTACAATCAGCAGCAACACTACCCTGCATTTCCGGCCTTATACCTCAGACGGGATGCCGGGAGACATCTTCCGTGCAGAATACAGGAAGACTTCATACATGGAGCCTTGTATGGAAACCGATACGGACGCACTGAAATCCGGACTGAAGGCTGACTGGTACGAATTCAGAGGAGAAGCATGCGACAGCATAACCCATGTACCTTTCAACGGGTCATATGTAACCGAGGGAGTGTATATTCCGGAGGAGGTCAAAGGGAACATCGGTCTCGTATTCACCGGATATATCAATATTCCGGAGGATGGCATATATTCGTTCTATACCTATTCCGACGACGGCTCATACATCAGGATAAACGGAGAAATGATCGTAGACAGCGATGGTCCTCACTCCCGTATGGAAAGGAGCGGACAGGCGGCATTGAAAAAAGGTCTGCATGCGTTCGAAGCGCGATATTTCGACCATAGCGGAGGTATCCTTGAAGCCGGTTTCATCATGCCGGACGGCAGACGCAGGCTCTTTGAGGCAGGAGATTTCCTGCATACGGAAGGTCAGTCGAAAACCTCACCAGAGATATAGACTATCTTTGTCGTCTGCTCTATTTCCTTGTCGATGAGTTTCTGAAGATAGCTGAAGGCAAGGGAGCATATCTTATCGATAGGCTGGCCTACATGCGGTATCGGCGGATAGAAGAGGTCGTACACATCGGAATTGTCGAATCCTACAAGATATATATCCTTCTGAATCCTCACACCCATCGAAGAAAGCTTTCTGATGGACGCAATGGCCAATGCATTCGTCGCGAATACGATTCCCTCGACACCACGGCCTACGATAGAAGGAATTACAAGGTCTGTCGAGGAATCTATATCATCGAAAGGAAGACGATGTATCCTGATCTGTTCGTCTGATATCCCCTGTTCCCTCATCCGGCTGATGAATCCTTCCTCGCGTCCGGTGATGCTGGTCGCCCTAATCGTGTAGGAAATCATCTCTATCTTCTTCAACCCTTTCTTAAGAAGGATTTCAACGGCACTCCTCATCGCCCCCACATTGTCCAGAACAATCATAGGAGCCGGGAACCGCTCGTTCTTACGGTCAAGAACCACACACGGCACACCTACATTCAGGACCTGCTGCAAAACCTTCAGCGTACCGGTACATGGCACCACGATAAAGCCTTCCACACCTTTTTCAAGAAATGACAATACGATCTGCCTGAATTTTTCAGGAGACTCATCAGAACTCGCAAAGAGCATGGTATAGCCCTGTTCGAAGGCAAGAGTTTCAAGATTACGGGCAATCTCACCGTAAAATACATTCGAAATATCTGAGACGATAAGTCCGAGCACCTTGGACTTTCCTTTGCGCAAGATTCTGGCAGCAGAGTTAGGCATATAATTGAGTCGTTTCGCTACCTCGATCACTCTCTCCCTCGTGGCATCATTGACCCTGTACTTCATCTTTCCGTCCGCCTCAACACGGTTGTTCATCACGAAAGAGACCAATGCGATCGACACACCGGCTTCAGCAGCAATATCCTTGATGGTTACATTCTTTGACATGGCAAGGCAAAATTGAGAAAAAAACAGAGAAATTCCAATAAAAAAGAGGGATGGAACATCACGTCCCATCCCTCCCGGAAAACTATAATTAAATGTCAATTGATCAGTCGAATGAGTTGAATGGGTCATTCTTCCACTGAACGTAAGCGCTTACGTCAGCTGAAGTCATAGAGCTCTCGTCATCACAACGTGTTGTCTTTGAGAAGTCGATTGACTCATAACGTCCTGTTCCGTCTACACAGACTGCACCTGCACCGTCATCCATAGGCCAGTAAGCCATACATCCGTTGCTTGCATAGCCGATTACATATGGATGCCAGTTATCTCTGTAGCAGTAGTTCTTGAGCCAAGACGAATTCAAAGCCTTGTTGAATACACCTACCTGCCAGAGACGTCCATGGAATTCGTTGCCCTGACGGTAGTTTGCACCCCAAGATGAGTTGAACTCGATAGCCTGGAACTTAGGTGAAACAAGTTTTGCCATTGCTGCCTTATCCTCATCTGTGAGAGTATAACGAGCAACCTCTTCACCTTCAAGATACATGATATATGCGTTCTTGTTATATACAAGAGCATACTGATACCACTTCTGAGCCTCGATAGCAGGAGCATACAGCTGCTTTCTGCAACCGTTAGGACCTACGAACCACTCGAGACGGGTATCCTTGTTGCCCTTCTGGCCATAACGGAGCATGTTGATCCAGTTCTCGTTTGCGTCAGCGAAGTCACCGATACGAGAATGGTCTGTAATCTCATCGATGAACACATGGAACACATATGTATATCCGTTGCTGAGGTCAATAGGATTCTGGAACATATACCATGTAGACAGGCGGTAGTCACCGAGATAGAGAGCAGAGAAGTAAGCTGCGCTACCCTGGATGTTCTTGACCTTCACGATGATGTATGATACACCGCAATCATCTGCCACAGTAGCATCACCGGCATCTGTAACCTTTACCGGAATGAGATATCCCTTGGAATCAAGAAGCTTAGCCTGGTCATCAGCAGAAATAGAGAATTCAGAAGTTACCGATGTTCCCTCCTTCTCCATTGTAACCGGAGTAGTGATGTTTACGGTAACACCCTCAGGAACTGCACAATATTCTGTGCCGTTTTCCTGGTTGTAAGCTGCAACGAGCTCAGGTGCATGAGCGAGAGAAACCTCGAATGGGAGGAATGCAGGCTCAGAACCCGAAATGTTGATTGTCTTCTTGATGTCAGCCGTAACAGTCTCGACTGTACCGTCCTCTGCATGATACTGCTTGATTTCGAATGTCGAAGTCGAAGAAGTTACATTGACGATATTGTCAGCTGGGTCGATAACCTCAGTAACTACCATGAGGTAAGCGGCATTTGAGTTTGAAGAAACCTTCACACCTGAAGCAGAAGCAATACGGAAGATAGCCTGATACTTGAGGTCAGCGAGCTTAACAAAATCTTCATTGGCAACAGTAACATCTACTGTAGCTTCCTTCTGACCTGCCGGAATTGTAACATTCTCGTTGAACTTGAGGACTCCCTCAGGGAAAGCTGAATATCCGTTGTCGAGCGATGTGTTGTCAAGAGCGAGGACAACGTTCACATCTGACTTCTGAACCTTTGTCAAGGCAACGGTAACAGATGTAGCTATCTCTCCCATCTCTCCGATAGGAGTGTGGAAAACCTCACAGTTTGCACCGGCATACTTAGCCTCGGTACCGTCAACGATATAGGCAAAATCACCTACAACTCCCTGAACGTCTGCCACTTCTTCCTGGCATGCAGCGAATCCGAAGACAGCTGCTGCGAGGATAAGAATATTTTTGAATATGTTTTTCATCTTAACGTTCATTTTTTAGTTTACACACCTGTTCTTGTCATCGTCAAGCCAGTTTACATACGCAGACTTGTCGAATGGGTTGAGAGCACCGCTACCTGTGTTGTCGCGAACGGTCTTGCTCCAGTCCATATCATAGCCGTTTCCAGTTGCATCGTGGAAGATATGGCCTTCGCCATCGTTCATCTTCCAGTATGCCTTGAGGCCTTCAGACTGAGGGTCAACACCGCAGAGACCAAGCTGGATCTCGCTTGCAGAAAGCGCGCGGTCCCATACACGGATCTCAGCAACACGACCGTTGAAGTACTGCTTCGCAGGATATGATTCCCATGACATACCGAGTTCGAAACGCTGGAATACGTTTGAACAATCTGCACTGAGCTCACCATCACGCTGGCCGTTCACATAGAACCTCAATGCACTACCATCGAATGCAAGAGAAAGGGTATACCATGTGTTCTCCGAGAACCTTGTAGTCGAGATGAGGTTTCCACCTGGAGATACGATCTGGAGAGAGTTGATATCCTGACCGTTCTCACCGAAACGGAGCATCATAGACCTTGACTCATCCTTGGCTGTCCAAGAGCAGAGACGTGAAATCTGCTCAGGTCTTGTATGCCATTCGTTGATGTAGCACTTGATCTCGTAAGTATAGGTAGGAAGTTCGATCTTCTGATCATCCTCGAAAATGAAGTTAGAGTAAAGGTTGGTGTTGTTCATATCAAGCGATGTGAAGTAAACAACCCTTGAAATACGGAGGTAGATTGTCCTTGAAGACTCGAGTACCTCAAGATTACCCTTTACGTCTGTGATTGTAACAGGAATGATGTAGATACGTCCGTCAACGAAGTCATCAGCGGAAAGAACTGAAAGAAGGCTGATTTCCGAAGTTGCCTTACCTTTCTCGATCACAACCTGTGACTTCTCGAGAGAAACCGCACCCTCAGGTACAGCATAGTAGCTTGTCTTGTTTTCAGCATTGTACTTTTCAACAAGATCACTGTCAATCTTGATGCTTACAGTGATATCCTCCTTAGCCTTTCCTGTAGCTGAAACAGTCACAGGATAAGTAGATGGAGTATCCTCAACCGTAAACTTGAGCAGAGGTGACTCATCTGTTCCGGTCATCACAAGGACCTCCTTGTTCGGATCGAACTTATCAGCCTCTGTACAGCTGCCCAGAAGAAGAGCAAGAGCTGCGATAATTCCGAATTTGATATATTTTGTCATAACTGTCTTCATTAATAGATTGTAGGGTTGGCAACCTGGATTCCACGACGGAACTCCCTGTAAGGAACACCTGAAGCAGAATAGTAGTTACGGTCAAGATAGAAGACACCCCAACCTGCCATGTTGTTATCTGAAGTATGGCGTGCAAAGCCCTCGAAAGAGTACATTTCCGAACCGTCAGTCGTATAGATCTGGTTACCATTGTCATCCTTCCATGCACCACCGCCGTTCAAAGCATAGCTTGTATCACCTCCCTGCTCGCAAGTGATGATCTTCGATGCAGGAATACCAGCATTGATACCACGGGTTGTATAGAAGTTTCTCAGACGCGCTGTAGAGCAACCGATCTGTGGAGTGTAGCACTGGATCACGAGATAATCGATATACTCGTTGATCTCTGTCGGAGGTACATCGCTGAAAAGGTCCATGATCACAAGCTTGCCCTGTGGCTTGAGAGCCTCGTTGAGCTTCTTCATCACATAGATGATAGTTTCATGGTCTCTCCATACAGGGATATTTGGCTCCCAGTCAACGTCAACACCGTCAAGGCCAGCCTCTGCCACCTTGTCAAGCATAAGCTGGACATGATTGTCAAGACCTTTCTTCACAAGTTCTGCGTCACCGGCGTTATATGCCTCATGAATGTTGATTGTGTCGTTCTTATATACAACTTCTCTTGTAGAGGCTGCGTCACCGTGGAGAACGAATCTTGTTCCGAGCTTCTCCTGCATGTACTTCATGTCAGCATAAGCTACAGGAGCATAGCTCTCACTCTTTGGATCCGGGCTTGGATAACCCATCCAGAGGTTGCAGATGTCAAGGCTGTCAGGAAGTCCTCTGAGGCGCTCACCCCATGATGCAGGATCCTTGTAGCCTGTCAGACCCTCGAGCGGTGCCCATGCTGCATAATAGCAGTAAGAAAGGGTGTGCTCGCTCTTCTTGAATTCGCGTACATTCTCGTAATACTGCTCATCGTATGTGAAAGGCTCCTGAAGAACGATCTTCTCCTCCTTCATACAACTGCTGACAGCTACGACTGCCGCCGCGAAAGCGAAAAAATATTTAATCTTGTTCATTTTCATCATTAGTTACGAGGTTTCTTATCCCACCAAAGTTTAGTACCGCAGTTGTCAAGTCCACCGAGTTTGGCAACACCTGCAGAAACACCTGTAGGGTTGGTATCGAACTCATCGTGTGGATATGGTACACGGCGGATCTGAAGAGCTGAGCTTACTGCTCCGTCACTGTCGTTGTTTACAACAGGGAGAAGCTGAGGATAACCTGTACGGCGATACTCTGCCCAAGCCTCACAGCCGTTAGGGAAGATTGCAAGCCACTTCTGAGTCATGATCTTCTCGAGCTTGATTTCGAAGTCTGCTGCGTTGTCCCATGCGATTGTAACGTCGCTGAGAGCTGCCATGCTGTTGTTTGAGACATTGTCCTTGTAGTCAGCTGGAGTAGAAGTTGCGTCAGCGATGTATGCGTCTGCACCTGAAACACCTGCCTCTTCGAATGCTACGCGGATACCCTTCTCATAAAGTTCCTGAGCATTTCCGCCCCAACGGATAGCATACTCGGCGCGGAGGAAGTAAACCTCGGAAGCAGTAAGCCATGTGAGTGAAAGGTTGGAAGCGTTAGGAGCCGAAACCTTACCAGCAGCATTTCTGTATGAAGACCAGTTGGTAGAGTGGATACCGTTACGTACGCCATGATAATTACCGTCAGCAGCCGGCTTGAAGTATACTGAAGCACGTGGGTCCTTGTAACCGTTGAGATATACATCCATAGATGCACCCATCTGGCAGTCACCGTCGTTGAAGTTAACGTTGATCTCGTATGTAGGGTGAGTGTAGTTGATGAGCGAAGGATTGAGTCTTGCGATATCACCAGCCTCAGTCATCACGCCTGTAAGATCGTTGAGAGACTTGTCTGCCTCAGCCTTCGCAAGAGCCTCGTCAGCATAAACCACGCGCATTGCGAGACGGAGACGGAGTGAGTTTGCAAACTTGATCCACTTTACGACGTCACCGCCGAAAACGTAGTCGAACTTAGAGAAGATCGATGCGTTTGAGTTCTTGTACTCGTTGAGGACATCGATAGCGTAACCGAGTTCCTCGAAGAACTGTGCATAAACCTCGTCAAGAGCATCATAGGTTGGAGTAAGGGTCTTTCCAGACTCGCTGTAAGGAATAGGACCGTAGTAGTCTGCCACCTGATGCATAGAAGCCACCTTCATGATCTTGCCCATTGCAGAAACGTGCTCGAGACCCTGCTCCTGTGCAGTCTTCTCAAGGCTTACCCATGCCTGCATTGCATAAACGTACTTGTTTGCGAACATTGCTCTTCTCCAAGACTCTGTCATGAAGTAGCTTCCGCAGTGTGTTCCGTTGTTGGACGCGATTGTAGGTGCAAGATATCCTGCATATGAATCAGCAAGGAGGTTGTACATTACCTGATAGTCAGAATCAAGGTAAGTACCGTCATTGAAGATGAAAACCGAACGCTGAAGCTGGCGGAAGAGGGCACCTGTAAGGAGGTTATCCATCTCCTGCTGCTCCTGTGAAGCTTCGTGCTGGTTTGTGTTGTAATCGATAAACTTACCAGTACAAGCTGTCAGCATCGTGCTGAAGCAAACTGCTGCAGCAAGACCTTTGAGAATATTTTTCATATTGATTGTCATAACTTGTGCAACAATTAGAATTTAAGTTTAACTGAGAAACCAAGATTGCGTGTGCTTGGCTGCATGAAATAATCGAGGCTCTGGTTGTAAGTACCTGTGCTTGATGTCATCTCAGGATCGAATGGAGCTCTGAGAAGAATCATTGCAAGATTGTGTCCTACGAATGATACGTTAAGACCCTTAAGCCACTTGCACCAGTTCTGCACTGGGAAGTTGTAACCGAGTGAGAGTTCAGCGAGACGGATGTTTGTAGCATCGTAAACATACTGTGAAAGAACGCCGTCACCTGCACCGATAGTCTGGTAGTAGTTGATTGCAGGGATGAGCTTGCCGTTTACGAGAGCACCGCCGTTGTCACGTGCATCAGCTGTATCCTGTGAGATACCGTAGAAGTCCATGACAGCCTGAGTCTTTGAAACAGCTACACCACCAAGTCTTGCATTGAAGAGGAAGTTGAAGCTGAAGTCCTTGTAGTTGAGCTCGTTACCCCAGCTGAGGAGATGCTTAGGAGCTGTATCTCCAGCGTAGATATATTTATAGTCAGTTGAAACTGTCTGGTCTGTAGGGTGAACATAGATTGCTCCGTGCTCGTCTACATTAAGTGAAGTCACATAGATGTCAGACATTGAACCGCCTTCCTTGAGGATGGTCTTTACACCGCCCATTCCACCTTTCTCGAACTGAGGAAGTGAGAGGACTGTATCAGTCTCAGAGTCATACCACTCTGTGAGGACTTCCTTGATGACGTTCCTGTTGTGTGAGTAGGTCATGTATGTCCTCCAGTTGAGACCGCATGCGAAATCCTGAGTCCAGCTTGCAGAAAGCTCGACACCCATGTTGTCCACGCGACCGGCATTGAGGATCACTGTAGAGTAAGAAGACGATGTAGGAAGAGATGGCTCGAAGAACTGATGATAAGTCTGTGACCAGTAACCTGTAGCATCAACCTTGAGTCTGTTGTTGAAGAAGTAGAGGTTTGTACCTACCTCATATGATCTTGTGCGCTCTGGCTGAAGATCCTTGTTGTCCTTTCTGCCTCTGAGGTTAAGCTCACCGCTCACTACAGGCTTGGTAAGGATTGTAAGGAAGAGGTCTGGGTCGTTACCCACTTCAGAGTAAGAAACACGCATCTTCCAGTAGTTGAGGAAGTCACCCTTGAGAGATGGGAAGATCTCTGTCATGATGCCTGAAAGACCTACTGTAGGATAGAAGAATGAACCGTAGTTAGATCCTGCGAAAGTAGAAGACCAGTCGTTACGTGCAGTAACATCGAGGTATACCATACCTCTCCAGCCGAGCTGAACGTTAGCGAAGATTGACTGCTTCTGCTTGTCATATCCGCTCTGTGAAAGGGATGTACCGTTGTGGTTGCGGTCGATGTTTGCATATGTAAAGAGGTTCGGAACGAGTGCGAGATTACCCTCAACCATATCCTGAGCATATCTTACATGCTCGACGTTGGTACCGAGAACTGCAGTGAGTGAAAGTCTGTCCTCAAGGAAATACTTGTTGATGTTCACGAGAGCCTCTGCGAATACCTGTGTTGTAGAAAGCGCGTTGTGGCTGTAGTAACCGGCATCAGAAGCAAAGAGAGTCAGGGTCGAAGCGTTGAACTTCCTCTCCTGAAGTTCGTTGGTCTTGTCGATCTTTGCACGTCCTGAAATGTTGATCCATGGAGCGATCTCATACTTGAGCTGAGCTGTACCCATGAAACGGTTCTTCCTGTTCTGGTAGAGCTGACGGTCAGTGATCCAGTAAGGGTTCTGCATTGAAAGGTCATGCTCGTATGGCCAGTACTGTGTCTTCATGTTGCGCTCTGCATTATAACGCTCGAAGATCTCGATTCTGCTCCAGTCCTCAGCAGCCGGGAAGAGGTATACAGGAAGTACAGGGTTCATATACTGACCCTGAGACACCATGTTCTTCTCGTTGATGAATGTGTAGTTTGCACTGAGGTCGAGAGTCAGCTTGTCATTGAGGAAGTTTGAAGTGTTCCTGATAGAGAAGTTGTAACGGTCGAAATTGTTGTTACGGATGATACCCTCAGCATTTGTAGATGCCATTGAGAAGTATGTCTGGTTCTTCTCGTTACCTGTAGAAAGGCTGATCGAGTTGGTTGTGTTGTAACCTGTCTGGAAGAAGTTTCTTGGATTCCATGAAGATGGAGTTGCAAGCTTGTCTCCCCAGCTCTGGTATGAGCCTGCCTCAGTAGTTCCGTAAGTATTCTGGAACTTAGGCATTACATAAGCTCTTGAGAATGAAGTGCTGTTTGAGTAGTTGAGTGAGAACTGGTCCTTTGAACCCTTCTTTGTTGTGATGATCACAACACCGTTTGCAGCTGATGATCCGTAAAGAGCGGCTGCAGAAGGTCCTGAAAGAACTGAAATGCTCTCGATATCGTCAGGGTTGATGGCTGCAAGACCGTCACCTGTCTGACCTGCACCTGCAAACACACCGTCAGGCTGCTCACCTGCGAGAGAAGGCATAGGAATACCGTCGATCACATAAAGAGCGTTGTTGTTACCTGAGATTGACTTTGTACCACGCATAACGACACGGCTGCCACCACCGATACCGGTAGAAGACTGGCTGATGTTCACACCGGCAACCTTACCGTTGAGTGAGTTCACGAATGAACCTGTTGGAGTCACGTTCTCAAGCTTTGTTTCCTGAACGTTGTAAGAAAGAGACTTTTCAGACTTGGTGATACCCATCGCAGTAACGACTGTCGCCTCGAGGGCGTCGAACTCTGCAACAAGTACAGCGTTTACCACTGAGCGTCCGTTGATCTGTTCTACCTGATCTTTCATACCGATGTAAGAGAAGACGAGAGCAGTCGCTCCTTCCGGCACTGTGAGGGCATAATTACCGTCCAGGTCAGTGATTGTTCCGACTGTCGCATTTCCTTCTACGAATACACTGGCTCCGATCAGTGGCTCTCCGCTTTCATCAGTCACAACACCGCTGACTGCGGTCTGTGCATAACCGATTCCGGCAAAGAGGAAGAATCCGGCCAAAGTCATTACGACAGAAGCCAGACCTTTCATCATAGAGTGTTTACTCATAATTTTGGAAAAGTGTTTTGGTTAATAATTAATTGATTGTAGTGTGTTCTTTTTCATATCAGTCTGTCACAGACTGAAAAAGCGAGGCAAAGGTAGGGTATTTTTTCGAATTTAAAACGTTTTAGCAAAAGTTTAGCTATTTTATTCTACCGCTGAAAATTCTGAAACTCCGTAAGTGTCGTGTTCCTGTCCGGCAGCACCGGCAGAAATCTCCACTCTCACAGGAGTAAGACGTAATGCCTTTGCCTTGAGAGGTGCGTCAAACATGACCTCGCGAGAGGTAGGATTGTTGATTATGTTCTCGAACATCTTGCCTTCATAGACCTTGGTCCACACCGAACCGTCGACGCTTGCCTCGAGGTCATATGCAACGATGCATCCTCCCTCACCCTTATATATAGGCGCATATGTGAATCCTTTAAGCATCCTTGCTTCTCCGAGATCGAGAGTCAGGGCCTCCGATGCCGGCTTCACCTCTCCCACAGGGATGTTCGCCTTCTCATCGCTCACATATATGTTGTCCATGAAAAGAGCGAATCCGTTGATGAGCGGACATGCAAGCGACTCCTCGATGTTCACGCGCACAGCAGTTGCCGTGGTCACAGGAGTATGCACGATCCTCTTGTATCCGACAGTGGTCTCGTTTGCGATGGTCTTCCACACGCCGTCTTCACCCAAAGCCTCGATGCTGAACGCAGCCACTCTCTGTCCGAGAGGGATATACTCCTGAAGCTGGACGCGGTTGAAAGTGCGTGCCTCCGGCAAGGTCACTGTAAATGAAGCAGTCGTAACCTCATCATCTACAGTCCAATATGCATCATAGTCCGCATCAAGGATGTTCGCAGCCGCATACTTCCTGCTGCCGCCACGTACCGCAGAAGCCTCGACTGAAGCACCGGCTGCAAGGTCGGTTGAGAATATCTCGTCGATTGCCGCACGAAGTTCCATAAGACGTACAGAGTCCACTTCGTGAAGGAGACCGCGGGTATCTGCAGGCACATTGAGAAGGAGGAGCGAGTTGCGTCCTACGCTTTCATAATATATCTTGAGGAGCTGCTGGATGCTCTTCACCTTGTCGTTCTCCGACTCTCTCCAGAACCAGCCCGGACGGATGGACACGTCAGTTTCCGCAGCAACCCAAGTCTCGCCGTCAGGATTACCCTCATTGAGAAGGTCTGTGCTGATAGGGGTGCTCGGAGTATGCTCGCCTACGTTCATGGTACCCCAGCATGTGCGTCCTGCACTTCCGTACTCGTTGCCGACCCAGCGGCATCCGGGACCTACATTGCTGAAGATGATGGCATCCGGCTGCATCTTGTATACTGTAGAATAGAAGAGAGGCCAGTCGTAGGTCTGCTTCTTGCCGTTAGGGCCTTCACCGCAGGCGCCGTCGAACCACTGTTCGAACACCTCTCCATAGCTGCCGAGGGCATGCTCAAGCGTCTTCACGAACACGTCGTTATAGTCGTCCGTTCCATAGTGGGGATCGTTTCTGTCCCACGGAGAGATATAGATACCGAACTTGAGCCCGTACTCCTTGCATGCCTCCGAGAGTTCCTTGAGTACGTCGCCCTTTCCGTCTCTCCAGCTGCTCTGGGCCACTGTATGCCGGCATACAGGATTTGGCCAGAGACAGAAACCGTCGTGATGCTTGGCAGTGATTATGATACCCTTCATGCCGGCAGCCTTGGCTGTGGCAGCCCACTGACGGCAATCCAATGCTGTAGGGTTGAAGATATCCGCTATCTCCGTACCATCGCCCCACTCTGCACCGGTAAAAGTGTTAGGGCCGAAGTGGACGAACATATTGTACTCCATCTTCTGCCATTCAACCTGTGCCTCAGTAGGCAGGGCGCCATATGGCTGCGGAGCCTTGACTCCGTTGCATGCAGCGAAAGCTGCCAACGAAAGGCAAATAAGTAATGATTTCTTTAAATTCATGATATTATGTCGGTTAGTATGTATTATTTTCTTGTTGTGACCTTGACTATGATCGGATTCTCGAGACGGACTCCGTCCACTATAGGCCATATCCTGTTGACATGACTGCCTGAATAGCCGTAAGGCATGGTGAGCGTGACATAAAGCTTTCCTCTTTCGTCCGGCTTCAGTTCCAGAACCTTTTCAATTTCGATATGGCGTGCACAGCAGCCCTCCACCTCGAAACGGAGTTCCATAGGCTCCGTTGTCCCGTTCGCATAACGGAAGAACATGGACCTGGACTCACCAGGAGACAGGGTTCCGAAAGGCAGTACCTTGTGGCTTGTATAAAGACCTGAACCGAAACTGTACGGATGGTCTTCTTCCACAGGGTGAAGCATCGGCACGACATCGGCCGTCACGGGGACGGTCTGACGTACCATACGGTCACGATACCATATGACGACGCTGTACTTCATCGGTCCGGAACGGTAGGCGGGATCAAGGGTCAGACTGATCTTACCTTTCTGTCCGGGAGGAACGGGGATGAATGAAGGCTCCCCTGTTATGCAGCGGCAGGCAGTGGTGATGCCGCAGACGACGACGGTGTCACGGCTGTCATTGCGGAATTCAAAGTCCCTGACATGCTTGCCGTCCTTTTCCTCTACGATGCCGAAATCGCAGGGCCCGTCGAACACGAGGTCCTGGGCATACAGCAAGGCCTGTCCCGACAGAAGCAGGGACAGGCTCATAGCCATATGGATAAGTATTTTCATTTAGTAAACGTAGTCGTAAGCCTTTCTGAAGCAGAAAGTACCGTCCGGAACGACAGTGAAGCTGAACGAGAAGTCCTGGTCGCTGAAGTGCGTCCTTGAAACGTCGGTCCTCTGGCCCCAGCTGTCGTATCCGCCGATTCCTGTATGTACTCCGTCAATACAGAGCTCGACGTAATCCCTCGGCACTATATCGTCTATGTGATGCTGACGACGGCGGTTGTTCCTGGCCTGGGCCGGATCATGGACTTCCTCGGCGTGGAGATTGTCCCACTGGTAATCGTGCTGAACAGCCTCTTCGGAATCGAAATCCTCGACGCTGTTGCGGAGGGCATTGAACTCGAAGCCTCCCACGAACGTCATGTCATCAAACTTGAGCCAAGCACAGTCAGTGTGGTGGCCGTTCTCCTGAGGACGTACATAAGGCACGTATGATTCAGTAGCCGAAGTCTCCCAGATGCCCATTCTTGCACCGGACTTCCTGTCCCAGTAAGTCTCCTGAGGACCGCGTCCGAAGTATGTGTACTCTTCAGCGGAAAGCGGCAGACGCATCCTCAGACCCACACGCGGCACCTCGACAGGAGTCTCTGAAGAGACACCCTTGAAGTCAGCGGTAACCTTCACGATTCCGTCCGCATACATATGATAAAGCACATCGTATGCATTGCCGGTAGGAAGAGCATATGAAACCTTCAGCGCCGCACCTTTATCCGTCTCGACGATGGTCCATTCCGCATCGAACTCGTTTGACGCCGTCTTGTAGCCCTGGGTCCTTGAAGGCCAGCCGTTTCCGTAGTCGTTGTCGTTCGGAGCCCTCCAGAAGTTCGGCCTGATGCCGAATCCGTCTGCAAGCATTTCCTCACCTCTTACCTTATATGAAGTCACATAGCCCTTTGACGGATCGTATGTAAGTTCGGCCTTGTCGGATGCAAGCACCACGAGACCGCTGTCAGTGTTGACTGTCACAGGTCCGTCAGCAGGAACATAAGCCTTCTTCTTAGCCTCCTTGAGGAGGAACTGTCCCGTAGCGATCACATGTCCCTTTTCAAGAAGAGGGGTTGCCTTGCGGGTGATGACGTCGAAATTGATGTAATAGTTCTTCCTTCTGCGCATCTTAGGGAGCTTCACCTTGAAGGATTCTCCCTCCTGTGCAGGAGTATCGAAACGGAGACGGCCCTTTCTCATGACCTTTCCGTCTGCGAGGATGCTGTAACGCACCTCATATCCTGAAAGGTCGGTGAAGTAGAAACGGTTGAAGATCTCGAACCTTCCGCCTGCAGGATTTTCCGAAGAGAATGTCACGTCCTGATAGACATACTTGACCTCGGCAAGTCCCGGATGAGGTTCACGGTCCGGTCCTACGACTCCGTTGCACACGAAGTTTCCGTCGCTCGGCATATTCTCGCCGAAGTCCCCGCCGTATGCCCAGAACTTGAAGTTGCCTTCCTCGTCATATTTTGCAAGAGCCTGGTCGACCCAGTCCCATATGAATCCGCCCTGAAGGTGAGGATAAGCGTAGATATGCTTCCACTGAAGATCCAGCGAACCTGTCGAGTTACCCATTGAGTGGGCATACTCCGAAGGACATACCGGTCTTCCCGGAGAGTTCTCTCCCATCTTCCTGAACCAGTCTGCAGAAGGATACTGAGGCACTATCATGTCCGTATTCCACTCGAATTCGGCTCTTTCATAACATACAGGACGGTTCATTCCGTCTTTCTCAAGAGCCTTTATCTCATTGTAGGCATTGTAGAAGTTGCATCCGTTTCCTCCCTCGTTTCCAAGAGAAAGGATTGTCACGCAGGCATGGTTCCTTGTGCGGAAATACATGTTCCTGATGCGGTAGATGTGGTTGGTATACCACTCCGGCTTGTTTCCGAGGGTCTTGTCAAGGTCGTAGAACATTCCGTGACTCTCGACGTTGGCCTCGCTGTACACATAGAATCCGAGGCTGTCGCAGAGGTCGTAGAACATGCGCGGCTGCGGATAGTGGCAGGTACGGATGGCGTTGATGTTGTTCTGCTTCATGAGCCTGAGGTCCTGGAGCATCCTTTCGCGGCTTACATAATGGCCTGTATAAGGGTCGGTTTCATGAAGGTTGACGCCCTTGAACTTCACCGGCTGTCCGTTCACAAGGAAAAGGTCACCGTCGATTTCAAAATGGCGGAAACCTACATTGAAGGTGGTGTACTCCCCTTCCACGCAAAGCAGAAGCTTGTAGAGTTCCGGAGTCTCCGCAGTCCACTTCCTCACGTCAGGAACAACGCCTTCCATCATTGCCTTTCCTCCTGTGACGAGCCTGCAGTCAGCGAGGACAGCCTCTCCGTCCTTGTCGAGAAGCTGATATGACACATCAAGGTCGCGGGTAGGAAGAGCAGAAAGCTCAAGGCGGAAGATACCGTCCTCAAGGTTCTCGTCGAGGGTTGAAACCACATTTATGTCAAACTCAGTATTGTACTTCTCGGATGAAAGATACACATCCCTTTCAATGCCGCTGATGCGGAAGAAGTCCATGCACTCGAGATAAGAGCCTGTAGAATATCGGTAGATCTTGAGTACCAGATCATTGGATCCTTCGCGGAGATATTTCGTGATGTTGAATCTTGCAAGATCCTTCGAATCCTCGTTATATCCGACTTCATGACCGTTCACATAAACATATACGCCGGACTTTGCACCTGCAAGATTGAGATAGACCTGACGGCCATCCCATTCCTTCGGTACATCGAAGGTCCGGAAGTACACTCCTGCCGGGTTCTCATCCGGAATGAAAGGAGGCTTCGGATTCCATGTCATGAATTCGAAATCAGTGTTAACATACACAGGTATTCCGAACCCCTGCATCTCCCAGTTGCCGGGAACCTTGATGTCGTCCCACGCGGCAGCCTGTCCGGCAGTCGTCTGTCCTATGGCAGGATCCATATCCTCCTGGGTGTCATGATACCTGAACTTCCATGTGCCGTTGAGGTCCTTGTAGAAGCTGCTCTGCTCGAAATCCTTGGACAGGGCATCTTCCCAGCTTGACCAGAAGATCAGCTCCGTCCTCTGGGTCCTGGCATTGACGCTGTAGACATCAAGGTTCTTCCAGTTCGGAACCTGACTCTCCGCTGCCGAAGCGATAACAGCAGCCAGAAGTGAAATTACAGTAAGAATCTGTTTCATATAGGGATATTGTAGGTTTATAGAGTCTGAGGCTGGGCTCCCATAGTGAATTCGAGCACTCCGCCAGCCATGATTTCATCATATGTGACATAAGTCCTGTCGAGAGTCTTTCCATTGAGGGTCGCTCCCAGGATGTAGATGTTCTCAGGAGAATTGTTCTCCGCCACGACTGTGAAAGTCTTTCCGCCACCAACGTTCAGCACAGCTTTCTTTACGGCAGGTGAACCGAACTGGAACTCACCGGCTGCAGGATGTACCTGATAGAGGCCTACAGCAGAAAGTACATACCATGCCGACATCTGTCCTGCATCCTCGTTTCCGCATACTCCTTCATGATTGTCGAAATAAAGCTCGTCAAGGATGTAACGTACCTTCTCCGCACATTTGTACTGCTGGTCCACATAGTTGTAGAAATATGCCACATGGTGGCTTGGCTCGTTGCCGTGTGCATACTGTCCGATAAGTCCGGTCACGTCATTTGCGTCAGGACCGAGGTCTCCTTCGGCAACGAAGAATTCGTCGAGCTTTGCTGCAAACGGCTCGGCTCCGCCCATTATCTCTATCAGTCCCTGAGGGTCCTGCGGTACAAGCCAGGTATACTGCCATGCATTGCCCTCGGTGAAGTCACTCTTCATATGGATGGCCTTGAACGGATCGAACGGAGTCCTCCATGAACCGTCCGAAGCCCTTCCGCGTACGAAACCTGTCTCCGCATCATAATGCTTCTTCCATGACTGGCTGCGCTCTCCGAAATATTCCACAGCCTCAGCATCACCAAGCTTCTCGGCAACCTTTACAAGGCAGGCATCCGCAATCGCAAACTCCATGGCCTTTGAAACTGTCTCGACCTCAAAGCTCTTGTCGAACGGAATGTAGCCGTATTCCTTGAGGAACTCCTGTCCCCTCTCGTCGAGCATCGAAGACACCTTCATCGCCTCAAGCACATCAGACATCGATCCTTCGTCAACAAATCCCTTGAGACAGAGGTCGGCCATCACTATCACTCCCGGATTTCCGATCATGCAGTCGGTCTCGTTGCCTGCAAGGTGCCATACCGGAAGCTTGCCCTGCTGGTCATAGATGTTCATGAGGGTGGAAGCCACAGACGAAGCCATGTTCCTGTCGATGATGGTCATCAGAGGGGATGCGGTCCTGTATGTATCCCACAAAGAGAAGATGGTGTACTGGTCTGTCGGATTGTTGTAGACCTTTCCGTCCGCACCGCGGTAGTCTCCGTTCACGTCGCTGAAAAGCGCAGGAGATATCATCGTATGGTAAAGGGAAGTATAGAATATCCTTGCCTGCACGTCGTCCATAGGCACGATGTCGATGAGTCCGAGCTTCTCGTTCCAGCTGTCCTTCGCATCAGCATAGACGCCCTCAAAATCCCATCCTGACTGCTCTGCCGCAAGGTTTTCCCATGCGTTTTCAGCACTTACAGGAGAGATTCCTACCTTGACGAAGATCTGCTTGCTGACAGATGTGTCGAAAAGAAGAGCCGTAGCGTACTCCTTGTCTGTGATCACCTCTGTCTTCTGGCCTATGACAGGCTCCGAGAACTCGGCTGCAAACCAATAGGTATGGTCCTTCGCCCAACCTGAAGAGCGTCTGTATCCCTCGATATGAGTCTCGTCCTTCACGGTAAGTTCCCAGTCTGTGACACCGTCCCAGCCGATTCCTGAGCAGAGGTCCACAAGGATAGCCGAAGTGTCGGCAGTGAAGGTGTACTCATGAAGGCCCGTCCTTTCTGTAGCGGTCAGACGGACATTGACACCGTAATCCGGCATCTCAAGGCTGTAGAATCCTGGAGACACCTTCTCGAGCGAGTGGTCGAGATGGGCATATACGTGGGTTGCGACAGCCTTCTTGCGAGGCATGTATTCGCTTGAATAGATGGTCTTTGCAGGATCGTAAGGCATCAGAAGAATATCGCCGAGGTCACCGATTCCCGTACCGGAAAGATGTGTGTGCGAGAAACCGATCACGAGAGTGTCGGAATACTGGTAGCCCGAGCACCAGTCCCATGCATCGCGGATCTGCTGAGGTCCCACCTGAACCATTCCGTAAGGGACATTCGCTCCGACAAAAACATGTCCATGTCCGCCGGATCCGATAAGAGGATCAACGAATGAAGTATAATCCTTCTGGTCTGTCTTGCAGCATGAAACAAGGGCTGCCAACGCCACAGAGGCCAAGAATATGAATCTTTTCATCAAGTATGTTGTTTTAAAGTGTTATGTTTTCCTGAAGTCTGATATCTTCCGACGAAGCTCCGACGGCGATGGTGAATCCGCCCGGCTCCACCACCCTGTTCATATGGACATCATAAAGCATGAACGCCGTCTCGTCAAGGACGAACTCCACATGAGCGGTCTCACCCTTGGCCACAGCCACTCTTTCGAAGGCACGGAGCTGCTTGCGCGGGCGTACGGTCGAAGCGGCAAGGTCGGTAACATAGACCTGAACCACCTCCTCTCCGTCGCGGACACCGGTATTCTTGACATTGAGGCTCACCTTTACGCTGTTTCCGCCGAGATTCTCGACGGCAAGGTCCGAATATTCGAATGTCGTATAGCTCAGGCCATATCCGAAAGGATACAGAGGAGCCGCAGACATTTCGACATAATCATGTCCCATAGGGAATCTCTTGTTGTAGTAGACAGGTATCTGACCCACATTGCGTGGTACCGACACAGGAAGACGGCCTGCAGGGTTGAATTCACCGAACAGGACGTCAGCAAGAGCGTCACCTCCCTGCTGTCCGGGATAGAACTGGGTCAGAAGGGCATCCACATTCTCGCTTGCCCAAGCCTTGTCGAGAGGCCTTCCTTCGATATAGACCACCACCATAGGCGTTCCTGTCTTCTTCACTGCCTTGAGGAGGTCGTCCTGGAGTCCCAGAAGCGAAAGGCTTGCACGGTCGAAGCCTTCTCCGGCCTCCATGTCGCTTACAGAATTCTTGTCGGCGATGGCCGCTCCTGTCTCCTTGTATGTGGTCTTGAAGTCCCTTGCGCTGGATCCTCCGACAACCACAACGGCAACGTCAGCCCTTCTTGCCGCACGCACCGCTTCCGCAATGGAATCGTCCTTTGTGTCACGGATCGCGCATCCCTTCACATATGTCACGTTCTTTTCGCCTATCTTGGCCTTTATGCCGTCAAGAACGGTGCGGATGTTCTCACGTGGCTGAGGAGCCGTATAGTCACCGAGCTGGTTGTACATATTGTCGGCATTAGGTCCGATTACGGCCACCTTCATGTCCTTGCTGAGCGGAAGCACACCGTTGTTTTCGAGAAGCACGACGCCTTTGCGGGCAGCCTCACGTGCCACGGCAACATTTTCGGCTTTCCTCACCTCAGCCGCTGCGGCGTCCGGATCTATATAAGGATTGTCAAAAAGTCCGAGCTGGAACTTCAGCTTGAGGACTCTTCCGACAGCCTCGTCCAGAACCTTTGAGCTGACCTTTCCGCTTTCCACCGCCTCCTTGAGGAGGGCATAGCAGTTGGCTCCGAGATCTACGTCCACTCCTGCATTGATGGCTATGACACCGGCCTCCTCCTTGTCCTTCGCAATGCGATGGCTGTCGAAAAGTCCGTCAATGCTCACAAGGTCGGACACAACGAAACCGTCAAAGCCCCACTCTTCCTTCAGGACCTTGCGCAGAAGCTGAGGGTTGCCGGTAGAAGGCACTCCGTCGATGGAATTGTATGATGTCATCACTGAAAGCGCTCCGGCGTCGATAGCGGCCTTGAAGGCAGGAAGGAAGTTCTCATGGAGGTCACGTTCGCCGACATGGGAAGGATTTCCGTTATGGCCGCCTTCAGGTATGCCGTATGCCACGAAATGCTTGAGGGTCGATATGACACCCTTGTCCCAGCCGTTATGCTTGGGGCTTGTTCCCCTTACCATCGCAGCCGCCATTTCAGATGTCAGATATGTGTCCTCTCCATAGGTCTCTTCAACTCTTGACCATCTTGGCTCGCGTGCAAGGTCGATTACAGGTCCGTATCCGATATGGCCTCCCTGAGCCCTGAGCTCACGGGCTATGGTCTGTCCCACCTCAGTGATGAGATCCTTGTCCCATGTTGATGCAAGGCCTATGCTTGTAGGGAAGACAGTAGCACCGATGGCCATATGGCCATGAGGAGCCTCCTCCGCTATTATCATAGGGATACCCAGCCTGGTGCTGTCCACAGCATAGTGCTGAAGAGCGTTGTAAGCCTCTGCGGCAAGTCTCGGATTGAGACCGTTTTCAAGCGTCTTCTGAGTCCAGGGGTCTGCTCTGAACACAGCCCACAGCATGCCGCCATGCTGCTCATCTATGAATTTCCTGTACTCGTCGGAAATGCCGGCAACCGGCCCTTCCGGAGTCTCGGTCTTCTCGTACATAGGCCATCCGAGAGGACAGAGGAGCTGTCCGAGTTTCTCCTCGACCGTCATCCTGTCAAGGAGGTCGGCTGTACGCTTCTCGACAGAAAGGTCAGGATTCTTATAGTCAGGTGTCTTGTCTGAAAGGTTGCAGGAAGCAAGGAGCAGCCCTGCCGCAAAAATGATAAAAGGTTTTAGCATTATATCTGTGTTAATATGGTCAATAATAAAGGTGTGTATGAATGTGGAAAATCCCGGAATGTATTTCCGGGATATAGGAACGGCATCAGAGGCCACGGGCCCTGAGAAGCGCAGCCGGATCCGGATCTGCACCTCTGAAATTCCTGTAAAGCGTCATAGGCTCCTCGCTGCCACCCTTTTCAAGGACGTTTCTGCGGAACGACATTGCCGTCTCCTTGTCGAGGATTCCCTTTTCCTTGAAGAGTTCGAAGGCATCCTTGTCCAGGACTTCCGCCCAAAGGTAACTGTAGTAGCCCGCACTGTATCCGCCGCTGAATATATGGGCGAAATATGTCGACCTGTATCTCGGAATGATTTCGTCTATGAGTCCCATATTGAGACATGCATCCGCCTCGAAGGCCTCCACATCAGTCGGAACAGTGTCGAGCATATGCCACTTGAGGTCCAGAATCGAAGCCGCAGCAAGCTCTGTCGTCATGAAGCCCTGATTGAATGTCTCGGCAGCCATGATCTTACCGATGAGCTCGTCCGGAATAACTTCACCTGTCTCGTAATGACGTGCATATTCTGCAAGCACTTCCTTCTGGAAGGCCCAGTTCTCCATGATCTGTGAAGGAAGCTCCACAAAGTCGCGCGCCACAGATGTACCGCTCACGCTCTTGTATGTACACTGGCTGAGAAGGCCATGGAGAGCATGTCCGTACTCATGGAAGAGGGTCTCGACCTGATCGAGGGTAAGGAGGGACGGCTTGTCTGCAGTAGGCTTCGCGAAGTTTCCTACATTCACGATCACCGGACGGATATCCTTTCCGTCAGCCGTGATTTCCTGATTTACGAAATTGGTCATCCACGCACCACCCCTCTTCGTGCTGCGAGGGAAATAGTCCGTAAGGATCACACCTATGAGCGAGCCGTCAGCGTCAGTCACCTTGAAGCCCTCGACATCAGGATGATATACCGGAATATCCTCAAGCTTCTCATACTGAAGGCCGAAAAGCTTAGTCGTAAGGTCGAACACGCCCTGACGCACATTCTCCATCTTGAAATACGGCTTGGTCTGCTCCTCGTCAAGTGCATACTTTGCCTTGCGGACCCTTTCGGCATAATAAGCCCAGTCCCATGCCTCGATCTTCGATCCTTCAGGAAGAAGACCTGCCTTGATATCCTCGTCCATGACAGCCTGCATGTCCACGATCTCAGCCTTTGCCTTCTCAACCGCAGGCTCCATGATTGAAGCGAGGAAGCTGTCCACAGCCTCAGGAGTTCCGGCCATCTTGTCTGCAAGGATCATCTGTGCAGGATTCTCGTAACCGAGAAGCTTCGCCTTCTCTATACGGAGAGCCATCATCTTGAGTATCAGCTCCTTGGTATCGTTCTCGTTTCCATTGTTTCCTCTTGAAGAATATGCCTTGAACATCTTCTCCCTGAGGTCCCTGTCCTCTGTGGCCGCCATCGCTCCCGCATACTCTGAGATAGAAAGTCCGAACTCCTCGGCAAAAGCGTTGTTCTCTGCAAGAAGACGGTTGCCGAACGTATTCGAGAGTGAAGAAAGTTCCATGTTGATCTCACGCATCCTTGCCTGCTCAGCCTCTCCAAGCGCCACACCGTTCTTCACAAAGGCATTGTAGAGCTTGGTCAGGGTCATCTCCTGCTCACGGTTGAGTCCCAGATTCTCCATATCCTTGTAGAGGGTCTCGACCTTGGCAAAGAAGTAAGGGTTCATGAAGATGTTGTCGCTATGCTCGGACATCATCGGAAGGACCTGCTCCACGATCTTCTGGAGGGACTCTGTCGCATCCGACTCGGACACATTGAAGAGGACGCTTGTGACACGGTCAAGGATAGCTCCCGAACGTTCGTATGCTTCCACTACGTTTTCGAATGTAGGTGCGTCAGACTCAGCGATTATCGCATCTATCTCGCTCTGCTGCTGACGGATACCCACCTCTACAGCAGGCACATAATGCTTTTCCTTGATCTGGCTGAAGTCAGGAATTCCATATGGTGTGTCCCACTCGGTCAGGAACGGGTTGATGCTGTTGCATGAAACTGCTGCCATGATGATTGAAAATGCAGTAATGATTCTTTTCATATTTCGTGTTTATTTTAATACCAGTTTGTTCCGTCAGCCTTTTTCACGCCGTCAAGGTCGATGAGAGTGAACTGGGCCGCACCCTTATACTCGGTAAGGATACCGGTGAATGTCACCGTAGCAGTGCCGTCGAGCACTTCCTGAGGAATCTCTGTATCAGCAAAGCGTGCATATCCGCTCGAACGTACCTGCACATCCGTCTTGCCCATCTTGAAATACTGGCTTACCGAATATGCCATCGATCCGATGTTGTAGGTTCCGTCCTCGTTCTTATAGCTTCCTACTGTGCCCTGGCCGGCCTCGACGCTGTCGAAGTTGCCGTTGTTGAGATACTCCTTCCATTTCTGCTCCGAGCATGCCCATGTCGTAACGCCATAGTTGTCAGGACCTTCCTCATCGATGAAGATGCCGTTGTTGGTATAGTCCTTCCTGTCTCCGTTCGGATCCACATAAGCGAGGATGAACACATGGTTGTCATACTTGAGGTCCTTGATGGTGACGAGGCGTCCGAGATTGACCTTCTTGTGAAGGTCGGCCTCGGTGATCTCTACAGGCTCCACAGGATCCTCGTAAGGGCCCTTGAATATGTGGGTGTTGATTATTGACATGTGCTCGATGTAGGCTGTCTCGTATTCGCCTGTAGGGTCGCTGTAGCCTATCTGGATCATTCCGTTATAGTCGCCTACGGTCAGTCCTTCGCAATTCACATAGACCCACTGTCCCAGCCTGTACTCGTTGTAGAGGCCGTTCTGACCCACCTTGATCTCGATGCCGGCAGTCTCGTCCTGGATGTAGAAGCTCTTGTACAGGTTTCCTACCTTGTCGGATGTGGTCACCTGACCGCCTATGAGGATCGGATCCTCTATCACTATCGGCTTGTTGCCGTTCGCAACATAAAGGTCCTTGAGGTCGGCGATGGTCATGTTGGGAGTCATGACCTGAGGCTCCTTGTATTCAGGATTCTCATACTTTCCCGTAAAGACAGGCTGGAACTCCTCGCATCCTGCGAAGAGGGCAGCCGCTGCAAATAGTATCGTATATATTCTTTTCATGCCCTAGAATCTGAAATAAAGGTTCAACATGTAATTGAAGCCCTGCATGTAGAAATACTTCGAATCGAATCTGTAGTATCTTTCCATGCTCTTGCTGTCAATGAGACGGGTCTGCTCGTAACCTCCGGTCTTGACATATCGGTTGTTGGTAATGTTCTGGAGATTGAGAGAGAATCCGAAGTTGTACTTGCGGTCGATGTACCAGGACTTTCCGATGCTTGCGTTGAGGAGGAAGACAGGGTCGAACTCCTCCTGTGAAGTCATGTAGGTAACCTCTACAGGTGTGGTGATCTTATCCGGACCGACTACAGCCATATCCGTCCTGTAAAGAGGGTTCATGTCAAGATAAGAATGTGCGAAGTACTGTGCGGCAATCTCGAAGAACCAGTATGAATTCGTCCTGTAGTTGAATCCGAGGCTTGACGCGAACTGCGGAGTAGAAGGCACATAATGCTTCTTGTAGTGGTCTATGACAGGGTCTCCGTTCGCATCAGTCTGATACATGGTCTCGCCGTTGACTACAGCCTGCTTGAATACAGGAGTAGCAGCCCAGTACGGTACAAGCTGGTTGTCGAAGATCACTTCGGCGCTGTTGTCGATGGTCTGGGTCATGCGTGGAGTCGAAGTGTAGATGTACTCACCCCAGCTGAGGGCTCCGCTCAACGAAAGGTTCTTCACGAAGAAAGGAATGTTGAAGCCGAGCTCGATACCCATGTGCCTCTGGTCTATTCCGCTCATGGCGAAGTTGGTGAAGGAGTTCTGTGAGTCATCGTAGAAACTCATCATGTCGGTCTGGTCCTTGATCTCCGTCCAGAATCCTGTTATGCGGAAGTTGTAGCCGTTGTTGCTGTACTGGTAATTCACGTCAGCCGAAGCTGTCTTCACGGTCGTAAGGTTAGGAACGATGGAGTTCCTTGTACGAGGGGAGATGAATGACTGCGAGAATGTAGGGGCATCATTGAAATAGCCTCCGTTAGCATATATGCGGTGTCCGCCTGAGAACTGATACTGGAGTCCGAGCTTTGCCGAATAGGTAAAGAATTCAGGAGCGGCCGACTTGCCCTTTGAGGTGATAGGCTTGAGTTCGCCGTTGACCTTCTCATAGGTGGTCAGGACCTGACCGTCGTACATGAACTCGCTGCCGTCGTCGTTGAGTCCGGCAAACAGACCCTTGCGCACAAGGCCCTCCCTGAAGAATGATGTAAAGCCGCCTTCCAGTGCGATATTGGCCTTGAAGCCGCCTACGTTGAAGGTTCCGTTAGCCCATACGTCAGCAGTCGTGATGTTTGCGTAGTAATCGTAGCCGTACTTGTCGCCGAGCTTGAGGGTCTGAGCCTCTCCATGGGCAATGAAGTAGTCGAGGTCGTTCTGGACCATGGCAGGAGAAGATGCGAAATCGCGCTCCGCGAACTGGTCGATGTTCATGTAATATTCACCTCCGAGAAGATCGTCGAGCTTCTTGTAGTATTCGGTCCTGTTGAACCTGAAGTTCACACCTCCGTTGAGGGTAAGCCACTTGTTCACGACACCCTTCACATTTGCATTTATGGTCAAATCGTTCTGGTCGACGCGACGCTCCTCGATCACATACTTCGAGCGTAACATTCCCGCATTGTCGAAGCTGTTGTAGTTCACGTTGTAGAGACGGTCCCAGTTAAGGTGGGTGTACTCAGGAAGGTCATATTCCCACACATCCTTCGCCCAGTAGTATTTCTCAAGGTTCGCACGGTCGTAATCCTCGTTCTCCATCCAGAAATAGCTCGGAAGGTTCCTGTAGTAGTCAGGACGAGGGTCCGGTGCATCATACCAGTCGAGGGCGGTGTAGCCGTTCTTTCCAGTACGCCAGAGGACGGTCAGCGAAGCCTCGAGGCCGTCTGCAGGAGTGCCGGTATATTTGAGCATGGTCACAGGCTCGAATGTCTTGCGCACACGTGCGTTGCGGAGCTTGCCGGCCTGATAACCCCAGTTGCTGTTGTACATGTTGTCGCCCATGAGGTCATAGACTTCCTGGGTCGATGCATTCTGCGCGCCACGCTGTCCCGGAGCTGCGAAAGTGACGAGACTTACGCGATGGTTGTCCCCGAACTTCTTCTCCACGCCTGCATAGTATGCGAAATTGCGGTAATAAATACCTTTGACCCAGTCGTTTCCACCCACGCGAGCCGACACGTTGAAAGCATAAGACCATCCGTTGTCAAGCTCACCTGAAGCATATGTGGCCATGAGGCGGAGACGATAGAGTGCACTGTTGGTCAGGGCGCTGAAACGCCATCCCGTACGTACGCTTGAAGGCACGGCATGTATATTGGTCACACCGTTGTATCCGCCGTATCCGTAATCCGAAACCTCGTTTCCGATTGTCGTCTCCTTGCTGCGCATAGCCTCGTTCAAGCCGCTCCACAGCGAATACGGAGAATAACCGGTGACAGCATCGTTCATCCTCACACCTGCAAGATAAACATCCTGCGATTCGCTCGTATATCCTCTGTTCTTGAAACGGATGTTGCTGAATCCGAAGCTTACGATCTCGTTGTACGGGTCATTCGTGCCGAAAAGGATGGTCGGAGCGTCATCATAGCCCGAATCGTCCATATCGAACTCCGAGAAATTCGAATCATCGACATCATTGACCACCTGCTCTGCAATGAGGGAGACGAAGATAAGGTCCTTCACATAGCCCTCGACGGTCACATTCACATTTGACGGAACAAAGCCAGGGGCCTGTACCGACATGTCATATATGCCGTTCGGAAGGCCTTCGAAAAGGAATTTTCCGTCTTCACCTGACCGGCCTTCCGCAACAACTTCACCTCCAAGTGAAAGTGTCATCGCGGCGCCTGCCACCGGCACACGTCCTGCACGGTTCACGACTGTTCCGGTCACACCGCCGAAATCGCTCTGGGCAAGCAGTGCAAGCGAACAGGTCAGGACCGCTGCTAATGTTAATAATGCTTTCTTTATCATAGTTACTTGCTGATTACGATATATGTAGGATAATGGTCACTGTATCCTCCGATGAACGCCCCGTTCGAGAATGTACGGAACGGAGTGTCCTTGTACTGTCCCTTCTGGTTGGTGAGGAACTTCGCCCTGAATATATGTCCGTGATAGCCCTTCTTGCCGAGAGGAGTTATCTTCAATCCTCCGTCCGGTGCGTTTGCAAGGGCGTTGTTCACGAGAAGAAGGTCATATATGCTCCACACTCCCCTGTACGCAAGGGAACCGTGTCCGTCCTTGAGCATCTCGATGAAAGGGCTGTAGAAATCCTTCTCGCCGACATCGCTGAGATTCTCCTTTCCGTGAAGGTATTCCGCCATGCTCGGATCGGTAGGGTTGTCGTTCATGTCACCCATGCAGACGATCTTGATGCCCGGATATTTCTCCTGCATCATCATCGCATGGTCGTACATGATCTCGCCGCCGCGGTCACGGAGCTGGTTGCTGCCATTCTTGTCTCCTGAACGGGAAGGAAGGTGCGCAACGTATATCGCGAAATGCTCGCCTTCGATAAGTCCGTGAACCATGAGGACATCGCGGGTCCTGAAATATTCCTGCTCCTCCTTCGACATGATGAAGTCTATCGAACTTCCTTCAAAGGTATAAGGGATGGACTCGCTGTCGAGATAGGTGAACTTGTCAGGCCTGTAAAGCAGGGCCACATCCACGCCTCGACGGTCCGGACCGTCATAATGGATGATCTGATAGTTCGCGTCCGCTATCTGCGGGTCGGCAACGAGATCCTCAAGCACGAGCCTGTTCTCGATCTCGCTGACTCCAAGAAGAGTATGATAGCGTCCGTTCTGGTTCTTCATCTCCCTGATGACCTTCGCCATGTTGGCTATCTTCTTCTGATACTTCACTTCTGTCCATCTGTTGGCACCGTCAGGAAGGAATTCACCGTCATTCTTGACAGGGTCGTCATAGATGTCGAAGAGATTCTCGAGATTGTAGAATCCCACCACATGCGCGCTTTCCACCTTCTTCTGTGCGAATGAAGCGCAGCAGAAAAGGGTCAGGGCCGCCGATATTATGATTATCCTTTTCATTTTCAGTTGTTTTCTTTTACCACCACATTGCCGAATCCGCCGGATCCGCTGCCTCAAGCTGTGCCGCCTGGTCCGCACCTATCTTTGCAGGAAGGTTCACGAAGAAGTCCAGTCCCGTGATCTTTTCCAGTTCATCGATGGACATGGAGTGCTGCTTGCCGATGCTTTCCGAATAGCTTCTGTGCTCAAGATAGAACGCAGCTGCATTCCACTGGCCCAATGTAGAGGACTTGCTGTATCTCAACAATGCCTTGAAATATGCTGTCGGAACCGTCATTGACTTTCCGTCAGAGTCAACCGTGGTCTTTGTGGAACCTTTGGTGATGACTCCTGTCACGACATAGGTCGTATCCGATTTCTCGGCGATGTTACGGACCTTACTCTCGAGCTGCTGCCATATGCCTTCGTTATGGGCGTTGAGCTGAGGTGTCATGTTCGTGCCGTAGAAAGTCTGCGCGTTGGCCTCATAACAGCAAAGACGGTCTGCAGACGGGAGCTGATGTCCACGTGCGTAGCTTCCGCCATATCCTCCGAACGGAGCCGAAGAATATTTGCCCAGCAGCGGGTCATAGGCCCATGCGTCGGTCCTGCTGACTGTCTTGTTGGTGTAGAAGCTGCACAGAGGATATGCCACCCAATGAGCCACAAGGTCGCTCTGGCTCCAGCCGAAGGTATAGTTCCTGTAGGTCTTTCCGTTCATGCTGAAGCTGTGGCTGTAATAGTCCAGAGCATCATTGTCCATCGCAGGAAGCTCCATCCAGCCGGTCTTTGCCGTCGCTGTCGAGCCAGACGAACCGCTTCCGGAGCCTGAGCCGTTTCCGGAATCGTCGTCATCGGGATCCTGGTCAGGAGAATACTGCTTCAATGAACATTCCACCCAAGAAGAGCCGTTGTCAAGAATCACCCTTAGCTGACGGCTTGAATTTCCGGTATTGGCCTGATAGGTCAGGATGATATTGTTCCTGTCGCCCTCGCCTGAAGTCACGTTCAACGAAGCCCAGTCCGCAGCACCGTTGTCGGCAGCCAATGAAAGGGTCCACGTTCCGCTGCATTTCACGGAAACGAACACCTGTCCTGCCGGACTGTTGACTACAGTCTTCCTGAGCTCGACGGACATGGTCTCGCCCACAGGCTTCTCGCATGAAGACAGCAGCAGGAGACAGCATGCCGCAACGGCCGCTGCCACCTTCTGCATCATATGAGATAGTCTTGTCATCATTCCTTATTCAGCCACGTACTTGTAAAGCTGCACAGGGTTCTGCTGGCTGTAAGTAGTTGACTTGTAATATCTGAATCTTGACGAAGTTCCGCTCGAGTAGAAACGGAGTACTGAAGTTTCAGAAACGAACTTCACACCGTCAGACTCCATTGTAATGGTGTTAAGCTTCTGGGCAGTGTCGAAGCAGAGGTCATTCTTTGCGGAAACGCCGTAGAGATATCCACCCTTCGCCTTGACAGCATATCCGCCGTCCATGGTCTCGATTGTGACTGCATACTCAGTAAGTCCTTCAGCAGCGATGGCATTGCCGCTGATTGTCGCAGTCGTGAAGTTTCCGGCCACGTCACCGTCCGTGAAGACCGAAGCTGTGGTACCATTCTCATAAACGATGAGGTATGAACCGTCGGTCCAGTCTTCAGGAGCCTCTGTCACCTTCACATATCTCGCACCTGTAACCTCTCCGCCACCGGTGTTGCCGCCTTCACCGCCTTCACCGCCTTCACCGCCTTCGCCTGAACCTGCCTCGAAACGCTCTCCGGTAAGGCCGGCATAGTCCGATGCCTGAGCGAAGATGATCTGCATGTTGCCGTTGCTGATGGATGAGATGCCCTTGATGGTACCTGAACCCTGAGGAACGGTCTCGCCTCCGTAAGTCGCATACTTGGATGAGAACACCACGAATGAATTGCCGTTTACGTCCTCGATATTGATGCTTGTGTGTGCTCCGCCTTCAACGAATGTCTTCGAAAGGTCTGAAGAAGCCACCTGAACACCCTCGATCGCGATGTACTGTCCCTCGTACTTGTTGTCAAGGAAATCAGCGATAGAAACGGTCTTAGGCTGTACCGTGTTGCCTGAAGACACCTTGGTTATCTTGTCAAGAGCAAGACCGCTGATCTGAACGGCACCGTTGTAAGCGCCTACTGAAACGCCTGAAAGGTCGATCTGCACCTTGTCACCGAAATCGAATTCATGGTTTGCGCCAAGGTAGAACTGAAGACCTGCAGTCTCGTCCTGAACGTACATTCCCTTCTTTGATGTGAGGTTGTTGAGGCCCCTGTCAGAGATTACGACAGCCTCGATGGTCGAACCTGAAGGAAGTGTTGCGCCATATGCAAGGACTTCAGCGATGGTCATCTCCGATCCGCCGCCGGCAGGAGGAGTGGTTCCGCCACCTGAAGTAGAGAAATCCTTGGTCACCGCACCTGAGAAATCAACCGATGCACCCGCAGAAGCGGAAGCTTCAAGCTTGAAGTCGTCCATACGGTATGCGCTGGCTACATCTACAGACATGCAGACAGAAAGGGTCTGTGTGTCTGAAGGGACCGAGAAGTTGGCTGTAGCCACGTTCCAGCGGCCTCCGGCTGTTCCGGCAAAGGTGTAATCGGTGAACTCAACCCACTTCGCTCCGCCGTCGTTGCTGAGCCAGATATGGAACTCTGAGTTCTGGAATACGTTGCCGTAGTCCTGTGAATACTTCTCCGAACCGAACGAGAGGCTGAGGTCGGTCTTTCCACCGAGAGCGATTCCGTTGATAGAGAAGTATGCATTGGCACCGAAGAAGATATTGTTGTTGCCGGAGCCTGAATAATCGGAGTATGAACCGTCGGATGTCGAATTCGCACGGGCAGATGTTCCGTTGTATTTGTATGTCACATTTGCCGAACCTGTTCCGGCCTCGTTCTGCCAGCCGTCGAACTGGTCGAGGTATGGCCAGCTTGAACCCGAACCGTATGTCTTTGTAGCTACGGTCTTGTCGAAGTTGTTTGCATAGATGGCATCGCCGTCAGACTCTCCGCCACCTGTGCTGCCGCCGTCCGTATAGCTTACGATATAGGCATCCACAACCTCATGCTGAGACTTCTGTGAATAGAAGAGGTACTTTCCGTAGATGGTCACGGTACCGCCGTTCTTGATCTTGCTGCTCCACTCAGCCTTGCTTGCGGCGAGAACGGAATATACATAGATCTTACCTGTAGCATCAGTGAGGTCGAAGCTGCAGTATGTCGCATTGAAACCTGACACTGTACCTGTAAGTTCATAATAGTTCTGAGTGTCTGCAAGAGAGATGAATTCCTCGACGGTCTTCTTGCCCTTGGACTCAGGAGCTTCGCCGCTGCCGCCAGAAGAAGATCCGCCGGCAGTGAAGTCCATCTCCACTGCATCGGTGAAGTCCACAGCCACACCTTCCTTGTTTGTACGTACAAGCTGGAGGTCATCCATACGGTATGAGCTTGCTACATCCGTCTTCATGCAGATAGAGAGGCTTTCCGTTCCTTCAGGAACAGAGAATACCGATGTAGCCACATTCCAACGTCCCTCAGTTGTACCGCCGGCGAATGTGTAGTCCTTGAGCTCTACCCACTTCTCACCGTCCTGGCTGAGGTAGATGTGGAATTCTGAGTTCTGGAATACGCTGCCGTTGTCCTGTGAATACTTCTCGGTACCGAATGTGAGCTCGAAGTCAGTCGAACCTCCGAGGGTGATGTTCTTTGTTGCGAGGTATGCGTTTGCACCGAAGAACATGTTGTTGTTACCCGAGCCGGCATAATCCGAATAGTTGCTGTCTGATGTAGAATTTGCACGTGCAGACATGCCGCTGTAGTTGTATGTCACGGTCTCCGCACCTGTACCTGTTGCGTTCATCCAGCCGTCGAACTGGTCGAGATATGGCCAGCTTGCACCTGAACCGTAAGTCTTTTCCGCAACTTCCTTGTCGTAATCGTTCGCATAGACGATAAGGTTTGCTGAAGAGCCGTCAGGACCAGCCTGTGTGACGGTAAGCGTCTTGCTGGTCATTCCGATCGAGAACTTGATCTTGGTCTCGCGGTCAAAACCAGTGTTCTCCAGAGCTGTTACGGTGAGTTCGGAATCCTTGAGGGATGCATATCCCTTTTCAGGGCTCACCACCACCCAGTCTGCGTCTGTCTCGACCGTCCAGTCACGGGTTGCCGTAAGCGTGAGGTCCTGTGAACCACCTGCAATCTCGAATGACATGGCCTTCTCGCTCAGATAGAGCTTAGGGATGCCAAGATACTCGACTTCCTCCTGACAAGCCACGGCAAAGCCGGCTACGGTCAGCAGTCCGAGAATTAGATTTCTTAGTTTCATAACTGTCTGTTAATATCTTGATAAATTATAATTATAATCCTCTTGAACTTACAAAGATAATGAAATGACGCTATTTTACAATAAATGTGAAACAAAAAAAAGCGGCCCTGAAAAATCAGGACCGCTTCAGTTATGCTATGAGAATTAATCTCTTAGAAGAACCAACGGAGGCTGAGGAGCATCTCCCAAGTTGAAGATACTGTCGCTACCTTGCTCCAAGTAGGCTCAGTGAATGTATAAGTTGATGTCTTGGTATCATACTTAAGGATCTGGTCACCGCTGAGCTTGTCATAAGCACCCCACTTGCTGTTGAGGAGGTTTCCGAGGTTGTTGATGTCAAGACCGATCTGGATAGTATTCTTCTTGCCGGCAACGCGGAAGTCGAAGTCCTGAGCAACCTTGAAGTTGAATCTGTGCTGCCAAGGAGCTACTACACCACCTCTCTCTGAGTACTCACCTCTATGCTTGCTAAGATACTTGTCACCCTTGATGAATTCCGCAAATGCAGCCTTGTTAGCCTCATCCTTGAATGTCATCTTGGCGAGATCTGCATCTGTAGGGATGTAGATAAGGTTGTTTGCACCGCCGTCACCAGTCACGTTATTCATGGTGTATGAATATCTTGTGTAAGAGTATGAACCTACGTAGCAGTGGTTGTAACCCTCATAGAAGAGACCGAATGTAAGGGCACCGTTACCTCTGTCAAGACGATAGCTGATGTTTGCGATGAGACGGTTAGGTGAAACATATGCAGAATGACCGAGCTCAGGAGTGTTTGAACCCATTGATGAGTATGTCATTGTGTTGTATGCAGATGACACCTGGTCACCGATACCCTCAGCTGCGCTCTTTGAGCCGCTGTAAGTATAAGCCGCCATAGCTGAAAGTCCGAAAGCGAAGTCCTTCTGGAGCATTGCAGTCACTGAATAGTAGTGTCCCTTGACATCAGTGTTCTTGATGTAGTATGGAGCCACAGTACCGTTCTGTGAATTCTTTATACCCTCTGACTTCCATGAAGGTCTTGCCTGTGGCTCACCTGGGAGCTGGATGCCGCCCTCAACCTCAGCCTGACCGAGCTTGTGAACATATACAGAAGTGATATCCTTGTTGTAGATACCCTCGAGAGTAGCCTTGATGCCGCCTGGGAGGTGTCCCTCAACTGCGAGAGAAGACTTCCATGTTGTAGGCATCTTGAGGTCTTTGCTCATGATTGTTGTAGCTGTAGGAGCTGCGAGATCCTGAGCCTTGAATGTGCCGCCGTAAACATCGTCAAGGATGTCGTTGAGCTTATTATGGAAGGTAGGAGTCATGGCACCGGTTCCGTCAGTATCGATGTACTGAGCCTGGAGACAGTTGCTGTTACCTGCTGCAGATACGATCCATACGAATGGGATACGTCCTGTGTAGATACCTGTACCTCCGCGTACGATGAGGTTGCGGTTCTTGAGCACATCCCAGTTGAAACCTACACGTGGAGAAACGTTAAGGCGTGCCTTAGGCATGTCAGCTGTAGAAAGGCCGTGGATAGAGTTGTCACCCTTTGCAAGCTCAGCAAACTCCTTGTTGTTGTTTCCTTCGATTGTAGGATAGAAAGGCATCTCGAAACGGATACCGGCAGTAAGCTTGAAGTTGTCGCTGATGTTGAGCTCATCCTGTACATAAGCTGAAGCCTGCATGTACTGGAAGCTTGGGAATACCTGCTGGAGGTCGTCACGATTAGAGTGAGTGATAGCGAAAGCTACCGGCTTGCCCTTAGCCTTGAATGCTTCCCATGAATCATATACATAGTAACCTGCACCACCCTGCATGTAACCGTTCTTTGTGTCATCCCACTCGAACTGGAGACCTGCAACGAAGTTGTTGATACCCTTGGTATATGAGAACTCGTCAGTAACTACAACTGTCTGAACGTCACGGAGGTTACCGTATGTGAACGGATCCGGACCGAATGAAGTGAGAACTGTTCTTGTACCGTCCTCGAGAGTCTGGAGGATATCCACTGTAGGGAAGAGGTCGCCTACGAAGCTACGAGGCTCGTTCTGGTGTGACCATGTAACACGGAGAACGTTGCTGGCGTTGTTGCCGAAACGTGAGTTGAGCTCGGCTGCAAGAGACATGAAGTTCTGCTCCTGGAAGTAACGTGAGCTCTCGAAGAACTGAGCGTACATTGAAGTACGTCCGTACTTGTTCCTGTCGTATGGATTAGGGTTGATAGGGTTGACTGATGAAGAAGGGCTCGAAGAGTACTTGTTCATAGTCTGGCTGTAACGGATGTTGAATCTGTGGTTGTCATTGATGTTCCAGTCAACACGAGCCATGAGCTTCCAGTCAGGAGTGCTGAGCGAGTAGCCCTGGTAACGGCCCGGATCATATCCGTACTCGTCAGCAAGATACTTCTTTACCTCGTCCATGAAAGCCTTGGTAGGACGTACATATGATGTACCGTTGCCCCACTCCTGGCTCTCGTTGTCTCTTACCTTGTAGCTTGAACCTGGAGTAACGTCTGCTGCATACTCGAAGTTAGCGAAGAAGAAGAGCTTGTTCTTGATGATAGGACCACCTACTGTGAAACCTGTAGTGTTGTTGAGAGACTCTGAAACAGATACCTTCTCACCGTTTACCTTGTCACCCTTGAGGTAGTTGCTGTTATAATAGTTGTATACAGAAGCATGCCACTCGTTTGAACCGCTCTTTGTAACTGCGTTGATGGCACCGCCTGTAAAGCCTGAGTGACGTACGTCGAACGGAGTGATGTTAACCGACATCTGCTCGAGAGCGTCGAGAGAGATAGGTGCACCGCCTGCAGGAAGGTTTGAACCGATACCGAATGCGTTGTTGAATGAAGCACCGTCGACAGTCACATATGACGAACGGTAGTTACCACCACCGATAGCGAGACCATTTGTAGTTGAAGACGCCTGTGGAGTAAGCTTCATCACATCGTTCATGCTGCGGCTTACTGTAGGAAGGGCAGTCATTGTCTGCTCGCTGATTGAAGTACCTACACCTGCACGGTTGATGTTCATGCCTGAGTTAGCTCCGTCAGCTGTGAAGACAGCTGCTTCAAGGCCGAGAGCCTCAACCTGAAGGTCTGCATTGAGTGAGAGAGTCTCACCGAGAGGAGCATAAAGGTTGGTGTACTCTACAGGTCTGTAACCGAGCATCTCCACCTTTACTGAATAAGGACCACCAGGAGTCACAGCATTGATACGGTAAGAACCGTTCTTGTCTGTGATTGAATAGTAGTTTGTTCCAGATGGAACGTGTGTCGCTACAACTGCAGCACCTACAACGGCGCCTTCGCTGTCAGCTACTCGTCCAGAGATGGACGAAGTTGTCACCTGCGCAGACGCAATGACAACTGCAAACATTGCCACCAAAGCGGCAACAAAACACTTAAATGTTTGTTTCATAACTGTTTAGCTAATAATAATAAGGTTTTTATGGCGCGAAGATAATACATTTTGCGGATGTTATGAAATTTTGTAACAATTTTATCCCTTATGAAACATATATTTAATGTTTTGTGTCATAAAATTTTGCATGTGTGGAAATTTGATTAACTTTGCCGCCCGAAACGAGGGATGCGGAGGTTTCCGCATCGGAAATGTGGAGAGATTTGGCTGCTTGCAACCACGTAAAAAAATGCTAAAATGTTGACTCCGGTCATCACGCCACGATGACCTTTTCATATCAATGTTTTGTGTTTTTGTGACGGCTCCGCATTCTTGTGGGGCTTATTTTTTGCCCGGAAATAAAAGATTGCCACGTCGCTTAGCTCCTCGCAATGACGTAGAAGCGACCTCTGACACGTCATTGCGAGGGCTCTGCCCGTGGCAATCTGCAAACTGAAACAACAGACAGACATTTTTAGCGAAGCGATGGCAAGTCCCTTTCCCGAGGAAAGGGATTTAGGGATAGGGTAACGTGATGGAATTCATATCCTGGACAACATCCGAAGCAACACCAGACTAAAGCAACATTGAAATAACAGACAGACATTTACGATATGAATTATTTGTTTACATCAGAATCAGTATCTGAAGGACATCCAGACAAGGTGTCGGACCAGATTTCAGACGCAATCCTCGACGAATTCCTCCGCCAGGATCCTGAGGCGAAGGTGGCTTGCGAGACATTCTGCAGCACCGGCCTTGTAGTAGTAGGCGGCGAGGTCCGCTCGGACGACGCATATGTGGATATTCCAAAGACAGTGCGCCGCGTCATCAACAAGATAGGATACAACAAGGCTGAATACATGTTCGACGGAAACTCATGCGGCATACTTTCGGCGCTTCACGAGCAGAGCATGGACATCAACCGCGGAGTCGTGGGCGAGGACGCAGATGCGCAGGGCGCCGGCGACCAGGGCATGATGTTCGGCTAC
>JAFQAR010000066.1 GCA_017399905.1 Bacteroidales bacterium
GAGATATCGAATGTACCGCCACCAAGGTCATATACAGCGATCTTCATGTCCTTGTTCTGCTTGTCAAGACCATATGCGAGGGCTGCTGCAGTAGGCTCGTTGATGATACGCTTTACCTCGAGTCCTGCGATCTGACCTGCCTCCTTTGTAGCCTGACGCTGTGAGTCAGAGAAGTATGCTGGTACTGTGATGACAGCCTCTGTAACCTCCTGTCCGAGATACTCCTCAGCAGTCTTCTTCATCTTCTGGAGAATCATTGCAGAGATCTCCTGTGGTGAGTAGAGACGGCCGTCGATATCGACACGTGGTGTGTCATTGTCGCCCTTCACTACCTTATAAGGGACGCGTGCGATGTCGCCGCTTACCTGGCTGTATTTCTCTCCCATGAATCTCTTGATGGAGAAGATGGTCTTGTGAGGATTGGTGATTGCCTGACGCTTTGCAGGGTTACCGATCTTCCTCTCACCTCCGTCAGTGAATGCCACGACTGAAGGAGTTGTTCTCTGTCCCTCGTTATTGATGATGACTGCAGGCTCGTTGCCTTCCATCACTGCCACGCATGAGTTGGTGGTTCCAAGGTCAATTCCAATGATTTTTCCCATAATATTTATCTCCTGTTTTAAATTATTTTCTATGTTATGTATTCTTCGTTTCGCTCAGAATATCATCAGGGACTCAGGCTTTCTTGCATCCGTTCCTGACGACGACCAGGGTAATATCGAAACTTGTGCCAATCGCCATACGGGTAAAATGTATGTCAAATTGTCAGTTTTCGATGTGACAATGGAATCTTTTAATGACAATTTGCTATTTTTGTGTCATGAATATCTATCGCGAACTCTCAACCGGGGAATTTGAAGACCTCGCTTCCAGAATACTATATGAAGACAATCACCTTCTTGTCGTGAACAAGAGGGTAGGGGAGATTGTTCAAGGTGACAAGACCGGCGACGAACCCCTGAGCGAAAAGTACAAGGCTTTCATCGCCCGGCGCGACTCGAAGCCCGGCCAGGTCTTCATCGGTCTCCCGCATCGTCTTGACCGTCCCGTAAGCGGAATAACAGTTCTTGCAAAGACATCCAAGGCTTTGGAGCGTCTTAATGCGATGTTCAGGGAATCGGATGTACATAAGTTCTATTGGGCTCTTGTCTGTGCTGAACCAAAGCCTGCCGAAGGTCACCTTGAAGACATGCTCTGGCGTAACGAAAAGCAGAACAAGACTTATGTCTGCCGTCCCGGCGCTGCCAGAAAGGATGCCAAGCTTGCCAAGCTGAACTATACCCTGATTGACAGGACTGAGAGATATTGGCTCGTAGAAGTCGAACTTCTTACAGGACGTCATCATCAGATCCGCTGTCAGCTGTCCAACCTCGGCTGTCCTATAAAGGGCGACCTTAAATATGGAGCTCCACGATCCAACCCCGACGGTGGCATTTCCCTTCATGCCCGCAGGATTACTTTTGTCCATCCGGTAAGGAAAGAACCTATGACGATAGAAGCGCCTGTGCCTGCTTCTTGGAAAGGGATCCGTCATTAGTAATTGTTAAATTTTTATTAAAACGCTGATAAGCATCAGGTTGAGGGTTTTAAACTTAAAACCCTCTTTTTCTTATATTCTGTAACATGTGTTCTGTCTTCTGTTGAAGATTTTCATTTTCTTCCTTTTTCATAATACCTTGTGTTAAAAATACTTATAAAAAATAATGATTATCTTTGCCGCCAGAATAAGAAAAGATGGTTAATAGTGTAGACGGATTGTTCCGTCATTAAGGTAACAATTTTAAAAGGATCAATTATTATGGAAATCAACAACATCGGAAGCAATGCGGGTGTTATATGGAATACTCTCAATGCAAATGGTAAGATGACTGAGACCAAGCTCAAGAAGGAGTCAGGTCTCTCAAGCGCAGAGTTCTATACTGCACTCGGTTGGCTCGCTCGTGAGGGCAAGCTCAATGTAGTGGTTGAGACTCGTTGCGGTAAGGATTGCGAGTACTTTACTCTCTAATCCGTACCCGCATTACATAAGATGTCCTGCCGATTCGAAACGGCAGGACATCTTTTTTATAACAGGTATAAATGAAAAAACGGCTCAGAAATTTCTGAGCCGTTTCCGTCATATGCTGTAATCGATTACTTTCCAGCCTTGATAGCAGCCTGAGCGGCAGCGAGGCGTGCGATTGGAACACGGAATGGAGAGCATGATACATAGTTGAGACCGATCTGATAGCAGAACTCAACTGATGCAGGATCACCACCGTGCTCACCGCAGATACCGCACTTGAGACCGTTGCGTGTCTCACGGCCTTCGCGTACAGCGTAGTTCACGAGCTTACCTACTGACTTCTGATCGAGAGTCTTGAATGGGTCAGCGTCGAGAATCTTGTTGCCGAGATAGTCACCCATGAAGGTTCCTACGTCGTCACGTGAGAATCCGAATGTCATCTGAGTGAGGTCGTTTGTACCGAATGAGAAGAACTCTGCAGTACGGGCCATGCGGTCAGCTGTGAGGGCTGCACGTGGGATCTCGATCATTGTACCGAACATGTATCCGATCTCGAATCCGAACTGAGCCTCAACCTCAGCCTTGATCTTCTCGCAGATAGCCTTCTGGAAGCGGAGCTCGCGCTCAGAGATGGTTACAGGAACCATGATCTCAGGCTTAGGATCGTATCCTTCCTTCTTGAGTTCTGCAGTTGCAGTGAAGATAGCGCGGAACTGAGTCTCTGAAATCATAGGATATGTGATGTGGAGACGTACACCACGGTGACCCATCATAGGGTTTACTTCGTGGAGTGACTCACCACGCTTCTCGATCTCACCTACAGAGATGTTGAGCTCCTCAGCAAGCTCGTTCTTCTTGAGCTCGGTCTGTGGTACGAACTCATGGAGAGGTGGGTCAAGGAGACGGAATGTTACAGGCTTGCCGTCCATAACCTTCATTGTACCCTTGACAGCAGCCTTGATGAACGGCTCGAGCTCAGCAAGTGCTGACTTGCGCTCATCGTCTGTCTTTGCAAGAATCATCTTGCGGAGCTTTGAAAGCGGAGTCTCGGCGTTCTGGCCGTAGAACATGTGCTCGATACGGAAGAGTCCGATACCCTCGGCGCCGAAGCTGATTGCGCGTGCAGCATCCTCAGGAGTATCAGCGTTTGTGCGAACTCCGAGTGTGCGGAACTTGTCCACGATCTCCATGAACTGAACGAAACGTGGGTTGTCGGAAGCGTCCATTGTATCGATCGCTACGTCATATACATAACCCTTTGCACCGTTGAGTGAAAGAACGTCACCCTCGTGGTACTCCTTGTCGCTGCCCTTGAACTTGATCACCTTGTTCTCAAGGTCGATGTGCATGGCCTCGCAGCCAACGATACAGCACTTGCCCCATCCGCGTGCCACGAGAGCAGCGTGTGAAGTCATACCACCGCGCTGAGTAAGGATACCTGCACAAGCACGCATACCCTCAACGTCCTCTGGTGATGTCTCCTCACGTACGAGGATTGTAGCGATGCCCTTCTCGTTAGCTTCCATTGCAGCCTCTGATGTGAATGCGATCACACCTACTGCTCCACCTGGAGATGCAGGAAGACCGTTTGCAACTACAGAAGCCTTCTTCTCTGAAGCAGGGTCAAGGATAGGGTGGAGGATCTCGTCGAGCTGAGCTGGAGCGATACGTGTAACAGCTGTCTTCTCGTCGATCATTCCTTCTGCGAGCATGTCCATTGCCATGTTGAGGGCAGCAAGACCTGTTCTCTTACCTACGCGGCACTGGAGCATCCAGAGCTTTCCGTCCTGGATTGTGAACTCGATGTCCTGCATGTCGTGGAAGTGGTTCTCAAGGTGGAGACGGATGCCGTCAAGCTCCTTGTAAACCTCAGGCATTGCAGTCTCGAGAGACTCGAGGTGCTGGTTGTGAGGGTTCTTTGTAGCCTCGTTGAGAGGGTTCGGTGTACGGATACCGGCTACAACGTCCTCACCCTGAGCGTTGATGAGCCACTCACCGTAGAACTTGTTGTCACCGTTTGCAGGGTTACGTGAGAATGCAACACCTGTTGCTGAAGTAGAAC
>JAFQAR010000067.1 GCA_017399905.1 Bacteroidales bacterium
ACGACATAAACGCGAGCGACTGCTGATTTACGTCTTCCAAGGGCGTTTACTACTTTCATGCTCTGCTTAAATTTCGTTTAAAGTGATTGTTCTAGGGTTCTGTGCCTGGTGTGGGTGCTCGTTACCTGTGTAAAGATACAGGTTGTTGATGAGCTTCGCACCGAGACGGTTCTTAGGAAGCATACCCTTTACTGCCATCCTTAAGACTTCAGTAGGCTTCTTTGCCATCATTTCCTTAGGTGTAGTGAAACGCTGTCCACCTGGATATCCAGTGTGGCGAACGTACACCTTGTCGGTCATCTTCTTACCAGTGAATCTCACCTTGTCCGCGTTGAGGACGATGACATTGTCACCGCAGTCCATGTGCGGAGTGAAAGACGCCTTGTTCTTACCGCGAAGAACGAGAGCGAGTCTGGCAGCAAGACGGCCTACCACCAGGTCGGTAGCATCGATCACAACCCACTCCTTCTTGATATCGCCTGCCTTGAGGGATACCGTTTTGTAGCTCTGTGTGTCCATCTTGTACTGTTAAATGGTTAATACTTAATAAAAAAACTTTGCGATCCCTACACTACATAGGGGGCGCAAAGGTAAGAATAATTTTCGGAACGACAAAATTTTCCGTAAAATCATGATTTGGAGCAGGTCTGACGCAGGTCAGACCGCCCCATTAAAGTCTGACTGACGATTCGAGACGGATGTCCGCGGACGAAGCGCCGACGAGGAATACATGCTCCCCTTCCTTAAGGGAGAAGGCATGGGAATCCATGTCCCAAAGCATGAGGTCCTCTTCCGGAACGGTAATTTCGACCTTCACCTTGCCGCCTGCCGGAACCGCAATCCTGTCAAAGCCGCGAAGACGCATCGCCGCATCATCACCAGGAGCCTTCACATAGACCTGGACGACTTCCTCTCCGTCGCGGGCACCGGTATTCTTCAGATTGAAGGTGACCTTCACGTCCTTGCCTGCAGGACGTACCTTGAGTCCGGAATATTCAAAGGTCGTATAGCTGAGTCCATGGCCGAAAGGATAGAGCGGCTCACCTTCAAAATACATGTATGTACGTCCGTTGCGGATATCATAGTCGAGCATGTTCGGCAGGTCGAGGATGTCGCGTACCCATGTCTGTGTCGTCCTGCCCGCAGGATTGTAATCGCCGAATATCACATCGGCAAGAGCATTTCCGAGTTCCTGACCGCTCTGCGCCATATGGATGATTGCCGGCACATTGTCCTGCGTCCAGTCTATGGCATACGGGAAGCTGCTGATCAGGGCCACCACCGTATTCGGATTGGCCTTCCAGACCACCTTCACAAGGTCTTCCGTCTCGAGCTCGAGAGACCTGCGGTCCACAGCCTCTCTTCCGTCGCCCGCAACATTTCCTTCTCCCCAAGGCGCCTGGATCCTCTCGTTTTTCCAGTCAGGGCTGGTCATCGGGTGGTTTCCGACACAGACGATGGCCACATCCGCCCACTGCGCAAGTTTCTGAGCCTCGCCGTCAGAATCCCACTTCTGGAAACGGACCTCGACATCGGTACCTTCGACCGCAGCCCTGATTCCGTCAAGAGCAGAGACAGTATATGCAGGAAGAGCGCCATACCAGTCCTTGAGCACTGCTTCAGCCCTGTTTCCGAACACAGCGATCTTCTTCACCTTGTTCCTGTCGAGAGGAAGGATTCCTTCATTCTTGAGGAGGACGACGGACTTCTGAGCCGCCAGGAGAGCCTTCGCCTTGTTCGCATCAGTCTCCCAAGGAGCCACGTCGGTGAATCCCATTTCCTTATATGGATTTGCATCAGAATCGTCAAGAAGACCCAGTCTGAGGATGGTGCGGAGGTTATGTCTTGTGTTCCTGTCAACAGTCTCTTCCGACAGCAGGCCCTCATTTACGGCCGCAAGCATCTCATCCGCAAAGCGGTCGAGGATGCGGGTTATTCCTGCCTCTACCGTCATGGCCACGGCCTCCTTCTTGTCGGCAGCCCACTTGTGGTCGCTCACAAGAAGCGAAAGCGCACTTCCGTCATTGAGGATCTGTCCGTCCATTCCCCATTCGTCTATCAGGATCTCATGGACGAAATCATTCGTCGAACATGGGATACCGTTATATTTATTATAAGCCGTCATGAGGGAACGTGATCCGCCCTTCACCACTCCCTTCCAGAATCCATATGAATAATAGTCCCTGAAAAGAGCCTCGTCGAAATCAGAAGAGGTGTAGGTACGTCCGTCCTCGTTGCTGTTGGCGAGGAAATGCTTCATCACCGTAGCCGTACACCAGTACTTTGGGTCGTCGCCCTGCATGCCCTTGATCTCCTCGGCCGACAGTTCGCCCACAAGGAAAGGGTCCTCGCCGAAGCACTCCTCTGTCCTTCCCCAACGCGGATCGCGTCCGAGGTCGGCATTAGGAGCCCAGAGCACAAGGCAGTTCCGTCCGGTCTTCCACGAATGGTACCTTGCCTCGACCGCCATGACCTCACCGACCATCTTCAGGATCTCCCTGTCCCAAGTCTCGCCAAGGCCATATCCCTGAGGGAAAGCGGTGCTGTTCACAAGGGTACGGGGCATCCTGCGCGGTGTCCTGGCATTTTCCAGCTGAGAGTTGCGCACAAAGCCTTCCAGATCGGTGCTGCCTCCCCTGACGAGGCCATGAATAGCCTCGGAGCTGCCTGGAGAAGGGACCCCGAGACGAGGGACGCCTGCCCCTGAGAAAGTGGCAATCTTCTCCTCCAAGGTCATCAGAGAGAGAAGATTGTCTATACGCTCGTCATCCGGAAGTTCAGGGTTCTGAAACGGATACTCATAAGTCTGAGCCAGCAGGGATGTCGCCGCAAGAAGGGACACCACTGCCATGAAAGCATTGCGTAAGTTTTTCATAATGAATCAGTTCAGTTTATCAATTATGGTTATCCATCCGTCTTAGATGGAAAGTACGTTCAGCACGTTGATGAGTTCGCGGTCGATCGGCTTGTCGATGCGGATGGCCTTGTTGAACGGTACATAGACGATCTGGTCGTTCTTCACACCGATCATCACATTGCGCTGTCCGTCCTTGAGGGCATCGATGGCAGCAACTCCCATGCGGCTTGCAAGGATGCGGTCATTTGCCGTCGGAATACCTCCACGCTGGAGATGGCCGAGGATGGTCACGCGAGCCTCGAACTCAGGGTATTCATGCACAAGACGGTCGGCATAGTACTGGGCTCCGCCCGTGCCGTCCTTCTTGCTTTCGGAAACAAGGACGATAGAGCTGTTCTTGCTCTTGCGGACACCGCGGCCGATGAATGTCGCAAGCTGGTCCACATCCGTCTGGTCCTCAGGAATGATGGCAGCCTCGGCTCCTGTAGCGATAGCCGCGTTCTGTGCGAGGAAGCCAGCATCACGGTCCATCACCTCGACGAAGAAGATTCGGTTGTGGGAGTTCGCTGTATCGCGGATCTTGTCCACGCAGTCCATTATCGTATTGAGGGCAGTGTCGTAGCCTATCGTGGTATCGGTGCCGTAAAGGTCGTTGTCAATCGTGCCAGGGAGTCCTACACAAGGGATATCGTACTCGGCAGCTATCACCTGCGCTCCTGCAAGGGAACCGTTTCCTCCGATGACCACCAGGGCGTCGATGCCGTTGGCCTTGATGTTCTCATATGCCTTCGCACGTCCTTCCTCACCCATGAAGCCCTTGCTTCGTGCTGTCCTGAGGATGGTACCGCCACGGTTGATCGTTCCGCTGACGCTCTCCGAAGTGAAGTCCTTGATCTCGTTGTTTATAAGGCCTTCCCAGCCTCTGTATATTCCTTTGACTTTCCAGCCATTGTATATCGCTGCTCTGGTCACGGCTCTGATAGCCGCATTCATTCCCGGTGCGTCACCTCCCGAGGTGAGGATACCGATTGTCGAAATTCTTGCCATATATTATATCGTTTTTCTTATTTTCAATTCTTTGCAAATCTACAAAATTGGGCGCGACATCGCAAATTTCGCAATCATTTTGTATTTTTGCAGGCTGTATGAATATAGGCAACATAGAACTTGGTGACAGGCCGCTTTTCCTTGCGCCGATGGAGGATGTGACAGACGCATCTTTCCGTTTCATATGCAAGGAATTCGGCGCCGACATGATGTATACCGAATTCATTTCTTCCGACGGCCTCATCCGTGACGCACGCAAGTCCCTGGAGAAGCTGGTCACATACGACCATGAGGCTACCATCGGCATACAGATCTACGGAAACATACCTGAGGCGATGGTGGACGCTGCCGTGATGGCCGAACGTGCCGCCGAGATAGCCGGAGGGCATGGAGCTGACCTTGTCGACATCAATTTCGGCTGTCCGGTCAACAAGATAGCCCGCAGGGGAGCCGGTTCCGGAATGATGCGCGAGCCTGACAAGATGGTCGAGATCACCCGTCAGGTAGTAGAGGCCGTGAAGCTGCCTGTGACGGTAAAGACAAGACTCGGTTGGGACGAGGACTCGAAGATAATCGTCGAGCTTGCGGAAAGGCTTCAGGATGTGGGCATCCAGGCGCTGACCATCCACGGACGCACCCGCTGCCAGATGTACACGGGCGAAGCGGACTGGACCCTCATCGGAAAAGTGAAGGAGAATCCGAGGATGCACATACCGATAATCGGAAACGGAGACATCAATTCGCCGCAGAAGGCAAAGGAATATTTCGACCGTTACGGCGTCGACGCGATAATGATAGGCCGCGCCACATACGGACATCCGTGGATATTCAAGGAGATAAAGCACTACCTGCAGACAGGGGAACTGCTTCCGCAGATGAGTGTCACCGACAGGGTCGCTCTTGCAAAGAGACATCTGGCAAAATCCCTCGAGATCAAGGGCGACCGCGTGGGCATCCTCGAGATGCGCCGTCACCTCTCATGCTACTTCAAGGGGCTGCCCGACTTCAAGGAGACCAGGCTGAAGCTCGTGACTCAGAACGACCCGGACGAACTTTTCCAGACACTTGATTACATAGCGGGAAGATGGGGCGGATACGAAGCTCCCGAAGCCGGCAATGTATATAACGTATAGACTATGATAGACAAAATACTGCTTTTCCCATATTGGCTGGCGCTGAAGACCAGACATTTCATGTATGACCACGGAATGAAGAAGGTACATACTGCGGAAGTTCCGACAATCTGCGTCGGCAACGTGACAGTGGGAGGTACAGGAAAGACACCGCATACGGAAATGCTGCTCAGGACGCTCACACATGACGTGGACTGGGGAGCAAAGAACATCGCCGTGCTCTCGAGAGGCTACAAGCGCAGGTCGAAGGGATTCCAGCAGGTGATGGCGGACGGAACGGCAAGGGAGTATGGCGACGAGCCGCTTCAGATCAAGAGGAAATTCCCGTTCATAACCGTGGCTGTCGACAAGTCGCGCGCCGAAGGCTGCGACTTCCTGGTCAACCCGGACAAGCTCCAGACCTCCAAGAAGGGCCGCAGATGCATGCACAAGGAATTTCCGGCATCGGAACTCATAATCCTTGACGATGCTTTCCAGCACAGGTCCCTCAAGCCTACGGTATCCATAGTGCTTGTAGATTACAACAGACCTGCCTTCAAGGACCATCTCATGCCGCTCGGCAAGCTCCGTGACCTTCCTGAAAGGATAAGCAAGGCGGACATCGTGATCGTTTCGAAATGTCCGTCCTATCTTGACGCCTGGGAGAAGAGCAAGTGGGCCGAGGCTCTCGGACTGAGACAGTATGACGCCTCAGCCTGCCACGGCACAAGGAAGAACGGAACGAAGCAGCACATCTTCTTCACCACCATAGGATACGACTCGTCGGAGGCTGTCTTTCCTGAAGGAGACCCACGCTATCTCTACACACAGAGGCTTATCCTATTCTCCGGAATCGCGGACGACACTCCTCTGCGCAACTACCTGAGCGGCACTTACAAGATCGTCAGACATTTCAATTTCCCTGACCACCACAAATTCTCTAAGGCCGACATATCTTCGATAGGAAACGCTGCCGCAGCCTTCCCTACGGCGGTGGTCATGACTACAGAAAAAGATTGTCAGAGGATCCGTGACTGTAAAGGAGTCTCCGACAACCTTAAGCAAAGGATGTTCTACGCACCGATCAAGGCCAACTTCTTCTCGGAGGAAGACCGCGAGACCTTCTCTACTGTTCTGAACTCTTATCTGAAATGACGCGGCCAGTGTTCAATCTCACTGAATCAGAACTGACGGCGTGACATTAATCTTCGAAAAGGCAAAGAGCTTCTTTCCGAGATCCTTCAGGGAAGCTCCGATATGATAGACATCTTCATCCACGATCAGAAAACGGTCGTGGATGTTTTTATTTTGTATCACGGTTATCGGCGGGTACTGGGAGTTATGCTTTGCAAGGTCCTGTTTCAAGGTTTCCGTCAATCTTCCGGAGCGGATCTCAGCCGTCACACCTGTCTGCCTTTTGGACAGCATCAGCAGCACACTTTCATCTATATAGTTATCAATCAACACAATGGATTGCCTGGCCGACCGTATCAGATCAGTCGCAAACACATACGCGTCGAAGATCTGACCATCATAGAAAATGCCTTCGACAGGAGGCAAGGAGGTCCGGACGAAGAAGTCGATCTTATGTTCATTCTCATAAAGACGGCGTTCATATTCTGACATTCGTCTGTCGAATCTATCTTCCATATTTTTCAAACGCTGATTCAAGGAATATCCCTTCAACAAATATTCTTTAAGTATAGTTGAAGCCCACCGTCGAAAGGCAATCGCATTTCTACTATTGACACGATAACCTATGGAAAGAATCATGTCCAGATTGTAATATTTTGTCTGATATATCTGATGACCGTCATTACCCATATGTTCCAAAATGGAACATGTGCTGTTTTCATCCAGTTCTTCGCAAAGATAAACATTCCTTATATGTTTAGTTATGGCTGGTCGGCCCACCGAAAACACCTTGGCAATCTGATCCTGAGTCAGCCATACTGTTTCATCCTTTACAATGACTTCCAGACGAGTAATCTCATCCGGCTGATAAACAACGATCTCACCATCTCCTGATTTCCCTTCCATAAATGTTATATTTTCCATGTCGCTTTATTTTGTACATAAAGTTCTGCATCTGGAAAACACCTGCCAAATAATTGTGACGAAAAACGATGATCATAAAAAAGATTTTTCTCTTTCTTATCATCATCGAACTTTTCTTTGCATTAATTTGGTTTCCTCCACCACCCGAAGTACATTTGCACTCAAAATCACCGACTTATGAAAAAGCTGATTGTACTGATATCGCTCCTCTTCATATTCGTTTCATGCGATTTTCTGTCAGATTTCCTCAATGGTTCTGAAGATACCAGCGAACTTTATTACACATATTCAAAGGATCACATCGTAGGGGCGCAGTTCCGTGTCTGATCAGTTGATGGGAATTGCCATACATCATTGAGAGGAGCATCATAATACGTCATTGCGAGGAGCCGGCAGGCCGTGGCAATCTCATACCTCATCAATCAAAGGATTGCCACGTCGGGCTATGCCCTCCTCGCAATGACGTATGAGAACTGCATCGAAATGGTAAAAGGAGAATCACCTAAGTCAATAATACTCAACATATTACGCGCTAATGGGTCGGAATTTTTACCGACCCATTAGCGCGTAAATGATTATAAATCAACTTATTAGATGATGGACCAAGCATGTATCGCCATGAAAAAGTTTACCACAAAAGGTTACTATTATGATAAGCAAATGCCATCGGGCGATGCAGCACGCTCTACTGTGGTCCGGAGATTACTGTATCTTGTCTGAAATGATCTGATTCTGGATCTCGACGGAAGCTTCGTGGATTGCGTTGAAGACATCGCCGAGGAACTTCTCGGAGAGACCGTATTCCCTTCCTTTCTCCGCAACCTTTGCAATAACGGAATCCCATCTCGCAGTCTGGAGAATGGCTATGTTGTTGTTCTTCTTGTATTCTCCGATCTGGCGGCTTATCTTCATTCTTGATCCGAGGGCATAGAGTATGTTTTCGTCGATGATATCGATCTTGGCACGGAGCTGGTCGATGTTCTCCCTCCACTCCGGTGCGTCCGAATCCGCATCCCTGACGACAATCTGATTGTAGAGCATGTCGCTGAGCTGAGGCGGAGTGAGCTGCTGCTTCGCATCGCTGAGCGCTGCAGGAGGATTGCAGTGCGACTCGATCATCAGGCCCTCGAAACCGAGGTCAAGAGATCTCTGCGCGATCTCAAGAAGGTAGTCCTTGCTGCCGCCCATATGGCTCGGATCCACAAAGAAAGGCAGTTCCGGATAAAGGCTGCGGAGCTCGATGGCAATCTCCCAATGCGGATCGTTGCGGTACTTGATCTTGTCGAATGTCGAGAAACCCCTGTGGATGACTCCGAGCTTCCTGATGCCGGCACGGTTCAGACGCTCAAGAGCTCCGATCCAAAGGTCCAGGTCGGGATTGGCAGGGTTCTTCACCAGCACAGGAATATCGGTACCTTTGAGGGCATCGGCTATCTCCTGGACCAGGAAAGGATTGGACGTCGTCCTTGCACCTATCCACACAAGATCCACCCCATGTCTGATACATTCCTGCACATGCTTTTCGCTTGCCACTTCCGTACAGACCTTGAGACCATATTCCTCCTTGACCCTCTGAAGCCACTTAAGTCCGGGCGCACCTATGCCTTCAAAGCATCCCGGATGGGTGCGCGGCTTCCATATTCCCGCACGGAATACATTGATTCCCATATCTTTCAGTCCCTTTGCCGTCTCCATCACCTGTTCTTCCGTCTCCGCACTGCACGGACCGGCTATAACGCTCGGCCTGGGCTCCGTAAACATTTCCCACTCATAAAGGGGAACGATATCCATTTTCTTGTCTGCCATAGTTTCAAGTAATTATCTGATTATTCTTCTGATTCTGTTTGCTTCCTCGATCAGGCTGCGGACCTTATCCTCATCCCCGTCTGCGATGGCCTCACGGAAAGCGTTCATCTTTTCGATGTATGTATCCATCACATGAAGGACATTCTCCCTGTTCTGGCTCAGGATCGGCGTCCACATGTCAGGGCTGCTCTTCGCAAGCCTCACTGTAGAGGAGAAACCTCCTGACGCAAGGTCGAATATATGCTTCTCGTCCTTCTCCTTGTCAAGGACGGTAAGGGCCAGGGCGAATGATGTCACATGGGAAATATGAGACACATAGGCCGTATGGACGTCATGGTTCGAGGCATTCATGTATATCGTCCTCATGTTCAGGCACCCGTAAAGATTCTCGACGGTACGCACGGCCTTCGGTGCCGATTCCTCGCTGTCGCAGATGATGCAGGCATGGCCGTCGAAAAGCCCGGGCATAGCAGCCCACGGGCCGCTGTATTCCGTTCCTGCCATAGGATGCGATGCAACGTAATGACGGCGCATCGGGTGGTATTTCACGCTTCGTGCAAGATGTTCCTTTGTCGAACACACATCCATCACCACCTTGCCGGCACGCACGTCCTCCGCCATAGCGGCATATCTGTCAAGCACCTGCGGAAGCATGCGTACCGCGGCACCTACCGGCACTGCAAGCACCACGACATCGCTGATGTCCACACATTCTTCGAAGCTGACGACGCGGTCCACCAGTCCTATCTTCTCCGCCGCCGCCATATTCACCGGCTCGGCCTCGACGCCGAGGACCTCTTCCGCAAACCCCTTGCGCTTGAGATCTATGGCCATCGAGCCTCCTATAAGTCCAAGTCCTATGATTCCTACCTTCATGATATAACATTGCTTATCTTCTCTGCCGCCTTCTTCAATACTTCAGGCTTTGCACAGAGCGATATACGTACATAATCCTCTCCTTTGCTTCCGAAGATGAAGCCCGGTGTGATGAACACGCCGGCCTCATAAAGCAGCTTGTCCGAAAGAGCCTGTCCGGATGTGACTCCTTCCACGGCACCGCACATTCCAGCCGGAACCTTTCCCCAGAGGAACATTCCGCTCGATTCCTTGTCGTAGCTTACCCCGAGAAGGTCGAAGATCTCTCCAGCCAGGACACGTCTGCGCGCATATTCCTCGTTCAGCTGCGCAAACCATTCCGGACCCTGCGACAATGCCTCCACGGCAGCCAGCTGCAACGGCTTGAACATTCCGGAATCCATCTGGCTCTTCACCTTCAGTATCTCGGATATGACATCGGCTTCCGCCGCCACCATGCCTATACGCCATCCCGCCATATTGTGCGCCTTGCTCAACGAGTTGAGCTCCAGGCAGCACTCCCTGGCTCCCGGTTGCGCAAGGATGGACAAAGGCTTGTCGTTCAGGATGAAGCTATACGGGTTGTCATTGCAGATCATTATGCCGTGCCTCCTTCCGAAATCGACCAGCTTCGAATAGAGTTCCCCGGTCGCAGGGGCTCCCGTCGGCATATTCGGATAATTGGTCCACATTATCTTGACGCCTGACAGGTCCATTTTCTCAAGGGCATCGAAGTCAGGCTGCCAGCCCTTCTCCTCCACCAGGCCGTATGTCAGGATCTCCGCCTCGACAAGCTTTGATGCCGACGAATAGGTCGGGTAGCCGGGATCCGGTACAAGCACCTTGTCTCCCTTGTCGAGAAAGGCGAGCGAGATGAGGAGTATCGCCTCCTTGGAGCCGACAAGCGGCTGGATTTCAGATGCGGGATCCAGGTCGACGCCGTACCAGCGGGCATACCAGGCGGCGAAGGCCTGGCGGAGCTCCGGCAGGCCGACGTAGCTCTGGTATGCATGGTTGCCCGGGAACCGGGCAGCCTCGCACAGAGCGTCGACAGCCGGCATCGGCGGCATGCCGTCCGGCGAGCCGATGCCGAGATTGATGACCGGCTCTACGCCAGCCTCCTTCCTCCTGAGATTCATCGAAGCTATCTCCTTCAGTTTTCTGGAAAAATAATATTCCTGGACACTCTCCGTCCTTTCTGCTGCCTTTATAATCATACCGCCGCTATATATTCGCCAAGGATGTTCATATCTTCCATCAACGGCCTGACAGCCGCCAATGCCTGCTCATAACGGACATAATCGTCGAACTTTATGTCCACATAGAAGAAATACTGCCACTCCTGTCCCGGTATCGGAAGGGACTGGATCCTGGTCATGTTCATTCCGTAGAAAGACATGATGGTAAGGACATGGGCCAGGGATCCCGGAGTATGAGGCAGGGTGAAGCACATGGAAGCCTTGTTTATCTTCTTCCTGTCCACTTCAAGCTCATCGTCCAGGATAAGGAACCTCGTGAAATTCTGTTTGTACGTCTCTATGCTTTCCGCAAGTATCTCCAGTCCGTAGAGGTCCGCAGCAAGGACAGAAGCCACGGCACCCACTCCCATAATACCTTCCGCAGCCACGTCTGCCGCACTTTTCGCGGTATCCTCCGACTCCACAAGGCGTATCCACGGATAGTCCTTGAAGAATTCGCGGGTCTGGTTTATCGCCATGTAATGCGTCCTTACCTCCTTGAGGTCCTGTATCGTCTGTCCCGGCATGGCCATGAGATTCTGCTGGATGCGCAGAAACACCTCTCCCTTGATCTTGCGGTCATATTTGCGCAGGAGTTCGAAATTCGGCAGCAATCCTCCGGAAACGGTATTCTCTATGGCCATTATCGCGGCATCCGCCTCTCCTCCCTCCATGCTTCTGTAAAGGTCATCGAATGTCAGGCACTCGACGATATCAGGCACGATATGCCCGTGCTCCTCATAAAAGAGCCTTGCCGCCTGTTCATGAAAACAGCCCTTTACACCCTGTATGGCAATCTTCTTCATATTCATTCAAATCAATGACCGCAGTCATCACAATAAAAACTGTCCGATGCAAACACCGGACAGCATGATAAATCTCTATATCAATCGATACGCAAAGCCCGGTCTACCTCCTTCTCTGGAAATAGAAGCAATAAAAACCGAAGCTGCTAAATCGATAAGTTCCCATAACGGATACAAATATAGTAAAATAGATTTCTCGACAAGCTCGAAATGACAAATAAATGACAACTATACCGTCATCATGTCCTTTTCCTTGGCAGCAACGAGTTCGTCAACCTTCTTAACGAAAGCATCAGTCTCCTTCTGCACGAGCTGCTCATACTCCTTCTGGAGGTCTTCAGGCATGCCTTCCTTGTTGGCCTTCTTGAGAAGTTCGATCGCGTCGCGACGTGCATTACGTACGCTCACCTTCGCATTTTCACCGGCAGCCTTCGCCTTCTTGATGAGTTCCTTACGACGTTCCTCTGTAAGAGCAGGGATGGTGCAGCGGATAGACTCGCCGTTGTTCTGAGGAGTCACGCCGAGGTTTGCATCCATGATGGCCTTCTCGATGACAGGGATCATCTTCCTCTCCCATGGCTGGAGCATGATCGTCTTGGCATCAGGAGTGGTCACTGAAGCCACCTGAGGCACAGGAGTAGGGCTGCCGTAATAGTCCACCATCACATTGTTGAACATCAAAGGATTGGCCTTTCCGGCACGATATGACTTGAGTTCCTCCTCAAGGTGATTGGCAGCATTGCTCATCTTTGACTTCGCACCTGCCAGAATTTCTTTAGCCTTAGTAATCATAGTATTGTAGTTTTATTTGTTTTCTTATAGATCCCTCGACTAGCTCGGGATGACAGAGGGTTATACATGCACCAATGTTCCGACCTTCTCCCCCTTTACAAGCCTGGTGAGATTGCCCTTCTCATTCATGTCGAACACGATGATAGGCATGTTGCCCTCGCGGCAGAGCGCGAAAGCGGTCTGGTCCATGACCTTGAGCCTGTCCTCGATAGCCTTGTCGAAAGTAAGTTCGTCGTACTTCACGGCGTTCGGATCCTTCTCCGGATCTGCAGTATATACTCCGTCAACGCGTGTGCCCTTGAGGAGGGCATCGGCGCCGATCTCGAGGGAACGGAGGGCTGCACCCGAATCCGTCGTGAAATAAGGATTGCCTGTTCCTCCGGCGATAAGGGCTACACCGCCCCTCTCCATCACGGCAACAGCATCATCCCTCATGTAATATCTTGCTACAGGCATCATCGGAGTCGCGGTGAACACCTCGGCCTCCACTCCTGCAGAACGTATCGCCATCGCGAGTCCGAGAGAGTTGATCACGGTCGCCAACATTCCCATCTTGTCACCGTTGACCCTGTCAAATCCCTTTCCTACGCCCTGGAGACCACGGAAAATGTTTCCTCCACCAATGACGATAGCCACCTGAAGGCCGTTCTTCACGGCAGCCGCGACTTCTTCCGCATAAGCGGCAAGCCATTTTTCGTCAATACCTTTGCCGGCAGGGCCTCCAAGGCTCTCGCCGCTCAATTTCAAAAGAACGCGTCTATATGCTCCCATAATCAATCTGTTTCATGTTTTACAACAAACAAAAGTATCGAATTATTATGAAACTTCCAAGAAAGAATATATCTTTGCAAGGCTTAAAGGCATATTCTGACTGGATATTAACTAAAAACAGATTATAAAACTATTATGGCACTTTCATCAATTACCAAGAAGCTTATCATGAGTATAAGCGGACTGTTCCTCATCGTGTTCCTTCTTCTGCACATGACAATCAACTTCTTCTCAGTGATTGACACATTCACAGGAAAGTATGGAGCAGCTGACGGCCTCTTCCAGACAGGTTGCGACTTCATGGCTCTCCCTATCGTAACGATCATGGTTCCTGTTCTTGCTGCAGGTTTCCTCGTACACATCGTATATGCCTTCATCCTTTCTTACGGAAACTACAAGGCACGCGGTAAAGAGCGCTATGCAGTAGCCAACAAGACAAAGGCAGAGTCATGGGCTGCGAAGAACATGCTCGTGATCGGCGTCATCGTTCTCGGTATCCTCGCTTTCCACCTCAACCACTTCTGGGCTGACATGCAGCTCGCTGAGTTCCAGGGCCACCATGCAGCAAACCCTTACGATCTCCTCAACGCAACATTCGGCAGCTGGATCTGGGTTGCAGTATACCTCGTATGGTTCGCAGCTCTCGGTCTTCACCTCTGCCACGGCTTCTGGAGCGCATTCCAGAGCATCGGAATGAGCAACAAGGTATGGGAAAAGAGACTCATGTGCATCGGATATGCAGTTGCAGCTGTGATCGTTCTCGGCTTCGCTGCTGTAGCAGTCAACGCTTGCCTCCACGCAAACGGAATCCTCTGCTAATCCGGACATCAGATATAACAAAAAGAAGGCGACTAATAAGTCATTTAGTCGCCTTCTTTCGTATTTATATGGATATGACGACAGTGGCGGTAGGGTAAGTTTGGCTTGGTTCCGTCGGAACAAGTTCCGACTCCATCCCTC
>JAFQAR010000068.1 GCA_017399905.1 Bacteroidales bacterium
GATAGTCGCCGGATCATAGGAATAACTCTTCGATGGCTTTACATGCTCGGCAAGCGCCTCACTTTTCTGCCTCTCAAATTCCCTGATCATCTCATTGAGTGCGGCTTGAATTTCCGGGTTCGGATTGTCCTTGAGGTTCTGGCGCAACTCATTTATCGCCTCTTCCTGTATCTTGAGAGTTTCAGGAACGGCCTGGTTTACCTCCTCCTGGCCTATCTCTTCCATCAATGTGAGGTACTGGCCAAACAGTTCTTCATTCTCCTTCACGGTCTTATCGGCAAACATCATATACTGGATCGGCGCGTTTGCCGGATCAGTGCCTTTGTTTGCGACAAAGGCCAGTTTGGATACATTGAACCATCCCGGCGGCTCCGGCTCGTCCTGAGCCCGGGCTACGATGCCCGCCGCCAATGCAAATAAAAGTAAAAGCCTTTTCATATTATTATATTATTATCTTATTACTGTACTGCCTCCTGAAACTGAGAAGAAGCCTCCGAAGCCGTATGTGGCCACATCGCGGCGCGCCTTGATCCTTCCGACCTGGATGTCCTCGGACGTGACGGTGCCAGCCCCTGCGAGGTCGTACTTCCGGCTGTTCGTTTTCTGTATCAGCAGATTGCCGGCTGAGTCGCGGGAGATGTTGTATTTTGTTTCATCCTTGGTGTCGATAAGCCTGCCGCTGAGGGCCCTCATACCCAGGATGACGTTGCCGGCTGGCATGTCGCCCAATCCCATGGCACCGGCCGCGCTCTGGATTGTGGCCTGAATGGTATTATTGACATTCTCGTCCGTGAGGATGGAGATGTTGACTTTCTTCACATCGAGCGGCTCGGGCCTGACATAGGATTTTTCCACGTCAAGATGGAAGCCCCATTTACCTTCCTTCAGGCCTACGCTGATTTCGCCCAGCGGGGTCTGCATGGAGAGGAAGAGGTCGCTCAGGCCGTACCACTGCCTGCCCTTGAATTCGGCCAGGTCGCGGGCGTCTTTTTCCGCCTGTTCATGTTCGGCTATTGCTTCCTGATGATCCTGCCACTGCTCTTCTTTGATATCCGCCTCCGCCTTAAGGATTCTCATTCTGGCATCGTGAAGGAACTCGCCTACAATAGCCTTTGCGGAGAAGGTAGCGGCGTACTCGTCGTAAATCAGCGACAAAGTCCTGTACCAGAAATAGTCGCTTACATTGCCGTCGCAGCAGTAAGAGCAGTACTTCGAGATATCCTTCCACCACTCGACCAGCACGGGGCGAATCGTACCGTTATAGTAAACTATGTAGGAGTTGATTTTTTCCGTCTCGGAAGGCACCTCGATCTGGTTGAGCCGCTCCAGGGGATGCGTCACCTCCGTCAGGATGCGATATGGCCGGAAGATGCGGCGTTGGGCCCGGTCTATCGCGGCATCCGAAGCATCCGGATGGGCCGCACACCAGGCCTTGAATTCGCCATCGCACTTCATATAGAGTTTATATGCTTCCGCGGTCTGCCGCTTGTCCATCGCCTCGCCGAGCGAGATATCCTTGTCGGTACGATGGACATGATTGAGGATGTTGGTCTTGAAGCCTTCAGGTAGATAGCCGTGGAAGGTGCGGGTATGGTCGTCAAAGTCGCCGAATGTGCCGTAGGCATAGTCCAGACGGTATTTATAGTAGCGTTCGAGAATGCGGAGACACCAGAAGGCGCGGGTATCGATCATATAGAAACCGTCTACGTTGTGCTCGAAACACAAAGCCTTGGTAAGCTTGGCGTAGGAGTCTTCGAGCCCTTTGCGAATGCTTTCCGGCACTTCGATGCCAGCAATTGCCTTTCTGGCATCCGCATAGTTATGAATTGCGCTTTGCACTTCCGGACGATTCTTGGCCTCTTCCACAAGCTTAGACATATTGTCCGGCAGGTAGGTAGCTTCCATTGAATAAAGCAGGCTGATGGCGGGGCCCTTCTTGACGGCCTTATCAGCCCTGGCCCAGTGCTGGTTGCTACGGTTCTCGTAGTCGCTCGCAATGCGGGCATTATTCCGTCTGTTTGCCTCCAGATCGCCTGCGGGAGTAGCATTGAAGCTGGCATCATCCGCCGGGAAGAAGTCATCGTAGCCGTAGGTTATGCCTTTACGGATATTTTCGAGATTCTGGGGCGTGAAGACCTTGTCGATAACGGCCATAAAGTCCTGCTTATCCAGCGAGGCATTCATCTCCGCCCTATCGATCTCGTTAAAAAGGGAACTGATCAGGCTGACCGTGTTCTCTCCGAAATAGCCGAGCGAGAGCGACTTGAAAAGAGCATTAGCCGCCTCGAACGGGGAACGCTGAGCATCCAGCAGGGCCTTGTACATCCACGCCTTTCCGTCCGGTTCGCGCTTTTTCGCAGTGACCTCGATGATCTTGGGAACGACCCTGCGCGCTTTTTCAACCTGATTCATATCGAGCAGGCATTCGATCTGGCCGTAGAGCGGCTCTTCGAAGTCGGGAGCCAGCGTCGAGGCGTTCTCGAAGTACTCCAGCGCGGTCTTCGGATCCTCGGCGACCAGCAGCATGTTGCCCGTGGTCGTAAGGATTGAAGGGTGCGGGTAGACCTTGCA
>JAFQAR010000069.1 GCA_017399905.1 Bacteroidales bacterium
GAGAAGATGAAGCTTTCATTCGGAATGGATGTTACCAAGTATAATATTGAACCTAAGAAAAAGAACGTTTAAGCAATATGAGGCACAATAAAGCAATCAACCATCTTGGTCGTAAGAGCGGTCACCGCAAAGCTCTCCTTGCTAACATGGCTACTTCCCTCATCCTCAACAAGAGGATCCAGACTACAGTAGCTAAGGCAAAGGCTCTCAAGATGTATGTAGAACCTCTCATCACAAAGGCAAAGGAGGATACTACTCACTCTCGTCGTGTTGTATTCAGCTACCTCAAGAACAAGGAGGCTGTTACTGAGCTCTTCCGCACAGTAGCTCCTAAGATCGCTGACCGTCCAGGCGGATACACCCGCGTGTTGAAGACTGGTTTCCGTCAGGGTGACGGTGCTGACATGGCTCTCATCGAGCTCGTTGACTTCAACGAGGCAGCTCTCGCTTCAGCTCCTAAGAAGGCAGCTAAGAAGAGCACCCGCCGTAGCTCGAAGAAGGCTGTTGAGGCTGCACCAGCTGCTGAGGTTGAGACACCGGCTGCTGAGTAATCAGAAAAAAACACAGATAAGTTATCCGGGGGCCTTGCGGTTCCCGGATAATTTGTATATTAGCGTTTCGTTTTGAATTATTTTAAATTATGAAAAACTTGTGTGCAACGGACTTTATCCTTTGGCCAATCGTTTCAGCATAGAGGGCTATCCTAGCGGAATCATCGATACTCGTGCCTATGTTCAGAATTACAGCTCTGATTATGCTTCCGATATGATCAAGTCAGTTGTAGAGGAGACGAGATCATCATATCCGGCCAAGACCGGAATCGCTGTTTCCAGCACTGTTTCAGGATCGCAGGTGACCGTTGATGTCGATGTGCATGTCAAGGAAGCCGATGAGTATACGGTTTCGGTATTTCTGCTTGAAGACAATATTTTCGCTTATCAGAACGGTCAGGGAAACAATTATGAGCACGACCATGTGCTCCGTATGTCCCTGACAAGCATTTCAGGAGATGACATGACCGTCGTGGAGGACAATTCCGTCTGGAGCAAGACCTATTCGGCTACAATACCGTCTGCATATGAAATATCGAACATGAAGGTTCTGGTATTTGTAGAAAAACCTTATGGCAGCAGGGAGAAGGCTTCGGGAGTTTACAATGTGATATACGGAGACTACGGAAGCACTTATGTCGACAATGCCCGCTCGGCGGCGTTGGGTACGACTGTAGAGGTGGAATACGAATAAGCCTGAACGAGGCGACAGGAACAATTTCCGTTTAAAAGTCCGCAATTTGGTCATGAACCAGATTGCGGACTTTTGCAAATATAATAAAAATGTCAATGAATACACAAATTTTATTTAATAGTGTAATAAAATATGGTTTAATTACTTAAAAAATGCTACAGAGCAGCCTTGTTTTTATCAAAAATTTAAATAATTTTGTTGCCCCGACTTAGGAGAATACCATAGCAAAATAACAAATCAATAACATTATGACTAACCTGTTCTATCTTGTTCCGGCGGCAGCAGTACTGGCTTTGCTGTTTGCCTATATCTTTTTCCGTCAGATGATGAAGGAGAGCGAAGGAACTGCAACCATGAAGGAAATAGCCAAGTTCGTGAGAGACGGCGCCATGGCCTATCTCAAGCAGCAGTATAAGGTTGTGGTCATCGTATTCATTGTCCTGGCTGTACTTTTCTCTGTTCTGGCTGTGTTAGGTGTCCAGAACAGCTGGGTGCCGTTCGCATTCCTCACAGGAGGCTTCTTCTCCGGTCTCGCCGGCTTTGTCGGAATGAAGACCGCAACATATGCATCTGCAAGAACTGCAAATGCTGCAAGGCGTTCGCTGAACTCAGGACTTAAGGTGGCTTTCCGAAGCGGTGCCGTAATGGGACTTACCGTTGTGGGACTCGGACTTCTCGACATTGCCATATGGTGGGTGATCCTGAACCAGTTCGTAGATATCGAAGGCACTCAGAAGCTTGTCTTCATCACCACTACGATGCTTACTTTCGGAATGGGAGCTTCCACTCAGGCTCTCTTCGCACGCGTGGGCGGCGGAATCTATACAAAGGCTGCAGACGTTGGAGCTGACCTCGTAGGAAAGGTAGAGGCCGGTATTCCGGAAGACGACCCTCGCAATCCTGCTACAATTGCTGACAATGTCGGTGACAACGTCGGTGACGTTGCAGGTATGGGTGCAGACCTTTATGAGTCATATTGCGGATCCATCCTCGCTACAATGGCACTCGGAGCTGCCGCATATTCGGCAGTAAGCACTGAGGCTCAGATGAAAGCCATCATGGCTCCGATGATCATCGCAGCCATAGGCGTGGCGTTGTCCATCATCGGTATATATGTAGTACGCACCAAGGAAGGTGCAGGCATGCAGGAACTTCTCAAGTCCCTCAGCCGCGGAACGAACCTCAGTTCGATCCTCATCGCTGCCGCAACATTCGGAATCATGTATCTTCTCGGCCTGGAGAACTGGTGGGGCTTCTCACTTTCTGTCGTTGTGGGACTTTTTGCCGGCGTGATCATCGGTCAGGCTACGGAATATTATACCTCACATTCATACAAGCCGACCCAGAAGCTCGCCGAGTCTGCTGAGACAGGTCCGGCTACAGTCATCATCTCTGGAGTAGGTCTCGGTATGCTTTCGACTGCCATTCCTGTGGTGACCATCGCCGTGGCCATCCTTCTTGCCTATCTCTGCGCCAACGGCTTCGACCTTTCATTCTCGGCCGACAGCCTCAGCACAGGTCTTTACGGTATCGGCATCGCAGCTGTCGGAATGCTCTCTACCCTCGGAATCACTCTTGCGACTGACGCATACGGCCCTATCGCCGACAACGCCGGCGGAAATGCCCAGATGAGCGAGCTCGACCCTGAGGTACGTAAGCGCACTGACGTTCTCGACGCCCTCGGAAATACGACTGCAGCTACAGGAAAGGGTTTTGCAATCGGTTCTGCGGCACTTACAGGACTCGCCCTCCTCGCTTCATATATCGAAGAGATCAAGATCGGCCTCGGCCATCTCGGAAGGGAGATCACGAATGTTGCCGGTGAGGTTATTGCAGCTGCCGACGCTTCGATTCCGGACATCATGGCATATTATCATGTAGACCTCATGAACCCTGTGGTTCTCGTGGGCGTGTTCATCGGTGCGATGATGTCGTTCCTCTTCTGCGGCCTTACGATGAATGCCGTAGGACGTGCCGCACAGAGCATGGTGACTGAGGTCCGCCGTCAGTTCCGTGAGATCAAGGGCATCCTTACAAAGGAAGCGACTCCGGACTATGCACGTTGCGTGGAGATCTCTACAAAGGGAGCTCAGCGTGAGATGCTTCTCCCTTCTCTCATCGCCATCATCGTCCCTGTCCTTGTAGGCCTCATCCTCGGCCCTGCAGGAGTCATGGGTCTCCTCATCGGAGGTCTCGGATCAGGTTTCGTTCTCGCTGTCTTCATGTCGAACTCAGGCGGAGCGTGGGACAACGCCAAGAAATATGTCGAGGAAGGAAACTTCGGAGGAAAGAACTCTGAGGCTCACAAGGCGACCGTGACAGGTGACACCGTGGGAGATCCGTTCAAGGATACGTCAGGACCGTCGCTGAACATCCTCATCAAGCTCATGAGCATGGTGTCTATCGTAATGGCAATGCTTACGGTAGCTATACATTAATCATATTCGCCCAAGGCATCACAAGTGCGGGTGCTGCTCCTGATTCGAGCAGTTCCCGCATTTTCTTCATATAAGGCTCCGTATGGGCATAGAACATCGTGTAGCCGTCGCAGAGCACGTTGAGACCTGTTTCGCCGTTTTCCGTGCGGTTGAAGCGGTGTTTCGGACATTCTCCGTGGCACAGATGGAAATGTCGGCACCTGATGCATTTCGAAGGAAGCCCGTTCCTCTTGTCGATGCCGAAGCGTACCATCTCGGGCGACTCCATCATTTCGCGCAGCGGCTTGTCCGTGATGTTTCCGAGGCGGTAGCGGGGATAGACGAAATGGTCGCACGGATACACGTCCCCGTTATGCTCCATTATCGCATTTCCGCCGCAGGTCTCGGCGTATGCGCATGTTCCCGGCATGACTCCGCACCAGCCTGCCAGCGTCGCATCGAACAGATTGACGAAATACCGTCCCACGTCGTTCCGTACCCATATGTCGAAGATTCCGCACATGTATTTCCCGAAGCCTGTCGGCGACACCGACCACGGTGCAAGCACCGAATCCTCCTGCGACGGATCGACGATGACCGGCCTTGCCTTCTTCATCGTCTTTCCTGCGGCATCCTTCGGATACCTTACATGCTCCACGACCGGCATGAACTGCATGTACCGGCTTCCTATGTACTTCAGGAACTGATACACTTCCGGGCCCCTGCCTTCGCCGGCCTTGCTTATCGTCGTCATCGTATTGAATTCGACCCCCGTCCTGTGGAGCCATCCCAGACCGTTCATCACCTTGTCGAAGGTCGGGAATCCGCCCTTGTCCTTGCGGAAACGGTCGTGTATGTCCTTCGGTCCGTCGATGGATATGCCTATGAGGAAATCGTTCCGGCGGAAGAACTCCGCCCATTCACGCGTGATCAGGGTTCCGTTGGTCTGCAGAGTGTTGCGGACCTTCTTTCCGCCGGCATGCTTCTTCTGGAGCTCCATAGCCTTCCGGTAGAAGTCCAGACCCATCACAAGCGGTTCCCCGCCATGCCAGTTGAAGGTCACATCCTCCACGTCGTTGGCCTCTATGTAGCTTTTTACGGCCTTCTCCAGCATGTCTTCCGACATCTTCGGTTCATGGCCTCCGTAGATGTCCGCCTTGTCCAGATAATAGCAGTAGCAGCAGTCCAGATTGCACAGCGATCCCGCCGGCTTCATCATAATGTTGAAGGCCTTCGGCCCCGTGATCCTTTCGGCGTCGCTGAGTGTCAATGTTCTGCTGAAGTCCTTGTCCATATCGTTTTTCTGTCGGAATTGCAGGTGCAAATATAGCTTTTCTCGTAAATAATCTTAAATTTGTAACCGACTAAATGACCGATGATATGAAAGCGAAACCTATGCTCATGACTTTGGTGGCTGCGGTGCTGTCGTCAATGTCTCTTTGTGCGCAGGACCTGCGCTACAATCCATCTTACGATACGGAACGTTATGAGGGCCAGTGGCCGAAAGGGGAAGGAGTCCTGTATTCCTATGAAAAAGGACTCGTGATCGGAACCTTCGATGAAGGAAGACCGGAGGGACGTTGCGTATGCTACAAGCCTAACGGCGAAGTCTATTGGGGCGATTTCAGGAAAGGAAAGGCTACAGGCCATGGACGTATCTACAGGGACAATGGTATTGTTATCGTAGGAGAATACAGGAACGGCCGATATCATGGAACAGACACCCTCTACAGGAAGAACGGAACAGTTCATGTGGGAAAATACAGGAAAGGAAAGCTTAAGTCGAAGATCCTGGACACTTCAGGCATGCCTGCATCGGTCGGCAGGAAGCCGGATTATCCGAAGGTGGACCTGAAACGCAAGCATGAGGATTTCCTCAAGGAGCTGGAACTCCTCTGGGAGGAGCGCAACCTCAGGATAAGGCAGAATGTCGGATTCGTGAATCCTCGCTTCCAGGGCGGTTCCGTCGATGATTTCGCCTTGTGGGTGAATTCCCGCGTGGACTATCCTACAAGGGAACGTAACAGCGCTGAAGGAAGGACTGTGATTGTCGAGTTCTTCGTCATGGAAGACGGAAGCGTGGCTGAGGTGCATGCTATATTCGGGTCGGATGCGGCTCTGAACGAGGCGGCCGTAAATGCAGTGAAGAAGTCTCCTAAATGGGAGCCGGGCGAACAGAACGGACAGAAAAAGAGAGTCAAGATGACCGTTCCTGTGGTGTTCAGCCTCGATTAGGGACATCAGACATAGACGAATAATAAAAAACTGCTATCTTTGCATATTCGGGCTGTCGGAAGGCCCGGACATTGCAGGATGGCGGTTTTCGTCATCCTGAGCAAAAGCGAAGGATCTTTTTGAAGAGTATGAGTAAAGATAAGGAAATACTGGAAGGCCTGACGGACAAGGAATATGAGCATGGCTTTGTCACGGATGTGGAGCAGGAGTTTATACCCAAGGGCCTCAATGAAGATATAATACGCCTGATATCGGCAAAGAAGGAGGAACCGGAGTGGATGCTAGAGTTCCGCCTTCAGGCATTCCGCCGCTGGCAGAAGATGCCTGTGCCGGAGTGGGCGCATCTCGACATTCCTGAGATAGATTTTCAGGACATCATCTATTATGCGGCTCCGAAGAGGGACGAGGACCGTCCGAAGGAGATAGATCCCGAGCTGGAGAAGACCTTCGACAAGCTCGGAATTCCTCTCCATGAGCGCGCAGCGCTTGCCGGTGTGGCCGTGGATGCGGTCTTTGATTCCGTATCCGTGACCACCACATTCCGCGCAGCGCTTGCCGAAAAGGGCATCATCTTCTGCTCGTTCTCCGAAGCGGTGAAGGAACATCCGGACCTTGTGAGGAAGTATCTCGCTTCGGTGGTGCCGGTAGGCGACAATTTCTATGCTGCCTTGAATTCGGCCGTATTCAGCGACGGGTCGTTCGTGTACATTCCGAAAGGGGTGCGCTGTCCGATGGAACTTTCGAGCTACTTCCGCATCAATGCGGCGGGTACAGGCCAGTTCGAGAGGACGCTCATCGTTGCGGACGAAGGTTCTTATGTCAGCTATATGGAAGGCTGTACGGCTCCTATGCGTGACGAGAACCAGCTTCACGCCGCCGTAGTCGAGATCATTGTGGAAAAGGATGCGGACGTGAAGTACTCGACAGTCCAGAACTGGTATCCGGGAGACGCCGAAGGAAAGGGAGGTATCTTCAATTTCGTTACCAAGAGAGGCATATGCAAGGGCTCCGGAAGCCATCTTTCATGGACTCAGGTCGAGACAGGATCGGCTATCACATGGAAATATCCGTCAACCATCCTCAAGGGTGACCATTCGTCATCAGAGTTCTATTCCGTTGCTGTGACAAACAACTTCCAGCAGGCGGATACGGGTACGAAGATGATCCATATAGGCAGGAACACCCGCAGCCGTATCGTCAGCAAGGGAATCTCTGCCGGACGCAGCCAGAACAGTTACAGAGGTCTGGTGAAGATGCTTCCGGGAGCTTACAATGCCCGCAACTTCTCGCAGTGCGACAGTCTTCTCATAGGTGACAGATGCGGTGCGCACACCTTCCCGTATATAGAGAACGCGAACAAGACGGCCGTGGTGGAGCATGAGGCGACGACTTCGAAGATCAGCGAGGACCAGCTCTTCTACTGCAATCAGAGGGGTATCGGTCCGGAGGAGGCCGTAGGACTGATAGTGAACGGATATGCACGTGAGGTGCTTTCGAAGCTTCCGATGGAGTTTGCCGTCGAGGCGCAGAAGCTGCTGCAGGTGTCGTTGGAAGGATCTGTAGGATGATGGAATTCTGGAATATCATACTGTTTGAGATGGGCGGAAGGCCTGTGCTGCTGATAGATCTTCTTTCGGCGGTGTTCGGTCTGACGACTGTTTTTCTTGCCGGAAGAAACAGCAGGAAGAACTTTTATGTGGGATATGTCTATACCGCATTGCTGTTCTTCATGTTCTGGCAGAAGAACCTGTATGCCAACCTTCTGCTGCAGCCGATATCGTTGGGTATAAACATAATGGGCCAGTATCGCTGGAGCCATCCGAAGAAGACGGAGGAAAGCTCGCAGAACTCCGGCGAACTGAAGGTGTCCATGCTTACATGGCCGCAGAGGTTCTTCATTGTTGCCCTGGTTCTGGTGCTGGCGTTTGTATGGGGATGGCTCATGAGCATGATGGGAACGAAGTGGTTCGTGGGATATTTCCCGGCAAATCCGCTTCCGTATCTCGACTGCTGTGTGACTGTCCTGATCCTAACGGCCCAGACCTTGTCGGCATTGAAGAAGTGGGACTGCTGGATCGCATGGCTTTTCGTGAACATCGCCAACCTTACGCTTTACCTTAAGGCCGGCCTTGTGTTCATGCCGATCGTCAGCTGCCTCTACCTGATCAACGGCATATGGTCATTGTTCACATGGTATAAACTGTATAGAAAAAATGCATGATATGAGCGATATATTATTGAAGATCGAAGGCCTGAGGGCCTCTGTCGAGGATAAGGAAATCCTGAAAGGAGTGGACCTGACAATCCGCAAGGGTGAGATTCATGCGGTTATGGGTCCGAACGGTGCAGGAAAGAGTACGTTGTCGGCTGTGCTGGCCGGAAAGCCTCAGTTTACGGTGACGGCAGGAAGCGTGGAGTTCATGGGGCAGGATCTACTTGCCATGTCTCCCGAGGAGCGTGCATGGGCCGGCATATTCCTGTCTTTCCAGTATCCGATAGAGATCCCTGGCGTGACCATCACCAACTTCATGAAGACAGCCGTCAATTCCCATCGTGCAGGCAAGGGCCTCGAGCCGCTCAAGGCCGGTGATTTCCTCAAGCTTATGCGTGAGAAGATGGCTTTCGTGCAGATGAAGCCGGAGTTCGCCAAGCGTGAGGTGAATGTAGGATTCTCGGGCGGTGAGAAGAAGCGCAACGAGATCTTCCAGATGGCCATGCTCGACCCGACCCTCGCCATTCTCGACGAGACTGACAGCGGACTTGACGTGGATGCCCTCCGTATAGTTGCAAATGGCGTGAACGCGCTTCATACACCTGAGAAGGCGGCAATCGTCATCACCCACTATCAGAGGCTTCTGGACTATATCGTTCCGGATGTGGTGCATGTCCTCAAGGACGGAAAGATCGTGAAGACCGCCGGCAAGGAACTGGTGGCGGAAATCGAGGAGAAGGGCTACGATAATCTTTAGGAGGCCGGCGTATGACTGAAGTTATAATTGTTTCGGACGGGCTGCTCGAACGGAAGATAGACGTACAGGCGGGACAAAGGACCGACCTTGTGCTTCTGGTGTATCCGGGAGTCAGCTGTGAAGTGAAGATGGATGTAAGACTTCTTGGAGAGGGTGCCGAAGCTAATCTGTATGGAGTATATGTCTGCGGAGGTTCGGAAAAGGTGAGGATATCTGTTGAAATGCATCATGATGTGCATCACTGTAATTCGCGTCAGCTGTTCAAAGGCATAGCGGGAGGTACGTCCAAGGTTGATTTCTATGGAAAGATCATAGTGGCGCAGGACGCGCAGAAGACGGAAGCGTATCAGGAGAACCACAATCTCCTTCTTTCGGACGAGGCCAAGGTGGACACAAAGCCACAGCTGGAAATATATGCAGATGACGTGAAATGTTCGCATGGCGCGACGATAGGCAGCCTTAACGAAGAGGAGCAGTTCTATATGCGTTCGCGCGGAATCACCCTCGAGGATGCAAAGGTCCTTCAGATGATCTCGTTCATAGCTCCGGTGCTGGAAAACATTCAGGACGAGTCTGAGCGTGAACTGGTTTCCACCCGTTTTGAGGATGCGATACGCAAGCTTTCGAAATAGATTTCCTGACAATCCCGAAATGACGATTATATGATAACCAATCCGAACGTCAAGATCAACCTCGGTCTGTACATCCTTCGCAAGAGAGAGGACGGCTTTCACGACCTCGAGACTCTTTTTGTCCCATATTTCGGGATAAGCGACACTCTGGAGATTGTTGTTGGAGATGATTACAGCCGCACTTCCGCAGCCTTGTTCGCAAAGTATGGGATGCAGGTGCCTGCTTCTCAGGGTTCCGTGAAGCCTGAAGGGATATTCGGGGTCGAAACAGAGGATTCCGATGCTCCTAAGATAGCTCAGGGCATATCCGAGGACGGCAAGCTGATGATTACCATTGCCAGGGAGGAAGGTGTGGACTGGGACCCTCTCAAGGACCTTACGGCAAAGGCCTATTACATTCTTGCGGAAGATTTCAATCTGCCGCCTGTAAAGATATTCCTTGAGAAGACATCACCTGTCGGTGCGGGTCTGGGTGGCGGTTCCGCCGATGCAGCCTTCGCACTCAAGATGCTGAATGAGCTCTGCAGTCTCGGGCTCACGGAACAGCAGCTTGCGGGATATGCTTCGCGCCTTGGCAGCGACTGTGCGTTCTTCATCTATAACCGTCCGATGATAGGAGAGGGTAGAGGGGAGATCCTTTCGGAGTATCCGCTTTCGCTCGATGATTATGACATCCAGGTCATCACTCCTGCCGGAATAGCCGTATCGACGAAAGATGCCTACGGCGGCATCAGACCGCGTATGCCTGAGGTTCCTCTCAGGGATGCGCTTGCAAGGCCCGTGAGTGAATGGGACGGAATCCTTGTCAATGATTTTGAAGAGACGGTCTTTGCGAAATATCCGGAACTTGCCGCAATCAAGAGGTCTCTGTACGACAGCGGAGCCGTGTATGCGAGCATGTCGGGTTCGGGGTCTGCCCTTTTCGCCATATATGGTAAGTAGGAGGGGCTTTGTCGAATGATAGCGGGTATCTGTCGAAAAATATGACGGGCAACTGCCTTTCCTGATATTTTTGCAGATGTAAAGATGTTCAATGATGAAAAGGATTGCATTTGTTTTATATCTGCTGCTGACAGCATGTGGACTGTCGGCCCAGACATCGATTGTAAAAGGTTTTGTGCTGGACTCCCTTACGAGGCAAGGTGAGCCGGCTGCCGTAATCTCCTTCTTCCGATATGGCGAGACAGGGAAACCGGTGGCGTATGCCGTTACATCTGAAGACGGCTCCTTTGAAAAGGAGATTTCCGGTAAGGGAAAGTATGAACTTCATTTCAGCAATGTGGGGCGCAGACCACGCATCATCGTGTTTGATATGCAGGGCCAGGAAGTCCTTGAACTCGGTGATATCCTGGTGGAAGACGATGTACAGACTCTTAAGGCAGGGTCGGTCACGGCGCAGAAGACGCTTGTGAAAATGGAGGTGGACAAGATTACCTATAAGGTGGAAGATGATGTGGACGCTAAGTCAAGCACAGTTCTGGATATGCTCAGGAAGGTGCCGATGGTGTCGGTTGACGGGCAGGACAATATCACGGTAAACGGAAGTTCAGAATTTCAGGTCTATGTGGACGGAAAACCGAATCAGATGATTTCGAGCAATCCGGGACAGATACTGAAGATGATGCCGGCAAGTGCAGTGAAGGATATAGAGGTCATAACGAATCCCGGTGCCCGATATGATGCGGAAGGGGTTGGCGGTGTTCTAAATCTCATCACAGATACGTCTCAGACCGGAGGCAAGTCGGTTTCCGACGGTCATTATGCCAACATTACTCTCCAAGGTTCTACGAGAGGCTTCGGTGGAGGCCTGTATTACAGCATGCAGAAAGGCAGGTTCGCCATGAGCATGAATGCCAACGCATCCAATACATATATGAACGGGACGGTATCCGAGATGGAAAGGATCCAGAAGCATGAAAGCGGTGACTTTGTGACCAGGACTTCCGGAGAGGCAGATATAAGGATACCTTTCTATATGGGAAACGTCAATCTGAGCTATGAGGCTGACTCTCTCAATCTGATAACGGCCGGTATCGGATATTACGGTAACAATCTTTCGTATGTAAGTCCGTTCGAGACCACTTTCAGCAGCCCGTTCCTTCAGTATGCATACGACGGTTCTGTCATCACGGCTACGAAGACGAACAGCATTACGGCTAATGCGGACTATCAACATTCATGGAGAGGATGTCCCGACAGGTCTCTGGTCATATCATATATGTTTTCCGCTTCCCCTTCCGGAAGTGATGTCATCAACAGCTTCGATGAGGCTGCAGGTCTTTCAGACAGGAAGAAGGAAGGATTGACCAATTCTCTCAGTCATATTGTCCAGGCAGATTTTTCAACTCCTTTCGGCGGCAATGCCGGCCATTCCATGAATGTGGGAGTGAAGTTCACTGCACGGCACAACCTGTCGGATCAGAGCAATTTCATTTTTGACGGCACTGATTATATGTTTACTGAAGATGGAAGCATCGAGTATGATTTCTACAACAATATAGGTGCAGTGTATGCGGAATATGCAGGCAGATTCGGAAAGCTCGGCGTAAAGGCGGGGGCAAGGTACGAACATACATGGCAGAAGGTCGCATATCCGAAAGGACATGGACAGGATTTCGGTCTCGATTATGGAAATCTTGTTCCGACTGCCAGCATGCAGTACAGCATCAGTCAGCAGCAGAACGTAGGCCTGTCGTACAATATGCGCATAAGCCGTCCGGGCATCACATATCTTAATCCGTACATAGACGATGTTTCAGATCCTACGGCTAAGACATATGGTAATCCGGACCTTCTTGCAGAGACGGGACATACCATCAGTGCAGTGTACAACTACTTCAGCCCTAAATGGATCGTCAGTCTGACTCTCCGCCAGGGATTCACAGGCAAGGGAATATCTCAATACAGCTTCTACGATGACATGCATGTATTGAATACGACTTACGGAAATGTTGTAAGCTCAAGTACGTCAGGTATTAATCTTTTCCTTACATGGAATCCGGGACAGAAGACAAGGGTAATCTTCAACGGAGGAGGCAGTTATACGGATATAAGGAGTCCGGCTCTTTCGCAAAGCAACAGCGGATGGACTTACAATGCCCTGCTGGGATTCCAGCAGACCCTGCCTTGGGATCTCAGGCTAAGCGCCAACGCCATTGCATCGGGACGTACCGTCACCCTTCAGGGATATTCGTCAGGCATGCTGTTGGGTACGCTCGGGCTTACGAAGAGCTTCATCGACGACAGGTTGAGCATAAGCATCAACGGACTTGCCAATCTTTCCGGAGGTCGCTTGATGAAAGTGGAATCCGTATCCCGGACAAAGGATTTCATCAGCCGTACTACTTCCGGCATGCCATTGAGGATGGTATCTCTGAATCTCAGCTTCTCATTCGGCAAACAGGATGGCCCAGGCATGAAGAAATCAAGAAAGACCATACAGGAGGAGGCTCAGCTCAATTCGAAATCCATGTCCGAGAGCCTTGGAACCATAATGCAGATGTGATTGATTTGTGCCATGACAAACCGTAAGATACATCTATACAATGTCGTGCAGGTTCTGATAGGTCTCTGCATATACCTGCTTTGTTGTTTCGCTTCCTTTCTTTTTGGTGGTGCGGATGTGGATTCCCTGTTGCCGATTGCCTTTCTTGTCGCGAAAGCGGTACTGTTTCCTATCTCTGTGTATCTTCTGAATTTCTGTGTATTCATTCCCCGTTTTCTGTTCAGTGGCAGGGAGGTGCAGTTCTTTCTCGTGAACATTTGCATGATAGCTGCCGCCATGTTTTTTCCGGCTCTCAATCTGGCCAGTCCGGAATTGGGCGGCATGGATATGGACCAGGGTGGAATGTCTTCCGGCAAGTTTGTGATGGCGACTGTCATCGTAAGCTTGATTCTGTACATCTGCATGATTGCTCTGGCTGTCGGCATGAGATACGTGGTAAGATGGAATAATGAAAAGGAGAAGCTGGAAGAAGAACACCGTCGCAACACGGAGGCGGAACTCGACTGGCTCAAGAGCCAGTTGAATCCTCACTTTCTTTTCAATACACTGAATAACATATCGTCAATGATACAGATTGATGCTGAAAAGGCTCAGGACAGCATAGGCCAGCTCAGCGAGCTTCTGAGATATGCTCTCTATGAAAGCAACATGCGGAAGGTAAAGATTGTCGATGAGATCGGGTTCATGAGCAATTACATCGACCTCATGTCTCTGAGATGCAATGAAAAGACAAGGATCAAGGTCCGTTTTGACCGTTTTGACCCAGCCTTGATGATTTCTCCTCTGATCTTCGTTTCGTTGATAGAAAACGCATTCAAGCATGGGGCATCAGCGCACAAGGAGTCCTTCATAGAAATAGATATGGGGATGGATGGCGAAGACCTCGTGTTTTCTTGTGCGAATACCATCATGGAACGTCCTGTAGTGGACCGGGTCGGGTCCGGCATCGGAGTAGAGAATATGAAGCGGCGCCTTGAACTGCTTTATCCGGAAAACTACTCTTACCGGCAGTATGTCGAAAACGGTGCGTATGTCGTGATTGTAAGGATTGCAAATGCAGTGTGTCATGTATAGGTTGAAATGTATGATAGTAGATGATGAGCCTCTGGCTGTAGAGATGCTCGTCAATTATGCCGGAAGGATTCCTTCACTGGAGCTTGTGGGTTCATTCACCGACCCCGTGCTGGCATTGTCGGAAATCCGTACCATAAGGCCAGATCTTGTTTTTATGGACATCCAGATGCCGGACATCAACGGGCTGGAACTTTCCGGGATGCTTCCCGAAGGCGTCAAGGTCATCTTTACCACTGCTTTCAAGGAGTACGCGTTGGACAGTTATGAAGTGGAAGCCGTGGACTATCTGCTTAAGCCGATAAGATTCCGGAAGTTTCTTGAGGCCGTGTCCAAGGCCGAAAGACGTATTGCTCCGGGGCATGCTTCCGGTAATGAAGCAAATGAAAGGAGGTCTGTCTTTGTCAAGGTAGAGGGAAACCTCAAGAATATAGATCTCGACAATATTCTCTATGTCTCGGGTATGAAGGATTATGTGATGATTTTCCTTGAATCTGAAAATGAGCCTGTGATAACCCATATCACCATGAAAGCCATGGAAGATATACTTCCTTCCGATATGTTCATGCGTGTCCATCGTTCGCATATTGTTGCCTTGAGCAAGATTACAGCTGTCGATTCGTATGGTGACATTATTCTTGGTAAGGTTTCTGTGCCGGTTTCCGAGACATATCGTAAAAATATCGATACTTATATCCGGAAGAATCTTCTGTTGGATAGATAAGAAAAAGAAAAAATCATAAGAAAAGGAAAAATGTGACGAAATGGCCGGTTTCTGTGACGGACGGAAGCCGGTTTTCTGTTGTTTTTATCTTCCTTTGACAAAAAAAGTCATGAGGACAGGAAGATTGCTGGCGCTAGCCGCCGTAGCGGTGGCTGCGCTTTCGTGCGGATTGGAAGAGGTGGGCGAAGGCTCTCATTCCAATCCTGAAGGAATATGGACCGGGCAGCTTCCAGGGCCTCCGGGGGCTGAACATTGCTTTGTGACAGTGCTGGAATATCCCGAAGGCTATGACTGGAGAGCGGATCCGGAGCCGGAAGAAGGCAGATGTTCGCTGGCCGTCTATGCGGACTGCATACCTGTAAAGAAGATACCGGCCGGAAAAGGAACTGAAATTCCTCTCGACCCGGAGAGGCACAGGTTGATTTCCGGTCATGTGTATACTGATTTCTCTGACGGAAAGACGACGGTAATACGTTATGACGGCAAGGAGCTTCTGCGTTGGGAGGGAGAAGAACTTGTCACGGACATGATCGTTTCCGGAGATTCTCTGCATACTCTCAGTGTTCCCGTTGATGGAGAAGGATTCCGCTACCGCGTCAACGGACGGCCAGTCATACAGCGGGATGCCGGCCGTTGTTTCGGCCATATGCGGTCTTTCCGTGATACGGTGGCCTTCTGCTTCTGCCAGCCTTCCCGTTCCTCGTCTGCGCTGTCGGAGGATTTCTACGTCTCGGCAAACGGAAAGGTCTCGAAGGTGAACCTGCCGTCTTCTGTCGTGAAGGTCTGGGACATGATGGTGCATGAGGGGGAGACCTGCATCATCGTCTCGGAAAACGGTGTCCTGAAAGGACCGATGATGCTTCAGGACAGCCGGAAATGGCAGATAAACTACATGCTTTATACCGATGTCGCTTCATGCCGATTCACGGATACGGAGGCACTCTGTGCGGAGGTGGTCTGCATCCATCAGGATAAAAGGGTGACAGGTCTCCTTTGCAAGGCGGAGATGAGCTGGACGCTCTGCGAGGTAGGACGAACCCTTTCCGCGTATCAGGTCAATGATGCCGGATATTATTATGTCTCGAACAGTATGGCAGACAGTCACAACGGAAAGATCTTCCGGAACCATATGATGTACGGAATCCCCGGTGACTATGCCGTGATGGGAATCAACCCTGTAGCTGTGAAGGACGGTGACATGTACATCGGCTTCTCATCCCGCACAGGAGGCTTTCCTGCTGTATGGAAGAACGGCTCGCTGACTTCCCTCAAGGTCAACGGCTACATCGCCCGTGTCTCATACGGAAAGTATTGAAGGCTACATGAGCACAAAGTGCTAGCAGAGGCTGCTGATTTATCGGACTGTCATCTAACCAATTGACCTGTAGTTGCTTATGTACTAACGAGCCGAAGATTTCCCCGACCCGTCCTTTTCATGAGTTGGTGATTTTGAGTGAAAATGTACTTCGGGTGGCGGAGGAAACCAGATTAGAAGTATTTCCTCTCGTTGCGGTTGAGGGCGATGAAGATGAAGAGGAGGGCGGTGAAGGCCCAGAGGGATGATCCTCCGTAGCTGACGAAAGGCAGAGGGATGCCGATGACAGGCATGATGCCGATGGTCATTCCGATGTTGATGAAAAGGTGCATGAAGATGCAGCAGGCGACACAGTATCCGTATATGCGGGTGAAGTTCTCCCTGCTTCTTTCAGCGTTCTTGATGATCCTCCAGATGAGGAATACATAAAGCAGTATGACTGCAGCCGATCCTACGAATCCCCATTCCTCGCCCACTGTGCAGAATATGAAGTCGGTGCTCTGCTCCGGAACGAAGCCGTATGTGGTCTGGGTTCCGTTGAGGTATCCTTTTCCGAACAGGCCGCCGGAGCCTATGGCGATCATGGACTGGTTCACGTTATAACCCACTCCTGCAGGGTCTTCCTTCATTCCGAGAAGAACCTCGATACGCTTTCTCTGGTGGTCCTGAAGCACGTCATTGAAGAGGAAGTCCACTGAGAATATGAGCGCGACACCGGCTATGAAAGAGAGGAGGGAGAGCTGGGTGAACATGTTCCTTTCCCTGAAGGCATGGAATGTGACGAACGGAAGTGCAATGCCGCAGAATCCCAGCAGAATGTACAGCGGCTTTATCTTCGATATCCACGGCAGCTCCGCGACGCCTTCGGCTGAAGCGGCAGCTTCGGCAGCATCGACGCCTTCTGCAGCAGCCTCGGCTGAAGCCGGCATCATTCCGGCCGCTATGCTCTCGAGGATCGATGGTACGAAGGCCATCAGCACAATAAGAGGAACGCAGATTATGAGCCACCATCTGAAACGGCCGGAATACAGGCATATGCACAGGGATGTGATGCCTGCAAGTACCAGGGCCGCGACGAATGGAGAGGCTGTAAGCGTCAGGATGAACAGGAGTATGGCCATTCCGGCTATGAATATCAACCATCCTGAAAGCCCTTCCCTGTAGAGCATGAATATGAATCCGACATATACGAGGGCGGAACCTGTCTCGCTCTGACCGACTATTATGAGCATCGGCACTATGATGATCAGGGCTGTGACTATGAAGTCCTTCATTCTTCCTATCCTGTAGCCGAGCTGGCTCATCACCGCCGCCAGCATGAGCGAGGTGGATATCTTGGATATCTCGGCCGGCTGGAAGCGGACGGGGCCGAAGGCGAACCATGACCTCGATCCCTTGACCTCGATGCCCAGGAAGATTACGGCTACAAGCAAGACTATGACTCCCAGATAGATAGGCAGTGCGGCTCCTTCATATATCCGCGGTGGAATCACGAACAGGATGAGTCCGGCTATGCCCATTGCCGTCATCATCCAGACGAACTGCTTTCCGCTGCGGCTTGCGAAATCGAAGATCGATCCCGGTTCTGATGCATGTACCGAGGCGTAGATGTTCGCCCAGCCTATCAGAATAAGCAGCAGCCAGCATATCACCAGACTCCAGTCGATGGTCTTGGCGATGCTTCTTCCTCTATGTCCTCCTGCGTCTCTCATCTTATTTCCTGACTCTTACTCTGTCAAGCAGATTTCCGTTCAATATCCTGTCTTCAAGCGGCTTGCGCTCCTTCTTTATTTCACCGTTGAGGTACATCTCCGTCAGCAGGGAAGCGATCGGGGCCGCCCATGTCGCTCCGAAACCGCCGTTCTCCACATATGCCGCCACTGCGATCTGAGGATTGTCCTTGGGTGCGAAGCAGATGAAGACGGAGTGGTCATGTCCGTGCGGATTCTGTGCAGTTCCTGTCTTTCCGCAGATGTCAAGGCCTTCAACCGCTGCGATGCTGGCCGTTCCACCCGAGCCGAATCCGCTGTTCACGGCGCGGTACATTCCTCCCACGACCTTCGGGAAATGTGTGGTGTCGACCATAGTGTAGTGCCTTTCCTTGTATTTCGGGTCTATGGTCACGTTTTCCGAATCCTTGATGATGTGCGGCGTATAGTAGAATCCGCGGTTCGCAATGGTGGCGCAGAGGTTTGCGAGGTGGAGCGGGGTACATCCGATCTCACCCTGTCCGATGGACAGCGAGATGACGGTCGTCGCCTTCCAGCCTCCCTTGCGGTATACCTTGTTGTAGTATTTCGAATCTGGGATGAAGCCTCCGAGCTCCGAAGGGAAGTCGCTGCCGAGCTTCTGTCCGAAGCCGAAGCTCTTCACATATTCGTTCCATTTGTCCATCGCCTCATCTATGGATCCGTATTTCGGATTTTCAAGAAGGTCCCTCAGGATGTAGCAGTAATATGCATTGCAGGACATCATGATGGATTCCTCGAAGTTGATAGGGGACTTATGTGCGTGGCAGCCCAGTTTGTTGCGGCCGAAATGGTAGCCCATGCTGCATGGGTAAAGGGTTCCCGTCGAGACGACACCTTCCTGCAGGCCGATAAGGCCGTTCACCAGCTTGAATACGGATCCCGGAGGATACGGAGCCTGTACCGCACGGTTGAACATCGGTTTGTAAGGGTCGGATGATATCTCCTTATAGTGCTGGCCTATGTTGGCGAGCTTGTCCACGTCTATTCCGGGACTTGACACAAGGGTGAGGATCTCTCCGGTAGCAGGCTCTATGGCCACAAGACTTCCCACCTTGTTGTTCATCAGCTGCTGGCCGTAGTGCTGGAGCTTGGCGTCGATGGTGGTCATGATGTCGTCGCCTGGGATGGCTTCCTTGTCCATCTCTCCGTCGCGATATCTTGACTCTATCTTGTTGCGTGAGTTTCTGAGCCAGATGTTGTAGCCCTTTTCACCGCGGAGTTCCTTCTCTCTTGCCGCCTCGATGCCTGTCATGCCCGCATAGTCTCCGGACTTATATTCTCCCGGATGGTTCTCTATGTATCTTGCGTTGACTTCGGAAACATAGCCGAGAAGGTTTCCTCCGGCATTGAACGGATATTCGCGGATGCTTCTGGCCTGTCCTCTGAATCCGGGGAACTTGTAGGCGACTTCCGCAAACTTCATGTATGTTTCAGGAGGTATCTGCTTGATCATGACCACGGACTGATAACCGATGCGCCTGCGGTTCCTGTAGTATTCCTGCATCTTCTCCCTGACGAATTCAGGAGTTATGTCAAGGACTTCGCATAAGGCCAGCGTATCGAACTGCTCCACTTCCTTAGGGGTCACGAGCAGATCGTAAGCCACCTTGTTGCCGACAAGGATGTTTCCGTTCCTGTCGTGGATGATTCCTCGTGTCGGATAGATGGTGGAATAGACCATCGTGTTGTTTTCGGCGGACAGCTTGTATTTGTCGTCGATGATCTGTATGCTGAAAAGCTTTGCTATAAGGATGGCTGCAGCCGTGCACAGACCTATCAGAAGCTTGTTTTCCCTGTTCAGTTTCATCCGGTCTTCCTCCTATTTCCTGTCGTCGACCGTGAGTATGTTCGTCACGATGAGTGACAGAAGGCAGTTGCACAGAAGTGATACTCCGAGGCGGGTGAAATTGAACCAGGTGGGTCTTGTGCCGGCTCCGTCGAGGATGACATAAATGCCGAGGAAGACCACAAGCGAGGTGATGGTCAGCATGGAGATCTTTCCTATGCCGTTCTTCTTGAACGAGAAGCTGTCTCCTCTTGTGATCAGGTCTTCACCGAGGAAGAACCTCACGAGAGGCTTGCGCAGAAGCGCGACAGGAACAAGTGCAGCCGCATTGATGCCTATGAGTCCTTCTGCAAGCCAGTCTACGGTCAGACCTGTGGCAAAGGCCAGGATCATGCACAAAGGAGTGCTGACCGTAAGAGGAACGCACAGTATCATGGCCGGAAGCATGGTCAGTGTGACATACGGTCCGAGATTGGTGAAGTTGCAGAGGATGACCTGACCGATCACCAGAAGAAAAAACAATAGTCCGAAATTCTGTCCTTTCATTACATTCCCTCCTCCAGCTGTTTCAGTTCCTGTCTGTCAAGGTTCTCCACTATCGTGACATATCGCAATGATCCGAAGTCCTCGAACAGGGTTATGTTGATTTCATAAGTCGCTCCGTTTACTATACGGGCGTCTCCTGTGTATCCGAGAGGAATGTCCGGTGGGAAGATCGAAGAGAATCCGCTGGTGAAGACCGTGTCTCCGGGCTGGAATTCCACATGATGCGGGATCTCCTTCAGGATGGCCTTGTCGCCGCTCCTTCCGTCCCAGCTGAGAGGACCTACGGCCCCCTCCTTTCCCAACCTTGCGCTGATGTTCATCTCATGGTTGCGGAAAGATCTCGCGTAGGAGTAGTTCCTGCTTACGGCATCGATGACTCCTACGGCTCCCTTCGAGGTTATGACTCCTGAGCCTTCGGTGATCCCGTCTTCGTAGCCTTTCCCGATGATCATATAGTTGTGCTGGGTGTTGTTGCTGATCTTGGCGATTTCCGCATTGATGTAGCGGTAGTTGCCGGCTACGCCGTCCGCAGCCGCTTCGGGCAAGGCTACGCCTTCTTCCTGCGCCGCCGCTTCCAGCTCCGCCAGCCTCACCCTCAGCTCATAGTTCTCCTGAGCGAGGGCGTCATTGGCCTTTCCGAGGGAGAAATAGTCCCTGATGTCCTGCGATCCGCCCCAGAATACATCCATCACGGCATGTGCTCCCTTGGATATCCAGATACCCTGAAGCCTGCCGTTATGACGCAGCATATTCAACGCAGCTACCTCCAGGATAATGAAGATAGCTGCATTGATCAGATGATATATGAAATTGCCTTTACGCAAGATCTTACCTCATGAGGAATGTGTAGTTCTCTGTGTTCTTGAGTGCGAGACATGTGCCTCGTGCCACCGCTCTGAGCGGGTCCTGTGCCACATAGAACGGAATGTTGATCTTCTCTGTAAGACGCTTTGCAAGTCCTCTGAGGAGCGAACCGCCACCGGCGAGGTGGATACCGTTCTCCACGATGTCGGAGTAGAGCTCCGGAGGAGTCTGCTCGAGCACATGGATGATGCCGTTCTCGATTCTCGCAACCGACTTGTCCAGACAGTGCGCTATCTCCTGATATGTGATCGTCGCATGGACAGGATGTGCGGTCATGAGGTTAGGTCCTGTGATTGCATATGGCTCAGGTTCCTCGTCAAGGTCCGGAATCACGGCTCCGATCGCGATCTTGATCTTTTCTGCAGTGATCTGACCCACTCTGATGTTGTGCTGCTGGCGGAGGTGCTGCTGGATGTCACCTGTGAATACGTCGCCTGCAACCTTGATCGAATCCTGGACCACGATGCCGCCGAGGGAGATGACGGCGATCTCAGTCGTTCCGCCTCCTATGTCCACGACCATGTTTCCCTTAGGTGCCTCCACGTCGAGTCCGATACCGAGAGCGGATGCCATAGGTTCGTAGATCAGATATACGTCGCGGCCACCTGCATGCTCGGACGAGTCACGCACCGCACGGATCTCCACTTCAGTCGAACCTGAAGGAATACCCACCACCATCTTGATGTTAGGGGTGAAGAGAGACCTGCGCTTGCTGTTCACCTGCTTGATGAATCCGCGGATCATCATCTCAGCCGCGTTGAAGTCGGCGATGACTCCGTCCTTCATCGGACGTACGGTCTTGATGCCCGGATTCTCCCTTTCCTGCATCAGCTTCGCCTTCTGTCCGAGGGCTATGGCCTTGCCTGTATTGTTGTCAATGGCCACGATACTAGGCTCGTCAAGCACGATCTGGTCGTTCTGGAAGATGACCGTGTTCGCCGTTCCGAGGTCCATTGCAAGCTCTTGTGTCAAGAATGAAAATCCCATATTTCAGTTTCGTTTTTTCAGATTATTCAAATAGGCGGTAAAATTACAAAAAAACTATCAAATAACTCCGATAAAAAATCAAAACATCTTTATTATTTTTGTGAAATCATTCTTCATCATATGGACAGGAAAAGATTCGTGATAATCATGGCTGCCGGAAGCGGCACGAGGATGGGCGCTCAGCTGCCCAAGCAATTCATTGAGCTTGAGGGGAAAGCGATACTCCAGAGGACCATCGAGACCTTCGTCGAAGCCTCGCCGGGGATTTCGGTCGTGACCGTCCTGCCGGAGGCTCACATGGGCTACTGGAAGAACTATTGCCTGAAGCATAACTTCACCTGCCCCCAGATTCTCGTGAAGGGAGGAATCACCCGCTTTCATTCTGTAAGGAACGCTCTGGAAAAGGTGCCGGAAGGTGCAGTCGTGGCTGTCCATGACGGCGTCCGTCCCCTGATCAGCAGCTCCCTTGTCGCAAGCCTTTTCGAAAAGGCGGCGGCCGTGCCGGCCCTGATACCTGTGATACCTTGTGTGGATACGATGAAGATGCTTGAAGAGAAGGACGGAGAACTGGTGACAATGGCCGGAAAAACTGTGGACAGGTCGTATCTCTATGGTGCCCAGACTCCGCAGATCTTCCATTCCGAAATACTGAAGGATGCGTACAGGCAGGCCTATGACACTGCTTTTACCGATGACGCTTCAGTGGTGGAGAAATATGGAAAAAACCTCTCCTACGCAATCGGGGAGAGGTTCAATATAAAGATCACGACTCAGGATGACCTGAAGCTCGCGGAAGCCATAATGTCTTTGTCTGAGAAGTAGGTTACTTCTTTTCCTTCTTCTTCTTTACGCTGGCCGAAAAACTTGTGTTCTGGTATTCCTTTACCCACACCTGACGCTCTATCGCCTGGTCAAGGGAGATCTGTGTCTCTGTCTGCTGGACATAAGGGATCTTCTGGATAGTGTTGAGGAGAACCTGCATGAGGTGGTCATGATCAAAGCAATAGAGCTTGATCAGAAGCGCATGCTTTCCTGTGACGAAATGACACTCTACGATTTCTGAAATCTTCTTGAATGATTCGATCACATCAGGATATTTGTTCGCTTCAGAAAGAGATACGCTCACATAAGCGCATACGTTGAGTCCGAGTGCCTGCGGCTTCACGAGAAGTCGTGATCCCGTGATGACTCCGTTTGCCTCCAACCTCTTGACTCTCTGATGGATGGCAGCTCCTGACACGTTGCACTCACGTGCAATTTCGAGGAAAGGCATTCTCGCGTTCTTTACCAGGAAGGAGAGTATCTTCTGGTCAATCTGATCGATCTGGTAGTTTGACATAGTTTATAAATTATAACAAATTCAGCCGCTAAGATAATGACAAAATGTTAAATGTCAATAATCAGCGGCTGAAAAATTATATTCTTTAAGATTATTTGCGTCTTTTCTTTCGTCCTGTAGGCTCTGAGCTTGCAATTATCTCCTTACACTTTTCTTCTGTAAGGGTGGTAGGGTCCGTACCTTTCGGTATCTTGTAATTGCTTCCCGCATGCTTGATATATGGCCCGTAGTTACCATCTATAACCTGAATGTCGCTTTCAGTGTATTCCGCAATGATTCCTCCGGCCTTCTTGCTCAGGCTTTCCTCGATGAGCCTTACGCATGTGTCCTTGTCCACCTTGAGAGGGTCGGTGCCGCGTGGGAGCGAGATGTTCCTGTCACCGTACTTTATGTACGGACCGAAGCGTCCCTTCGTGCAGATGATGTCGATGCCCTCATGCTGACCTACGGTGCGGGGGAGTTCGAAGAGCTTGAGAGCCTCTTCGAGGGTGATGCTTTCGATAAGCTGTCCCGGAGCCAGGCTTGCATACTGCTTCGAGTCTCCGTCACCTTTCTGAACGTACGGACCGTACTGGCCGAACCTTGCCACGAGCGGCTGTCCGTCCTTAGGGTCTGTTCCGAGGTCGCGGCTTACATGGCTGTACTCCCTGTTGCTGAGTGTCTCCTCGATCTTTGTGTGGAAAGGTCCGTAGAAGTCACCTATGACGATGTTCCATGTCATCTCGCCTTCTGCGATCTTGTCGAAATCCTTCTCTACGTTTGCCGTGAAGCTGTAGTCGAGGATCGTTTCGAAATTCTTTACGAGATAGTCGGTGACGATCATTCCTATGTCCTGAGGAAGGAGTCTGCCCTTTTCGGAGCCGACTGTCTCTGTCTTTGAAGTTTCCTTTATGACTCCGTTCTTCAATGTCAGGTTGGTTACGCTGCGCTTTTCGCCCGGCTTGTCACCCTTTACTATATATCCGCGTCCCTTGGTGAGGGTCGATATGGTAGGGGCGTAGGTCGACGGACGTCCGATGCCGAGCTCCTCGAGCTTCTTCACGAGAGTCGCTTCCGAATAGCGTGGTGGAGCTGCGGTGAACTTGCAGTCTGCGGAGATTTCGTTCTCGAACATCCTTCCTCCGATGTGCATCTCCGGAAGGATCACCATCTCGTCATCCTGCTGCGGCTCGTCGGAACTCTCCATGTAGAGCTTGAGGAAACCGTCGAAAAGCACCTGGCTTGCCTGTACGTTGAACTTCTCCTCACCCTTGTCTGTAGACACCTTGATGTCTGTCCTGAGTACGCGTGCATCAGCCATCTGAGATGCCACGGTACGCTTCCATATGAGGTCGTAGAGCTTCTGCTCCTGCGGTGTGCCTTCGATGGAAGTGTTCTCGATGTATGTAGGTCTGATGGCCTCGTGGGCTTCCTGAGCACCTTTGGCCTTGGTCCTGTACTGTCTTACCTTCGAATATTCCTCTCCGAAATTGTCGCAGATGAATTTCTTTGCCGTGTTGATGGCAAGGCCCGAAAGATTGGTCGAGTCGGTACGCATGTATGTGATGAGTCCGTGCTCATAGAGCCTCTGCGCTATGCTCATGGTCTGGCTTACGGAAAGCCTGAGCTTGCGTGCAGCCTCCTGCTGGAGCGTGGATGTCGTGAACGGAGCGGCAGGGAATCTGTTGCCTTCCTTCTTGTCTATGCTGCTGATGGTGAATGTCGCACCGCTGATCCTTTCGAGGAATTCCCTTGCTGAAGCGATGTCCGGGAATCTTCTGTCCAGAGTCGCCTTTACGAGGGTCTTCTCAGGGGTTCCTTCCGGATGGAAGAGGGCTTCCACCCTGTAGTAAGGGTCGTTGCTGAATCCGAGGATCTCCCTTTCCCTGTCCACGACAAGACGGAGAGCCACAGACTGCACGCGGCCGGCAGAAAGCTTCGGCTGGATCTTTCTCCAGAGCACCGGCGACAGTTCAAAACCTACCAGACGGTCGAGCACGCGGCGGGCCTGCTGTGCATTGACGAGGCTCATGTCGATGTCGCGAGGGTTCTCGATGGCATTCAGGATGGCCGGCTTGGTGATTTCATGGAAAACTATACGTCTTGTGTTCTCCTTCTTTAGTCCCAGCGTCTCGAAAAGATGCCATGAAATGGCTTCTCCTTCGCGGTCTTCATCGGATGCAAGCCATACTACAGATGCGGCCTTTGCGGCCTTCTTAAGGTCCGAAACGACCTTCTTCTTGTCAGCAGGTATCACGTATTCCGGTGCAAAACCGTTCTTTACGTCAATACTGAGCTCACTGTCGTGCAGGTCACGTATGTGTCCGAAGCTGGATTTCACTTCAAATCCTTCTCCGAGAAATTTCTGGATGGTCCCCGCTTTTGCAGGAGACTCGACGATAACAAGATTCTGTCCTTCCTTCATGCTCAAATCCTCACTTTTTCAAAAGAAAGTGCAAAGTAAGGCACAAACCGGGCAATTTTCCAAATTTTGTTGTTAATTTTGTAAGTTTAAAACCTACTATATAAAGGTGTCACCTATAGGTGACGGGACAGTGAAAATTTTTTGACGAAACAAACGAGATCATATGACTGATGCAACGAAGAAGAAGATAACCAAATGGTTCTGGATACTCTTCATAACTCCTATTGTCCTTGTCGCAGGACTCATAGGCCTTGTATGGGCATTTGCGGACATCCCGTCGTTCGAGGACCTCGAGAATCCGGACAGCAAGCTCGCTACGCAGGTCATCGCCGAGGACGGGGAGATACTCACGACCTTTCACATCGAGAACCGCTCCTATGTGAGCTATGACGAGCTTTCACCTAACCTTGTCCATGCGGCGGTGGCTACGGAGGACGCACGTTTCTACAGGCACTCCGGCATCGACTTCGAGAGTCTCGCCCGTGTGCTCGTGAAGACCGTGCTCGGCGGAAGCTCAAGCCAGGGAGGAGGAAGTACGATCACCCAGCAGCTTGCAAAGACCCTCTACCCTCGTGAGGACGTGAGCAGCAGGATTCCTGGTGTGTCGATCCTCAAGATGGTATGGATAAAGCTGAAGGAGTGGGTCACTGCGGTGAAGCTTGAACGCAGCTACACCAAGGACGAGATCATGAACATGTACATGAACCAGGTGTTCTTCGGCAGCAATGCCTACGGCATCAAGGCCGCGGCTCAGACCTTCTTCGGCAAGGCACCGTCTGACCTTACGGTGGAGGAGGCAGCCACTCTCGTCGGCATGGTGAACAAGCCTACCCGCTACAATCCGGCCCTCAACCCGGACAAGTCCCTCGAAAGGAGGAACCTTGTCATTTCGCGTATGGAGCAGAACGGATTCATCACCGAGGCTGAGCGTGACTCCATCCAGCAGATTCCGATAACCCTCTCATATCAGGTGCAGGACCATAACGCCGGTGTCGGCCCTTATTTCAGGGATATGCTCCGCCGCACGATGAATGCGAAGGAGCCTAAGCGCTCTTCATACGCCCAGTATGAGGACTATGTCGTCGATTCGCTGCTTTGGGCTGACGATGCGTTCTACGGCTGGCTCAACAAGAACACGAAGGCCGACGGAACGAAGTACAACCTCGACAGGGACGGTCTGAGGATATACACGACAATCAACTACAAGATGCAGAAATATGCAGAAGAGGCTGTTGCGGAGCATCTTGGAAAGGACCTTCAGAAGAGTTTCGACCGTCATCTGAAGTGGAACAGGAAGAAGCCGTTCGCAAGTGATGTGGACCAGAAGACCATCGACCAGCTGATGAAGCAGGCAAGGCGCTGGAGCGACCGTTACCGCATCATGAAGAACAACGGAGCTTCGGAGAACGAGATCCGCAAGAGCTTCTCGGAGCCTGTGAAGATGCGCATCTTCTCATGGAACAGGAACGGATACATCGACACCGTGATGACTCCGGACGATTCGATAAAGTACTATAAAGGCCATCTTCGTGCAGCCTTCATGGCCATCGAGCCTAATACAGGCCACATCAAGGCATATGTGGGAGGCCCTAACTACCGTTATTTCAAGTATGACAACGTGCGTCAGGGAAAGCGTCAGGTGGGTTCGACCATCAAGCCTTTCCTCTATACGCTTGCGATGCAGGAAGGCATGAGCCCATGCGACAAGGTGGTAAATGTGCCTCAGACCTTCATGGTGGGCGACACGACATGGACTCCTAAGAGTACCGACAAGGACGAGTGGATCGGCCAGACCGTGACCCTCAAGTGGGGCCTCACGAAGAGTTCCAACAACATTTCCGCATATCTCATGAAGCAGTACGGACCGGAGGCTATGGTTGAGATGATGAGGAAGATGGGTGTGGGATGCTATCTTGACGCGGTCAATCCTCTCTGTGTAGGTTCCGCAGACATTTCTGTCTATGAGATGGTTTCCGCCTACAATACCTTCCCTTCAAAGGGTGTCTATGTGTCACCGATATTCGTGACGAGGATCGAGGACAGCATGGGCAATGTGCTCGGAGAGTTCAACAACAGGAAGAAGGAGGCCATCAGCGATTATACGGCTTACCTCATGGCCAACCTCATGCAGGGTGTGGTGAACAGCGGTACAGGTGTGCGCCTTCGTGCAAAATACGGCCTCAAGGGTGAGATCGCCGGCAAGACAGGAACGACCAACGACCAGTCGGACGGATGGTTCATCGGATATACGCCTTCGCTTACTGCCGGTGTTTGGGTAGGAGCCGAGGACAGGCAGGTTCACTTCGAATCCCTTTCTCTCGGAGGAGGTTCGAACATGGCCCTTCCTATATGGGGAATCTTCATGAAGAAGGTGCTTGAGGACGGTACTCTCGGTGTGTATGAGTCAGACCGCTTCATTGCTCCTCCGGGCATTTCGCTTGACCTGAACTGTGATGGAAGTGATGCGGATGCGTCGGTGAAGGCGGAGAATGAAGAGGATTATTTCTTTGAATGATTTGAAAATGTATAAGTCAGTAGTGGTGATATATGGCAGCGATTCTTCCGAGTGGGAAGTGTCGGTGCGCAGCGGTGAGTTTACCGCTTCCCAGATCGATGGGGCGAGATATGATGTGTACGAGATGTTCGCCAGATTCGGCGAATGGTCTCTCGTGGCATACAGGAAATCCGGACAGGAAAGGGTGGTCATACCGGTGGAGGAACGTCCTCGGATAGACAAGACCGATTTTTCGGCGACGGTTGCAGGTGAGAAGGTGAAGTTTGACTATGCATACATCATGCAGCACGGCACACCGGGCGAGAACGGTCTGATGCAGGGATATCTCGAGATGATAGGTGTTCCGCACAGCGGATGTGATGCCTTCGTGGCGGCTATCACTTTCGACAAGTTCTCATGCAAGAGCTATCTGAAGGATGTGGATTTCGTGAAATGTGCGGATGATATATTTGTAAGGAAAGGCGAGGTTGCTGACGGGCTTGCTCAGAAGGCTGTGGAACGTCTCGGACTTCCTATGTTCGTGAAGCCTACCGACGGCGGAAGCAGCTTCGGCGTTACGAAGGTGAAGAAGGCTGAGGATTTTGATGCGGCTGTAGATGCTGCGTTTGCTGAGGGAAAGACCGTGATGGCGGAGGCGGCTGTCGTCGGCCGCGAGCTTACATGTGCGGTATATTTCAACGGTAAGGAGAATGTGGCCCTTCCTGTTATCGAGATCATCACGGAAAATGAGTTCTTCGACTACGAAGCCAAGTACAACGGACACAGCAAGGAGGTCTGTCCTGCACATATCCCTGATTCGTTGAGGGATGAGATACAGGAGACTTCGAAGAAGATTTATACGCATCTGGGATGCTCGGGACTTGTACGTGTGGATTATATCGCATCGGAAGAGGGACTTTATTTCCTTGAGGTGAATACGATTCCGGGAATGACTTCAGCATCCCTTGTGCCTCAGATGGTACGTGCTGCAGGCATGTCCATGACGGATTTCCTTACGACTGTCATAGAGAATTCGTAAATTTTCCATATCGTTCCGAAGAACGGATCATTATTGTCATTCCGAGGAACGAAGTGACGTGGGAATCTCATTATGCTATTGAAATCATTGATAAATAAAGGTGTGGAGACCATTTCAACGGCCTATCCCGAAAGCGAGGCCCGGGAGATGGTCTATTCCTTTCTGGAGGATCTTGTCGGGACCAAGAGACATACCCATATAGTCGATCCGGAATATGAGGTGGCTGACGAAGCGGCGGAGGTTGCGATGTCGGGTTTTGAGCGGATGGCATCGGGAGAGCCTCTGCAGTATGTTACCGGCTATGCCGATTTCTACGGACGCCGGTTCCATGTCACTCCTGACGTCCTGATACCACGTCCGGAGACGGAGATACTTTGCAGATCTGTCCTTGATCTGGCATCAGAGGGTGCAGGCTCGCCAGACCCCCGCCCCGCACCAAAGGTGCTCAGGCACCCCCTAGCCGGGGGTGGCATGTCCTGCGAGCCTGCACCCTCTGATGCATGCAAGCTGGACAGAATCAGAATTATGGATATGTGCACAGGTTCAGGATGCATTGCATGGACATTGGCACTTGATATGCCTGGAGCTGAGGTTACGGCTGTGGACATTTCCGAAGGAGCGCTTTCGGTAGCTTCGTCGCAGGACTTCTCTGAGGAAATGGCCCGTACAGGATCCTGCGCTCCTAAGTTCGTCAAGGCTGATGTCCTTGCGGATGTTCCTGATACTCTTCGTGCCGGTGAAGGATTCGACATCCTTGTCAGCAATCCGCCGTATGTCATGGACAAGGAAAAGGCTTTCATGCGCACCAATGTCCTTGACCATGAACCTCACCTGGCCCTCTTCGTTTCCGACGACGATCCGCTGGTCTTCTACCGTGCGGTTATCCGCTGGGCTCAGGCTTTGCTGAAGCCAGGAGGTATCGGCATCGTCGAGATAAACGAAGCCCTCGGTCCTGAGACGGCCGCTGTCTTCAAGGCAGACGGATTCGTCGACGTAAAAGTCATCAAGGATCTTTCCGACCGCGACAGGTTCGTCAGATTCAGATTACCCTGACCCTCGTCCGCTGGACCACTCTGGACCCTCTTGCAGAGAAGTACTACAGTGTCAGTCCGTATACATTCTGCAATCTGATGTCGTGAATGTGGAAATCGACGGAAATTTATCTGATTTTTTATAAAAATTGAATAAAATTTGAGAGATGGATCGCCCTTGGATGTGTGTCTGAGGGCGATTTTTTCAAATAGCCGTATACTTTTTCGTTACACGGATAATCCTTTGGAACTTTGCATTGTAAAAATTCAAGGATTATGAAACGGAGATATTCAATCTGTATGCTTATGCCTTTTATCATGGCGGCAATGTCCTGCGGGATGCTGGACAACAGGACGGCGAGCGGAGGCGATGACAGTGACAGCATTTATGTAAGTCTTGAGGAGGTTGCGGAGATCCTGTCGTGCCTTCCTCTGCAGGATGAACATATGAAAGAGGTCCATGATGCCGTTTCCGCATCATCAGGCAACGGTTATGACGAGGAATATACGATGCGTCATCTGTTCGGGAATCCTGGTGCCGGTGTGGGAGAAAGTGCTGTTGCAGACGTGAGGTCGGGTGTGTCATATGAACGCCCGTTGAGGGAACTTATAGGGGAACATGTACGTTCCATGACCCGTGCTTCCGGTGGCGATATGTCGCCGGATGAGTTTCTGGAGGCGATCGAAAGGTCAGACATGCAGATATACTGGCCGTTTTCGGATGAATGGGACGGCAAAGGCATGCCGGTGATAACATACGATCCGGAGGACGGATCGGAAGTGAATATAGGCTACAGGCTGTGTATGAATGATGATGGTATCCGCCATGTGCAGGAAGTGGAGGTAGATGAGGCGATGGCGCGGAACGAACCTGTGTGGGTGGTGAACAGAAACTCGGATGCAGGCTACGTTTCTCTGGAGATGTTGAGAAGGGAAGATCCGGAATGGGGAGAAGGAGGCGGTGCCATCATTGTCAAGCCTGCAATGTCCGGTAATTCCGGCACGAAGTCGGGAGATGCGGTAAGGACGTTGATCCTCAAGGATTTCACCATGAAAAGAAATTACGATTCATGGTTTGCCGGAGCTTCGGAATTCTTCGTCAAGACAGGATATCTGGACAACTTCACTGCATCGACCGAGGCGGAGATGAGGCTCTACAGTCCGATGGTCACGGATTTCATGATAGTTGTGAAGCGTAGTCAGGTCGGTATCCCGCAGCCGTTCAACGCCATACTCATGACGGACTGGACCGATCAGGTTGAATCATGCGCCTTCATGATAACCGAAGACGACGGCGGAACGCAGACCGACTGGACTGCAAAGACCAAGGTTTATGTGGCAGGAAAGAGTTATGGAATAGAGATCACCCTGCCGCTGAACGTGCGTGACGACATCGTCTGGAGAGGACAGCTTATGGGCTCATGGATAGAGAAGTACAGTGATGTCCGGACTCCCTTCGGCGATGTCGACCTTACCTTTGAGATACTGGAGGATTAGGCTTCCTTCACCGTCATCTCGCAGTTGCGGCAGTCGAAGCCGAGGGCGAAGCGCCTTCCGTTGTTGAGGAGGAAAAGCTTCTTGCCGTCCTTGGCGCCATGATGCTTCGGGCACATCCCCAGTTCGTATCTGATGCAGTACCTTGTGCGCATCAGTTCGGCATCCTTTCTGTGAGCAAGCTCATATGCCGGTTCGGGATTTTCCGCTCCGCATGAAGCATACACGCCTTCTGACAGGCGGTTTGAAATATTGTTCTTATAAGAGGTATCCTGCAGGGACATATCCATTGATACTCTGCCTCTTAAATCTCTCTGCAGGATGCCTTTTCTTCCGCAAGGCATGTCGTCCAGACGTTCGGCGATCCCGCGTCTGATTCCGTTCAGGGCGGATGCGCTCATGAAAGGGATGTTACCTTCCGCGCGGATCTCCGTGACGTGCATCCTGTAGTGGCCGGACGTCTTGCCTATCTGGCCTCTGAACATTTCAAGCATGCGCTCACGGTTCGATGCAGTCTGTTCTCCTGCCTCATGGCTTACTACGGCTGTCCTTCCGTCTTCGCTCCATGCCGTGGCCTTCAATGTCCATGTGCCTTCTTCATTCAGACATTCCAGGGAAACCTTCACGTCTATCAGACGGATACAGGGATTCCTGTCGATTTCCTTTTCGAAAGCTGCATTGATGTTCCTGTATAGCCTTGCTCCGGCATATGCATCCTGCACGTTTCTCGTGCGGATCACGTTGCCTTCGCACACGTCGCCGCGGAACCCGGCCACGCTTCCGTCCTTTCTGACGAAAGAGAAGCCGTCGCCGTTGTTCAGCGTGATTCCCTTGCCTGCAGGACGGATCCTTATCCTGTCCCTGCCGGCTTCGGCTATCACTCCGATCTCCTCTCCCATCGACTTCGCCGCATCCATGGACGCCCAGCGTCCTCTCTTTCCGTCGAGGAAGAGCTCGGTGTATCCTCTGTTGAATGTCTTGGCCGTATCCGGCACAAATCCGCCTTCCGCTTTTCCGAAGGATCCTCTTTCATATTCCTCCGGGTGTGAGGAAACGAGGGTGTCGAGGGCGAGGGAATAATCCCTTACGACATTCTTCACATATGAGATGTTCTTGAGGCGGCCTTCTATCTTGAATGAGGTTATTCCTGCTTTGGCAAGCTCTTCAAGCCTGTTCCGCAGGTTATAGTCCTTGAGCGAGAGCAAGGCCTTGTCGCGGACCAGAACCTTTCCGTCCGAGTCGATAAGGTCATAACGTGAACGGCAGGCCTGGATGCATGCTCCTCTGTTTGCGCTCCTGCCTGAAATCTGTTCGGAAAGGTAGCACTGGCCGCTGTAGCATACGCAGAGCGCGCCATGCACGAAGAACTCGAGCTCGCATGTCACGGCCTGTCTGATGGCCTTTATCTGGTCGAGGGAAAGCTCCCTTTCCAGAATCAGCCTCGAGAATCCGAGACTCTCCAGGAATGCAGCCTGTTCAGGAGTGCGGATGGCACATTGTGTCGATGCGTGGAGCGGTATCCTCAGCTGCTCCTTCATGCTTCCATAGCCGTTCCGGGCCATTTCCAGCACGGCAAGGTCCTGTATGATGATGGCGTCGGCACCGGCTTCCTGCACCTGCAGCATCTGGTTGTATGCCGATTCCAGTTCGTCATCGTAAAGTATGGTGTTCAGGGCCACGAATATGCGCGCCCCGTATCTGTGTGCATGACTGCACAGCTGCCTGATGTCCTCAATGGAGTTTCCGGCAGCCTGACGGGCTCCGAACTGCGGTCCGGCTATATACACAGCATCGGCACCGCAGTCTATTGCCGCGATGCCGATCTGTGAATCTCTTGCCGGAGCAAGCAGTTCCAGCTGTCTCATCTTCTAGAGGGTTTTGAGCTGCTGCTGTGCGCCTGCGCCGTACTGAGGATCGTTAACTACCATCTGATAGTACTCCTTAGCCTTCTCCTTGTTGCCTGCCTGCTGATAGAGAGCAGCGATAGTGTACTTCACACCACCTGCATCCTTTGCGTTAGGCTTGAGCTCAAGGTACTTCTCGTAGTTTGCGATGCAGTCGTCGTTCTTGCCGAGCTGCTGAGCTGCGCTTGCTGCAAATCTGTATGCGTTTGCGTTCTCAAGATAGCCGTTTGACTTCACTGCGTAGTCATAAGCCTGCTGGAACTTCTTTGCCTTGCTTGCTGCCTGAGCCATCTTCACGTATGCAGTAGAAAGCTGCTTGTAGGCGTTCTTCTCCTGGCCGTTCTCGGCTGCCTGAAGATAAGCTGCTTCAGCCTCGTCCATCTTGCCCTGTGCTCCGAGAGCCATTCCGAGACGGAGAGCTGCCATGCCGTTTGCAGGGTCACCTGCAAGAACTTCCTTGTAAGCCGCTACAGCTCCGTCGTAGTTCTTTGCATTGAGAAGGTCGTTTGCCTTTGACATCACCAACTGAGGGATGAGCTCCTTAGCCTCTTCAGCTACGTCAGCTGCACCATAAAGGTCAGCAGCCTCAATAGCCTTGTTGAGCTGAGCGATCGCTCCGTCGAAGTTCTCGGCCTTGATGAGATCCTTGGCGATGGAAGCCATGATTGCAGGGATTGTATTCTTGCAGTTTGTTGCGATGTCTGTTCCTTCCTCTCCGAGGGCCTCAGCCATTGTGAGGGCTGTCTGGAAGTAGTTGAGGGCAGACTCCTTGTTGCCCATCTGAAGCTCCATCGCTCCGTTGTTGTAATTTTCGGTTGCCTGATTGATGTCCTGAGCGAACACCACGCCTGCTGTCATTACAGCGGCTGTGAACAAAAGGAAAATCTTCTTCATGGTATTGTTATTAATTAATAAATAGTTGTCTAAAAGTCGCATAAATGCAAAAATAGGAAAATTTTGTCTTATTTTTGCAAGCCATCAGGCTTTTATTATGAAAATATGGTTTAAACAGATACTTTTGCTGGTCATCGGGTTGTTTGTTGCAATTATCGTGCCCGCCCAGAATCTGCCTGCCCTTCAGGCCGATCCTGCCATACGTACCGGCGTCCTTCCGAACGGCACTACATATTATATAGTATCAAACTCGACGATAAAGGGAGTGGCGGATTTCGCCCTCGTGCAGAAGACGGGTACCGCCAACATACAGGATACCGCGTCATTCAAGGCCATCAGGACAGCACAGGATGCCTTGAATTCGCTTCCGCGATGCCTTGCGCCGACGGCACAGTCATACATGACGGCGCATGGTGCGGTTCCAGGTCCTGGCGGGTTTGTGAAGGTCAGTGAAAACGCAACGGAGTTTCATTTCAGGGACATAATACTTGACAAGCCTTCGACAGCAGACTCTACCCTTCTCGTCCTTATGGATATGATAGATAGGGCAAGGACCTCCGACGACCCTTTCCTGAACAAATGGTATTCGCCGTCAGACCAGGCCGTAATCGTTTCAGGCGATGTGAATCCGGATGATGTGGTTTCGCGTCTCTACGGCATGTCTATGATGACTCCCGCTTCGCAGCCGCATCAGCGCATCAGTTATGAATGGACGCCGTGTGACACGGCGTCATTCGTCCGCGTTCCGTCCTCTTCTTCGAAGCTCGGCCGCCTTTCGGCGACCTGGCGTTCTCCGAGGACTCCTGCAGCTTATATGGGAACGGTCCAGCCTGCGATCTTCGAGATGTATCTGGCCCAGCTTTCGATTGTTGCGGAAGAGAACCTGAGGGCGGTCCTCAAATCCATGGATATCCCTGTCGCTTCCCTTTCATGCAGTTACGTGCTCAGTTCCCAGACTTGGGGAGACGAGACATTCAGCCTGAATGTGGTTGTCTCGGAGGAGGATTTCATGCGTACGGTCGAAGCTGTCTCTCAGGTACTTGCCTGCATTGACGAGGGACATGTCGGCATGGAGGACCTGCTTCGTGTGAAGAGGAGATGTCTTGATGCCGTCAATGAACTGAGATCGAAGCCGGTCAGGAGCAACTCACAGTATGTGCAGAGATGTTCCGAATCTTTCCTTTACGGCAGCACGCTTGCTTCCCTTGACACGAAGGTGGATTTCCTTTTTTCTCGTGAAGTCGCCGATTCTGTCGAGATGAGGCTCTTCGACGGCATCGCTTCGGCTCTTCTGGATCCTTCGGAAAATCTTTCGGTACGCTATTCGGCTGATTTCGATCCTGATTCGGTGAAGGCTGCCTTTGCCGGGGCATGGACCTGTGCAGGAGATACTGCCGTTTCACGCAGATATACCGCGGATGACATACCTCCGCTTCAGACGTCAGGTGCAAAGATCAAGCTCAGGTCCGAGAAGCCTGACCATATGTCGAAGGGTAAGGTGTGGACCTTCTCGAACGGATTCACCGTCGTCTACAGGAAGATGAAGACCAACGGCATGATGTTCTACAATCTTGCCCAGAACGGAGGATACAGTTCCGTCGCTGACCTGAAGAAGGGTGAGGGCGGGTATGTCGCCGATTATCTTTTCCTGAGCAGGATCGGTGAGATGAGCGGACGTGATTTCCTGAATGTCCTCAATTCGGAGGGCATATCGATGGAAGCTTATGTGGGACTTACGAACATGATGATAAGCGGATATGCTCCGGAAGACAGGCTTCCTCTGCTCATGAGGTCTCTTGCTGCGGTTATGAACGACCGTGTTCCGGATGATGCCGCGTCAAAGTATTATGCCAGGAGCGAGAGTCTCCGTCAGGAACTGCGCAAGGGAACGGAGGAAGAAGGCAAGGTGGCCATAGACAGCATCATGTGTCCGGATTATGTCTACACGCCATACAAGATATTGAACAGGGTGCCGGACGATCTTGCCGTCAAAGCCGACAGGTATTTCAGGTCCCAGGCGGAAAAGATGAACGACGGTCTTCTCATACTTGTAGGTGATATGGATGAGGCTGTCCTCAAGAAGATCCTGCTGTCGTCCGTGGATGGTTTCAGGACGACGGACAGGGCGTTCAGGAGACCGCAGCTGAGGTATCAGCCGGCATCCGGATGGTCTACCTATACGGTGGACGGGAATGTCAACAGCGTGGATGTGGCCATGTCTGTCCCGATGACACTTTCTTCAGACAATGTCGTGGCTGCAGAACTTGCAGTCTTGGTGCTCAGGAAGTATCTGGCTGCAGCCTTGGAAAAGACGGATTACCATGTCGCCGTCACCCATGCATGCAAGATATATCCTCAGGAACGCTTCAATGTACTGATAACGCTGACTGAAGCCCCTATGGAAGGCTTTTCATCGGATGTCCGTCAGGTCACCCCGATAGAGGCCCTTGCCATTGTGCGTTCTGCCTTGTCGGATGTGTCTGACATGAAGATATCCCCTTCTGAACTCTCTGCAATGAAGACCCGTCTGAAGGGAAGGCTGAATATAGAGATGAATGACCCGTTCTACTGGCTGAATGTGATATCAAGACGATATCTGGCCGGAAAGGACTTCACGTCGGGTTATGAACAGAAGGCTGATGCTGTGACTGAAGCCAGGATAAAGGAACTTCTCATGTTGCTGAACAAGGGAAGCAAGGTTGAATATGTAATAAGCAGATAGATATGTATCACGGAACAATAATAGAGATAGACGACTGTCTTGTCTCGGAGGAGATCCTTACGGAATATTTCGCATGCGACTATGAGAAATGCAAGGGCTGCTGCTGCGTCATAGGTGACAGCGGAGCGCCTATGGAGGAGTGTGAGGCTGAAGCCATCGAGAAGAACTATCATATATTTTCACCGATAATGTCGGAAGAGGGCCGTGCGGCTGTGGCCGCGAAAGGCTTCTATGAAATAGACATGGACGGTGACATGGTGACTCCGCTTGTTCCGGGAAGCGAGGAGTGTGCATATACCCTTTTCGATGAAGACGGCAACTGCTTCTGTTCTATGGAGAGATGCTGGTTCCAGGGCAAGGGTGACTTCCGCAAGCCAATATCATGCTGGCTTTATCCTATCCGCATCACGCAGCTGCGCAACGGCATGAGGGCGCTGAACCTCCATCGCTGGCACATCTGCCAGGATGCATTCGCAAAGGGTAAGAAAGAAAAGGTCCGCGTATATGAATTTCTACGCGAACCTATAGAGCGTTATTTCGGCGAAGATTTCTATGCCGCCTTATGCGAGGCTGCGAAGATGTTCGCTACTCCTCGTTCTGAGGAGTAAGACGGTGTTCAAGGCCTGCAGCCAGACGGAGGACGTCTTTCCGGAGTCCTTCAAGCTCATAACCGTCCCCGGTCCTGCGCAGGGTGATCCTGTCTTCGTACATCTTTGATATCTTTCCTGCGATTCCCCTGAACCTGAATGTGGCCTCGTCTCCGTTTTCTGATTCGAGGTCATATCTGCGGTCACGGAAGTACGACACCGTCGTGTCTCGTATCTCATTCCAGTCCCTGTCTACAGGAATGTCCCTGCTGATGAATCCTACTTTAGGATAGACTGCAGCCACGACTGCAAAGAATATGGCGATCTTCCATAATGCGCTGTAGCCTCCGCGGAAAATCGAATCCACGTCACCTTCCACGGCTCCGATCATCACGAGAGCCGCTATTATCAGAGAGGTCAGGATGGCGAAATAGAAAAAGTACTTTACTGATCTTATGAAATATTTCATGGCTTCATATTTGCTGTTGAACTCGGGCCTCAAGGGCTTCTATGCTTACAAATATACGAAAAATCCGATATTTTGCTATCTTTGCGAAACTAATGAACCAAACAATAAGGAAAATGGAAGATACTAATCTGAAAAAAATCATGTATGCGCTGACTGCCGTGGCTGTAGTCCTTGCAGTGGCGCTGGCCTATATCTGGTATCAGAAGTCATCACTCGTGAAGGATCTCACGATCGAGAAGGAGGAACTCACAGCCCAGATGATAGATCTCCAGAATGACTATGCATCCTTGTCTTCGGATTACGATACAATAAATTCCCAGCTTGATTCTTCCCGCGAGGAGGTGTCCCAGCTTATCGAGAGGATCCAGAAGACCGAGGCGACCAACAGGACCAAGATCCGCCAGTACGAGAAGGAGCTCGGTACCCTCAGAAGCATCATGCGCAGCTACATAGTGCAGATCGACTCTCTGAACACCTTGAACAAGAAGCTGACTGCTGACGCTGCGGCTGCACGCCGTGAGGCTGCGGAGAGCAGGAGGAAGCAGGAGGAGCTCAACAAGACGGTCGAGGAGCTTACAGGTCAGGTGGCTGCAGGATCGGTGATCAAGGCACGTGGCCTCAGGATAGAAGCATATAATGCATCCGACAAGGTTACGGACCGCAGCAGCAGGGTCGTGAGGCTTCTCACCACGCTCAGCCTCGTGGAGAACGACCTGGCACCTAAGGGACCGGTAAGGGTCTACATCAGAGTCAAGGGACCGGACGGAATATTATTGACCAACAGCACCCAGAGGACATTCGAGGTGAACGGCGAGCCTATGATCTGCTCCGCTTCAAGAGAAGTGGACTATCAGGGCAAGGAGGTCGAGCTCAGCATCTATCTCAACGACATCACCGGTTATGTGAAGGGTATATACACAGTTGATGCATATACAGAGCAGACCCAGCTCGGTTCGGCTGAACTGATGCTCCGATAATTCCATGATCTACATCCACGTTCCATTCTGCAGAAGTTTCTGCACCTATTGCGACTTCTATTCGGAAGTTGCGGCAAGGTGCCGTCAGGCAGAGGATGAGCGCAGGCAGGCGGATCTCTTTTCAAGGTTTGCCGAAGCTGTGGCGACTGAAATCAAGGCGCGCAGGGATGAGATCGCCGATGAAGTGAATACATTGTACATAGGAGGCGGCACCCCATCGGTGCTGCCCCTTTCTGCTTATGAGACCTTGCTTTCCGCATTGAAGGAAGCCGGACATGGAGGACCGTATGAGGAATTCACGGTCGAGGTTAATCCCGATGACATTGTGTCTGAAGGACATGCCTATGTGGAAAGGCTTCTGGAACTTGGCGTGAACCGCATAAGCATGGGTGTCCAGTCATTTGACGACAGGATATTGAAGTTCATGAACCGCAGGCATGATGTCCTGACGGCACGCAAGGCCTATGCGATACTGGAGGAAGTCGGTGTCGGGAACATCAGCATCGACCTCATCTTCGGTCTTCCGCAGCTTTCGGATGCCGGATGGCGGGATTCTCTGAAACAGGCTCTGGATATTTCCGCAAAAGGCAGTCAGCCCCACCACATATCCTCCTATCAGCTTTCCGTGGAGCCGGGCAGTGCTCTGGCTGGCATGGTGGAGAAGGGACTTTGGACCGAGGCTTCCGAGGAACTGTGCATGAGGCAGTATGATATCTTGTGCTCTACCTTGCGGGAAGCCGGATACAGCCACTATGAAATCTCCAACTTTGCCCTTCCGGGCTTTGAAGCAAGGCATAATTCGGCCTACTGGAGACATGTCCCGTATGCAGGTTTCGGTCCCGGAGCCCATAGTTTCCGTACAGGACATGTAAAGGGTGAGGATGTGTCTGTAAGGCAATGGAACAAGCCTGACCTGAAACTCTATCTTGAAGACCCGGCCGGTGCCACGGAGTTTGAGGTACTGACTGACGAACAGGTGGTCATGGAACATATAATGCTGGGTCTGCGCACTTCGGAAGGCCTTCCTGAGGATTATCTGAGAGAACATTGCACCGGTTCCGTTCTTGATCAGGCGGTCCATGCCGGCAGTCTGGTACGTTCGTCTTCCGGAATGATGCGTATTCCGGAGGGGCGGTTCTTTGTATCCGACGGAATAATAGCCGGACTCGTCTGATCTGGTCCTGTCTTTGCTCCCGGACTGAAGGTTTCTTCCATATCTGCCAAAAAATCAGTATAATTGTAGACTGAAATATCATTCATTATGGGAAATGTCTATTCTGACAGGATCGATGCCCTCAGGAGCATCATGGAGAGGAACGGCTGGGATGCCGTTGTGTTGAGCGGATCGGATCCGCACGGCAGCGAATATCCGGCGGCACGCTGGAAGCAGGTCGAGTGGCTGAGCGGATTTACAGGCGAGGCCGGAGACCTTGTGGTCACGATGGACCATGCCGGTCTGTGGACGGATTCGAGATATTTCATACAGGCTCTTTCCCAGCTTGAAGGAACAGGCGTAGAGCTTCACAAGACCCGCGTGCCGGGAGCTGTGGGCATTCCTGAGTGGCTTTCCGGAACTGCGAAGACCGTGGCTCTGGACGGACTTTGCTGGAATGTGGATGCGGTGGAGGAGATTGCCTCGGCACTTGGGGAAGGGGGACTGGTTGTGGATGTCCCGGACCTGCTGGAAGAATTGTGGGAAGGCCGTCCGCTGATACCTGTGACTCCGGTCACTACTTTGGATGTGGAGTGTTTCGGCGGTGTCCCGCGTGCCGATAAGATCTCGTGGTTGAGGAAATGGATGCTTCTCGAAGGAGTCGACAGGGTCCTGCTGACCTCTCTTGACGAGATCGCCTGGATGCTGAACGTCAGAGGTTCCGACATAGACTATAATCCTCTTGTGATATCATATCTTCTTGTGTCCCAGGACAATGTGAGGTGGTTCGCCAAGAAGACGGTTTCTGATGCGGAGCTGGATCCCGACACGCTTGACAGTTTCAGCGAACTTGAGATGGATGCGGTTTCGGTCGAGGATTATGATGCCGTATTTTTCGCGCTTTCGGATTTCAGCGGTGAAAACAGGCCGGTAAGGCTTTTTGTCGATCCGTCGACACTGAACCACCATCTTTACAGCTGCATAAGGGATTCGTATCCTTCCGACTGTCTTATATCAGGTACATCTCCTGTCATTCTGGAAAAGGCTGTGAAGACGGCCTCCGAGATCGAAAACCTCAGACAGACATATATAGACGACGGTGTGGCCATGGAGTGTTTCCTTCATTGGCTTGACGAGGAAGTTTCAAGCGGCAGGGAAGTGACCGAGTGGGAGGCTTCCGAGAAGCTGACTTCCTTCCGTTCCGAGATACCGGGCTACAGAGGCAACAGTTTCGAGAACATATCAGCGTACGGGCCTGGAGCGGCCCTCCCGCATTATTCGACGCCTCGCGAAGGCTCGGCTGTCATACGCCCTCACGGCCTTTACCTCGTGGATTCAGGCGGCCAGTACCTTACCGGTACGACCGACATCACGAGGACAGTGCCGATGGGCCCATGCACACCTCTTGAGAAAGAGGATTACACCCTCGTTCTCAAGGGTATGATCGATCTGTCCATGGCCGTCTTCCCGAAGGGAACGGCCGGCTGCCAGATCGATGCCCTTGCCCGTATGCCGCTCTGGCGGGCCAAGCGCAATTTCGGCCACGGCACGGGCCATGGAATCGGCTACTATCTCTGCGTCCACGAAGGCCCGCAGAGCATACGCTACCAGTACAATCCCCAGCCGCTTCTTCCTGGCATGGTCACCTCGAACGAGCCAGGCCTCTACCGTGAGGGCATGCACGGAGTCCGCCATGAGAACATTGTCCTCTGCAAGGACGCCGGAAAGAGCGAATTCGGCGAATGGCTTGAGTTCGAGACCCTTACGTGCTGCCATTTCGACACTTCAGCCATTGACTTCGATCTTCTCGACAAGGAGGAGACGGCATGGCTGAACAATTATAACGATACCGTTTACCGCACTTTGGCACCGCTTCTGCCTCCACGTACCGCAGCATGGCTGCGCGACAGGACGATGCCGGTAAAAGCATAGATATGAAAGACGAATTATACATGACACGGCAGGCGGAGCTGCTGCACAAGTCGATGGAGTCGGTTGTGCGCAGGTATTCTCCGTCGCTTGCCGGTTACGGCGACCTCTGCCGCCAGCTCGGCAAGGTGGCCAACAGAGCCAAGGAATATTCGGACAGGTCCTTCGTCATCCTGGTGGCAGGTCCTGTCAAGTCGGGCAAGTCCACATTCGTCAACCTTGTTGCGAATTCCTTTGTGAGCCCGACGCATTTCCTGGAATGTACGGTGCGCCCGTCCATAATTTCCTGCACGGACGGAAAGTCGGAGGAGAAGATAACGGTCTACCGTTCAAGCGACCCTTCCCGCAGCCGTGAAGAGCAGGTGGATGCCGTCATTGACAGTCTGCGGGGCCTCATCAGGCCGGAGGAAGTGCCTGATGTTACCAGGACGGAATGGCCTCTGACCGAGGAGAATGTGGAAAAGCACATAGCCCTTGATTTCGGAGACATAGGCGAGGACGAGACTCTCATATCGACTATAATGACTCCGGGAGGAAAGCTGCTTTCACCGGATGTCTACCTCATAGACATGCCTGGATTCGACGGTTCGAGAGCCAATCTCGATGATCCGCTGTACCATACGATAGCGGCCAGGGCGGACCTTGTGATCCTGGTCCAGAGCTCCAATTCGGCAATCACGAAAGTGTCCGACGAATTCTTCCGCCTCCTCGAGAACAACAACAGGAAGGTCCCTGTATGTCTCGTGCACAATGTGTTTGATTCCGCATACTGGCGTGACCCGGCCAGAAAGGATGAAGTGATAAGGGAGCAGATGGACTATGCCGTCTCGAAGATAAAGGGCAAAGGCTTCAATCTGGATTCCCGTAACGTCTATGCCGTCAATCTCGGCATGGTCTGGGACTGGAGGACCAGGGAGTTCTCCTCCGATGAGGCGTCTCTCGAGGCTGCTGCCGGAGCTTTTGCACGTGCGGAAGAGGAAATGCTTGATGTCCTGATGTCCCAGAGGGATATAATCAGGGTGCGCAATGTGGTGGAACGTACCCATCAGCAGCTTGAAATACTTATGACGATGCTCCGCGGCAGGATCGCCGATTCCGAAGGCCGCCTGTCGCGTCATGACGAGGCCCGTGCTGCCTTCGATGCGCTCATCACCAGGGATATCGCTGTCGACGAATCCGTTTCCGTGGATTATCAGGCCATGAAGGACGAGATCATGAACATCTATACACTGGCGAAGAAGTCGGTTTCCGGCCGTTACAGCGTCAAGGAGACGAGGGAGCTGGTGGCCCGCTTCATCGATGACTGCCGCAAGGCCATCGGCCGCAAGGTCGAAGAAGGCCTGAAGCTGATCTCCGCGCAGGCATCCGGAGAGGAAGTCGCCATGTGGAAGGGAGATATGGCCTCTGTACTCCGTACGTACGGCATCACGGCTCCGCTGCCGCAGTTCACCTTGCCGGACTTCCGTCCGATGCTTCCGGACCTTTCGATGCTTGATGAGTCAAGGATCGTCCCATGGGCCCTTTTCAAATACAGGAACACAAGGATAAACGAATTCCTCCACCATGTATGCCGTTATCTTGTCGGTCCGGAATCTTCGGCTTCGCAGGAGCAGAGCTACATCAGCTTCATCCTGCCTGCAGCTGTAGCGGAGGAAGCCGGGACAAGGGCTGATGCCCTCAAGGAGGCGCTGGAAGGCGTATATGTGAGGTTTATGGAAAAGAACCGTACGGAGGCTCTGAAGGCCATCTGTCAGGAGCCGAAGAAGTTGAAGGCGGACCTTGCCCTGCAGAAGGAACTGCTCGGAAGGCTTGAAGAAATATATGTTTTGTCGGAAGAGACTTTAAGGATATGAAACGCAATCTGATGCTTATAGCAGGAGTGTTTCTGGCGGTGCTGGCGATACTCCTTATGGGAAATGTCATAACCGTAGGTGAAAAGCTTGGGGAAATATTCAATACGGTCTATGCGGAATATGCCTTTTATGTGCTGATCCTGCTTCTTGCGGTGATCTTTGTCGTCGGCCCTGTCATAAGGGTCCATTCCGCTCCGGAATTCCCGGCCTTGAATGTGGACGGGGAAGCCGATGCTTCCGAACTCCTGAAATTCGGAAGGAAGCTGGCGGCGAACTGCATGTACATAGAGGATGAAGAAAAGAGGAAGGAGCATCAGACGGAGCTTGGCAGAGAACTCCAGCTCTATTCTGCGGATGCCTCTCAGCTCAGACAGCTGCTTGACAGGGAAGTCATGCTCCGTTTCAACGGAGACCCTTCACTGGGTGTCAAGGGCATCGATTCCAAGATGAAGGAATGGGCGAAGTCGGTATTCCTCATCACCGCCCTTTCCCAGAACAGCCTTATAGATTCGGCTGTAGTCATGGTCATGAACTACAGACAGATAGAGGACCTTGTCCTGGCTACAGGTTTCCGTCCTTCAAGAAGTCAGATGTTCCGTCTGTATGCGAAGATCCTCACGACGGCACTCATATCATACTGTACGTCCGAAATAGTTTCCGACCTTGCAGGAGAGACATCATTGACCGGAGCCCTTTCCGCTCTGAAGATACCGGGAGTAGTGACTGAATCCGCTGTCCAGGGAGCTGTGAATGCTCTCCTGACCCTCCGTATAGGATATGTGGCGCAGACCTGTCTCAGAGAGGGTCCGGATGCTCTCGCCGGCCGCCGACGCCGGGATGTCTCGCTCCAGGCCTTCCGTGCGGCCTTCGCGTCCATCCCTTCCGTCCTCGCCGGCACCGCCTCGGCCGTCGGCAAAGGTCTCGCCGGTCTTGTCCGTCGCCCTTCGGAAGACTAACCAAATAAAAAAGAGGCTGACTAAAAAGTCTATATGACTGATTAGTCAGTCTCTTTTCTATATATATGGCTGCACCGGGAGGATGATAGTGATTGCGGAGGACTCCGTTCGCTTCGCTCACTCCGGCCCCTCCCACAATCTACTTCGTCCC
>JAFQAR010000070.1 GCA_017399905.1 Bacteroidales bacterium
ACAGGATTTCACGTGTCCCGCCCTACTCAGGTGCCCCTCCTGAATCATCACACTTGCCTGTACCGGACTATCACCGTCTGCGGTCGTACTTTCCAGAACGTTCCAGTTCATGTGATGATAACTTTTGAGAGGTCCTACAACCCCGACGATGCCGTAACATCACCGGTTTAGGCTCTTCCCCGTTCGATCGCCACTACTAAGGGAATCGATTTTTCTTTCTCTTCCTGAGGGTACTGAGATGTTTCAGTTCCCCTCGTTCGCCCCAATTTAATTGGTGACACATCTTCAATGTGCCGGGTTGCCCCATTCGGAGATCACCGGATCAGTCCCTGTTTGCAGGTCCCCGGTGCTTTTCGCAGCTTACCACGTCCTTCGTCGCCTCCAGAAGCCTAGGCATCCACCGTCCGCTCTTGTAACCTTCTCTCTGTATGATTGAATGAATCACAAGAAACAAATTATTACACTTGTTCTCGTTTTACTCGTTGCCTTGAAATTGCAGTCCACAACTCGACGACAGACTCTCTATCGTTTTCTCGTTACAGACTAATTAATTTCTTCTTCTTTACTTTACCTCGTTATCTTTCTCAAACTTGTCAATGAACTATCCGTTATTTCTCAAACGGGCTGCAAAGATACGGACTTTTTTTTATCCTCCAAATTTTTCTGCAATATTTTTTGCAATTTTTTCGAATTTTATCCGGATATCTTCTTCAAACGGCTAAGCATCAGCCAATTAAGCATCCCTGCATCACCCAACAGCCTGAATTTCAAGCTATTAACAAAACTTCGTTGCGCGATTCTGCGCAACGAAGAAAGCATAATGCGTTGATATACAGGAAATTAAGCGCAGCACGTCATATTTTTATTAAGAATTTCAGATATTATAGCTATTTTTGTATTTCTGCGACTTCAGTCATCGAAGAGAAAGATGAGCGGAAGTACAACCTACGGATAATACTATATATATTATAATAATATGGAACAGAAAAAGACACAATTGCCGGAGAATGCTCACAGAGAGCTCAAGCCGGGAGAGGAATACCAGCCTCTTCTGTCGCCAAAGAAGAACTATCCGGAAGTAACGCCATGGTCAGTGACCATCGGTATCATCATGACGGTCATATTCTCGGCAGCTGCCGCATATCTGGGACTCAAGGTGGGACAGGTATTCGAAGCAGCCATACCTATCGCCATCATAGCTGTAGGACTTTCGAGCGCATTAGGAAGGAAGAACGCACTCGGAGAAAACGTGATGATACAGTCAATCGGATCATGCTCGGGAGCTATCGTAGCCGGAGCCATCTTCACCCTTCCCGCATTGTTCATCCTCCAGGACAAGTATCCGGAACTTACCGTCAACTTCACAAAGGTATTCTTCTCATCACTCCTCGGAGGTATCCTCGGCATACTCTTCCTCATTCCGTTCAGGAAGTATTTCGTGAAGGAACAGCATGGAAAATACCCGTTCCCTGAGGCCACAGCCACTACACAGGTGCTCGTAAGCGGAGAAAGCGGCGGAAAGGGAGCCAAGACCCTCCTCGTCAGCGGACTCATCGGAGGACTCTATGACTTCATCGTATCCACATTCGGCCTCTGGGGAGAAACCCTTACGACAAAGATACTCCCATGGGGTGCTGCAGTAGCTGACAAGGCAAAGCTCATGCTCAAGGTCAACACAGGTGCTGCCGTCCTCGGATTGGGATATATCGTCGGACTCAAGTACGCATTCATCATCTGCTGCGGAAGCTTCCTCGTATGGCTCGTCATCATCCCGGTGATGAACCTCATATGGGGAGGACAGGTCATCGACCTCATGAACACCGGAATAACCCAGACGATCGGTGAAATGTCAGCTGAACAGATATTCAAGGAATATGCAAGACATATCGGAATCGGCGGCATCGCTACTGCCGGAATCGTGGGCATCGTGAAGTCATTCGGCGTGATCAGGTCGGCCGTAGGACTCGCATCCAATGAATTCAAGAGAAAGAAGAGCGACGCTGAAGCGGAAGTGATAAGGACACAGCGCGACCTTTCGATGAAGATCATAGTGATCGGAATCGCCGTGACCCTCGTAGCCGTATTCGCATTCTTCATGTTCGGAGTCGTCGACAACATCTGGCATGCCGTGGTCGGACTTCTCATCGTCGGAATCATCGCTTTCCTGTTCACTACCGTAGCGGCAAACGCCATCGCCATCGTCGGATCGAATCCTGTCAGCGGAATGACCCTCATGACCCTCATCCTCGCTTCGCTCATAATGGTTGCAGTAGGACTTAACGGAACAGCCGGAATGACGGCGGCCCTGATCATAGGTGGAGTTGTCTGCACCGCGCTTTCCGTTGCAGGAGCTTTCATCACCGACCTCAAGATAGGATACTGGATCGGATCGACACCTAAGAAGCAGGAGACCTGGAAATTCCTCGGAACCCTTGTGGCTGCCGCCACCGTGGGAGGAGTGATGCTCGTGCTCAACAAGACTTACGGATTCACAGGTGAGAACGCACTCGTGGCACCTCAGGCCAACGCCATGGCGGCCGTGATCGAGCCTATGATGAACGGAGGAAGCGCACCATGGCTTCTCTACGGCATCGGAGCCGTGATCGCCCTCGTGCTTACATTCTTCAAGGTTCCGGCTCTTCCTTTCGCCCTCGGCATGTTCATCCCTATCGACCTTAACATGCCTATGCTTATCGGTGGAGCTGTTTCATGGTTCGTTGGCAGCAGGAGCAAGGACAAGGAACTCAACGAAGCCCGCACGGAAAAAGGCACGCTCATTGCTTCCGGTTTCATCGCCGGCGGAGCCCTCATGGGTGTTGTCAGCGCAATCCTCAGATTCGCGAAGGTGGACGCCTACATGGAGCCGTCGCCTTGGACAGAACCTGTTGCAATCATTCCTTACGCAGCCATCATCATCTATATGATATATGCTGCACTTAAGGCAAAGAAGGAGAACTAACAGATGAACGGAGTATTAGGCGCACTGATCCTTACGCTGATTGCCGGTTCCGCAACCGGCATAGGGGGTGCGCTTGTCCTGTTCAAGAAAAAGATAAGCAGCAACTTCCTTGCAGGAGCCCTCGGACTGAGTGCAGGAGTGATGATCTTCATCTCCCTGGCCGAGCTGTTCCCTGAGTCACAGGCTCTGATTGAAGGGACCGTACTGCAGCACGGGGAAGTATTCGTACTGATATCATTCTTCGCAGGAATGGGACTTATAATGCTGATAGACTTCCTTGTACCGGAATATGAGAATCCGCACGAAGCATCCGGACTGTCGCTGGAAGCGAGAACGGCAGCCGTAGGCGTGCTCGAGCGGGCAGGTTCGGAAAAGGCTCTGCACAGGCTCGGCATAATGTCGGCACTGGCCATAGCCATACATAACTTTCCGGAAGGAATCGCAACTTTCATAGGAGCGATGAACGACCCGGAAATGGGTGCCGGCATCACATTCGCCATCGCCATACATAACATTCCGGAAGGAATCGCAGTGGCCATACCTATTTATTATGCGACAAGGAGTAAGGGAAAGGCACTGCTGTATGCAACTCTTTCGGGTCTGAGCGAACCGGTAGGTGCGGCGATCTGCTACGGCCTTACAGCAATCTTCGGCATAGAGCTGACCGGCGGAAGCCCGGCTTTCCCTCTCGTGCTTGCAGCGGTGGCCGGCATCATGATATATATATCGCTTGACGAACTCCTGCCGACGGCGGAAAAGTACGGAAAGCATCACGTGGCCATAGCCGGAGTCATCGGCGGTATGGCAATAATGGGAATAAGTTTATTGATAATGTAATATGGAAAAGATTTTAGACAGATTCCTCAGATATGTGGCCGTGGACACACAGTCAGACCCGGAGTCTTCATCGCAGCCAAGCGCAGCAAAGGAACTCAACCTTCTCAAGATGCTCCGCGACGAGCTGGAGGCCATGGGAGTCGAAGCCACGCTTGACGAATACGGCTATGTCATGGCCGGCATACCTTCAAACTGCGGCAAGGACGTGCCTGCAGTAGGATTCATAGCACATGCCGACACCGCTCCGGACGCACCCGGAGACAATGTGAAGCCACAGATCATAGAGAACTATGACGGCAGCGACATACCTCTCAAGGGAGTTCCGGGACTCAGCCTGAAGGTATGCGAATTCCCGGAACTCGAACAGTACAAGGGCCAGACCATCATCACCACAGACGGAACCACCCTCCTCGGAGCCGACGACAAGGCCGGAATAGCTGAGATCATGCATGCGGTCCAGTACATCATGGAACATCCGGAGTTCAAGCATGGCGACATCAAGATCGGATTCACCCCTGACGAGGAAATAGGACGCGGTGTAGTGAAGTTCGACGTCGAGAAATTCGGAGCCAAATACGCATATACCCTTGACGGAGGTCAGGTCGGCGAACTCGAATATGAAAACTTCAACGCGGCAGGAGCCACGATCCGCATCCAGGGACGCAATGTGCATCCGGGCACGGCAAAAGGCAAGATGAAGAACGCGATCCTCATAGGAATGGAACTCAATGCACTCCTTCCTGTAGACCAGCGTCCCGAATACACTGAAGGATATGAAGGATTCTTCCACCTCATCAGCTTCAAGGGCGAGGTCGAGACCGCCACATTCTCATACATCATCCGAGACCATGACATGGACCTCTATGAGCAGAAGAAGGCATACATGCAGCGCTGTGTGGACTTCATAAACGCAAAATACGGAGAGGGCACAGCCCTCCTCGACATGAAGCACCAGTATTACAACATGCGCAAGGAGGTGGAACCTCACTATCACATAGTGGAAAAGGCCATGAAGGCAATGGAGATGGAGGGAATCACACCGAAAGTGCAGCCGATCCGCGGAGGTACGGACGGAGCGAACCTTTCATTCATGGGTCTGCCATGTCCGAACATCTTTGCAGGCGGTCACAACTTCCATGGAAAGATGGAATATGTCCCTCTCGAAAACATGGAAAAGGCAAGCAAGGTGATCCTCAACATCATCAGGCTCTACGCAGAATAACTCAATGGGCAGGACAGCTTCCATACTGCTCGCGGCATTGACTTCAATCGTCCTGACAGCCTGTGGCGGAAATGCGCAGCACAGGCTGCAGGAAAAGATTGAGGAGGGGCACGCCATGCTCGCCGAAAGGCGGTACAGCGATGCCATGGAAGCGTATTCACAGGCGGAGACCAAGGCCCTTAAGGCCGGAGACCCATATAGTCTCGGCGTCATCTACCGCCATATGGCCCGCATCTACAATGCGACAGGGAACCATTCCGAAGAGATCACATATCTGGACAGGGCGATAGAATCTTTCGAAAAGGCCGGAAAGCCATACAACACACTGCATGTGTTCTTTGAAAGCGGAGTCGCACGATACAACTATCAGGACTACGCATCAGCGGAAAAGGTTTTCAGGAATGTGATGTTCCAGGCACATCAGGCAGCGGACACCCTGCTCGAAGCATCATGTCTCGAAGCATATGCAGCCCTTTGTCTCGAGACCTCGAGACAGGATCCGGCACTTGCAATCAGCATGCTTGCCAGAAAAGCCAACGAACTGAAATGCCCGCTCACATGCAAGGACCGCGGAATCCTGGCTTATGCCTATTCGCTCGCCGGAGACCACGGATCAGCATCGGAATGGGTTGCCAAAGCGCTCCAGACAGCGGAAGGAGCCCAGGAAGAAGCCGAAGCGGAATTCAGAAGATACCAGATCGAGGCAAGAGCAGGAAACTATGAAAAGGCTCTCGAAGCACTCGAAAGAGTAATGGAGCACAACACTTCCATCGAAGCCGCTACCCTGAAGCATACGGTATCGTCAACAAGACAGGAATATCAGGACCAGCAGCATGAACTCACGCAGCAAAGGCTCAGGACGACAAGACTTGCAGGAGCACTTGCCATACTCTCATTCATGGCCATTGTCTTCGCTCTGACCGGTTACATACGCTACAGAAGACTGGAAGCCGCAAAGGCCCTCGCTGAAGAAAAGGCAGAAAGGGAAAAATACATGACGATAGCCGAAGACCTTCAGGTCAGGCTCCGCAACGCATCCAAGCGTCTTCCATCGGAAAAGCATATGTCCATCGCAAGGTTCGACCTTCTGGAAAGGCTTTGCGAACAGTACTATGTATATGAGGGGACCGACAATCTGCAAGGCAGGATCCTGAAGGAGGTCAAGAGCGTCATCGACGGACTCCGCGAAGACCCGAAGGCTGTAAAGGGTCTTGAAATGATGCTCGACAGGAACTGCGGAGACATAGTGCAGAGACTCCGCAGTCAGATGCCTAAGCTGAAGGAAGACGACGTAAGGCTGTTCATCTTCGCGGCATCCGGATTCTCGAGCACCACCATTTCCACCATTCTGGAAAAGGACAAAGGCATAGTCTACAACCGCATCTGGCGTCTTAAAGGCAAGATTTCCTCTTCGGAAGCGCCGGATAAGGACGATTTTCTTGAAATTCTAAACAATTGATTTTCAACCACTTGCAAAATCGGAGAGATTTTGTAGGAATCTATCAGGATAATCCGCTGATTATCAACACATTACACAAAAGATGAGAGAGATTTTAAAGGCCTGAAAATTTGGTTTCAGGCCTTTTGGGGCAGTAACTTTGCACCAGCAACCGAAAGGAAGCGATAAAAGTCAAACCCCTAAAAATCTTTCAATCATGACAACGAAGAAAACAGAAAAGGCGGACCTTCAGAACAAGAAGCTTCTCTTTGCCGAAATCGGATGCATCATAGCATTGACTGTAGTATATTTCGGATTCGAATTCACGTCCGCAGAAACCAGAACTGTGGTTCTTGAAGAAACATCTGAAGTCTTTTTCACCGAAGAGAATGTACCGATCACACAGGAGACCCCTCCGCCGCCTCCAAAGGTACAGGTTCCTGTACTCTCGGACATAATCGACATAGTAGAAGACGATATCATGGTTGATGACAACCTTTTCCTGAAGGAAGACGACTTTGACAAGGCCGTGGAAATCATCGATTATTACGAATTCGAAGAGGAGGAAGTAGAAGAGGAAGAGATTCCTTTTGCAATAGTGGAGGAGAAACCGAAATTCCAGAACGGTGACGCCAACATGTTCTCGAAGTGGGTCAACCAAAGGCTCGTATATCCTGAAATCGCAAAGGAAACCGGAGTCCAGGGCAGGATTATCCTTCAGTTCACCATCGAAAAGGACGGCTCTATGAGCAAGGTGAAGGTTCTCCGAGGAGTCGATCCTTCACTCGACAAGGAAGCGGTGCGCGTCGTATCCATGTCACCGAAATGGAAGCCAGGCAAGCAGCGCGACCGCGCAGTAGCCGTAACCTACACCTTCCCTGTAGTCTTCCAGCTCCGTTAAAACGAGATGCGATAACTGAAATTCGGGAAGATAGGGAGAAGGGCTATCATCTTCCAGTTCTCCGATGAAGCATCGAAGTAAAGCATGAAAGGATTGAAATGGTTTGTTACATTGCAGACTCCGACATTCACATCATGCTTTACTTTTTTCGTCTCAAACGAGAAAGCATATCCGAGATCGAGACGGAAGACCGTAGGCATCTTATAGTTGTTGATGATGGAATAGTAGTCCGCCACCCATTCAGCTCCAGGCACATGCATAGGATACGTTTCTGGAGCACCGTTCTCCCAATGACCGCTCTGCAGGGTCATCGAGGCACTGATGCCCTTCCATTGAGCCGACACGTTCAGCACATGTCTCCGGTCAAAGCGGGCATTGAACTCACCTCCATCATTCACGCTCTGGAAGCCGAACCTGTTTGTCTTGGACCAGGTGTATGCCACTCTCGTATAGAGGTCACGTCCGACATATTCATGCATCAGTTCTGCGCCGTAAGAAATGCCCTGACCCATATCCGTATGTTCCTCCCAGCCTGCCATTCCTCCGTTGAACAATGTCTGCGCGTATCTGTAGTACACCAGATTGTCCATCTTCTTATAGAATCCTCCCACAGACATGGAATGTTTTCCTATCTGCGAAGAAAGTCCAAGGTTTCCCTGCATAGATAGTTCAGGAAGGATCTTGTTGCCTGACGGAACGATCATATCCAGAGACCAGCCTATAGGAAGTCCCTCCAAGGTATGGTAATACTGAACCATCCTGTCGAATGACGCCTCAACGGACAGGTATCTTAAGATATTCCACTTCAGCGAAGCACTTGCATCGACGTCGGCATAACTGCCGTCATCCTTCAGATTATGGAAATAATGTCCTCTTACTGCCGCTCTCATGGAAAAGATATCTTTAAGGTCAAATCTGGCCTGAACATATCCTGTTCCCAAGATTGTCTGTGAAGAGTTGTCAACCGACGCTACCTGGCCAGGTGCAAATCCGGCATATCTCAACTTTGCACCATAGTCCACCTTGAGCATCTGCGAAGTCGAACGTACCCTGTCAAACGAAAGCATATACTCCAACAGCTCAGATTTGAGCGAAAGCACATTCATCTCTCCTCTATATTCCTTGCTCTGCTGCTGCATGCTTGAATAACGGTTTACCGAAGCCGTTATGTCAGTATAAGCCTTCCGACCATCCAGATGGTATTTCAAGGTTCCAACCATATTGTCCCATCCCATCACCTCATGTGCATTTCCCTGAGCCGTGAATGAATAATGATCCATACTGCCGATGAAAGATGCATCCAGCCTGCTGCGACGGCTCGTCTCCACATGAAGTTTCGCATATACGTCACCTACTCCTGCACCGAAATCATCAAAACCGCCAAGAAATTCCGGCAAGATCCCTCGAAGGGCTCTGTACTCCAAAGCAAGCGGCGATATCCTTCCGGACATCATGAATGAGACCTTCTTCCCTATCGGAGTCTCCACACCGACACTTGCAAGAAAATTATTGAGCGCTGCACTCATCCTGAATCTGTCATCACGTGGATCACGGGTCGTTATCCGCAGATGTCCCGCCGTAAAGTTTCCCTCTCCTCCTTCAAAACCTCCTTTCAATATGGAAACAGAGGACATCACATCCTGAGGTATTATTGTAGTCAGGCCGAGAATGTGAGAATATCCATAGACAGGAACTCCATCGAGAGTAATCAGATTATTGCCCATGTTTCCTCCACGGACAAAGAACGACGAGGAGCCGTCCGCACCTGTCACGACTCCAGGCAGGCTCTGCGCCCAACGTATCGGATCACCCTCACCCAGAGGCGATACAACATTGCGGACACCATCGAGATTTGCAGATATTTCACCCAGACTGACAGCGATTCTTCTGGTATCGGTCTTGACAGCCGCGTCCAGGGTATCATGAATCTCCCCATATTGTGCACAGGCTATCCTCGGAAGAAGCATAAGCACGCCTGTCAGAACAAGTATGATGTGTAATCTTTTCATAAGTCGTCAAACTTATACAAACACATGATCATTCCTTAGCCCGGAACTTATCCATCGGAGTATAGAGACGAGCCCAAATGTGCTTTTGCTCTATTCTGGTACCAAAAATTCCGACACCTCCGTCAATATTAGTAAATATATTGTCTCTCAGATATATCGTGGTGATATCCGTACTCTCCTGAAGCTGCTGATAAAAGATAGATTCACTCAGATAACGGTCATATTGTTCGGAAACCGACGCAAACACAAGGTATCCTTCTGTCGGAGATGGTTCTCTGCTGGAAGCACGATGATAATCACCAGAGAAGTTTCCTCCGATCTGGCAGTATTTGTCTGAAAGGCCTGAAGTTCTGGTGATACGTAGAAAACGCTTGTGGATACTTGCTCCAGCCAGCATAGGATAAAGCTGAAAATCGTCGTTGCCGTCTTTTGCATACGGTTCATATAGCTTTCCCGTCACATTATACCTGTCAACAGATTCCAGGTCCGTACATATCTCCTCTGCAATTTCGTGACGGCCTGTCTCTGGATTATAATCAAGGGCATATATCAGAAGATATTCCGGCAGGGTCTCTATGGAGAAAAACGTTCCCCAAAGCTTATCTTTATACTTGTCGGGAGTTTTAATGATACCACCAGGAAAAAGGCTTGAAGATAATTCAGGAAACCATGTACAGCCATACACTTCCGGCATTTCCGGCATGGTATCTTCAGCACATATCAGTGCATAGCCCGGAACCTGTACTTCAAGACGATATGTATGCTTCGGTACTGCTGAATAATCCAAGGTCCAGATACCTTCATCATTCCTCTCGAAACATCCTACATTCGTATCGGAAGTCAGATCCGTCAGAGTCGCAACAGCATCAGTCAGAGGCCTGGCTTCAGATTCGGAAGCTCCTTTCGTAAAGCCAAGACGCAGTTCCTGAACCGGAGCGTCGGAAAGAATGCACTCCACCACGACCCGAGGCTCTTCCTCTGCATCCAGAACCACATCACGGACACATGAAGACACCATCACGGCAAGAAACAGCAAAATGAGTAATCTCTTCATGACTATATTTTTCCTAAAAATAATCAAAAAAAGTACATCAGTCCAACTCACAACCCAAATTTGGTCCGATTACAAAACATTATGAACCGATAGCAACAATGACAACAATAACTTTTTCATGATAATGATAATGATAATAACTGAATAGAATCTGGAGCAAAGTTATAGCGTAAGATCAGCAATCTGTGTAATATCATGGCCAAATCGTCTTACAAAAACAGGGAAAAACACAAGCGTAACGCCCTGATTTTCAACAATATAGAAAAAGTGCAAGAAAATAATTCTTACACTTTTCAACAAACCTCTGATTATCAAGAACTTACAAAGCCCTCAACAAAATCATCAAGATATCATTTCCAGAAACTGCTTGGAATGTTCCGGAGACTTTTCTTCAATCTTAATCCTCAGACGACGTTTATGCGCATACACATTATTCAGGCTCATGTCCAAAAGACGCGAAATGGTTGTAGCATCGAAGCCAGCTACCAGATAACTGAACATTGTGATTTCTTGTTCCTTACATTTCGGCATCTCATTTCGGAAATTAGTCATTATTCCATCCAGCTCCATATCAAGAACAGATTCAAACCTTACTCTTCTGACATTATCATTACGTATATCATTTATCAGAAGCATCGCTTTCTGGTACATTAATCCTTCGATATCGTCCCTGTTCTTGTTCTGCAGATATTGTTCACACAATATACCTAAGGTCTCAAAACGTGACTTATATACTGATATGAATTTCTTCTTCAAGGTTGGATAATCTTCATTCTCGTACTGGCTGAGCTGACGCCGTACTTCTTCAAGATATTCCACAAGCTTCTCTTTTTCGGTTCTCTGCTGTGATATATACTTCTGAACGAAATACATAACCGACAGTACTACTATGACAATCAACACGAGTGTAATGCAGTACAGCTGATTCCTGACACGATTAGTCAATGCACTTTCCCTAAACTTGGATTCATAGTATTTCTTCTGAGAAAGAGCCAAGGACTGTTTAAGCGCATCTACAACTTCCTCATTATTATTGGTCACGGATTTTTCTAAGAACATTAAAGCTTCCGGCAAACGACCTGAGTGTTTTTCTATCAGATACTGCCAATAATACGATGTTGCAGAGGTATCGATCTGAGACAATTGACTTATCAGTCCTTCTGCATCTTTCTTACAACCGGTTTTCAGTAAAGAAAAAGCATAGGCCCAATAATCCGTATATGTCATATATGAAGGGTCATATTCTTTCAATACCTTATCATATAACTCTATTGCCTGTCGATAATCCGGTTCGGGCTGAGTGGCTGACATGCAGGCTTTATATACAAGAGCCGTATTAAGGACCTTTGTATTCACATACCTGTCCGTAGTCAATAAACTCAGCAATGAATCTGCTTTCTTATAGTTCTTATCATTGAAATAGGCTCTTGCAAGTTCCAACTTAGCTACATCTATGTAATATGTTGCCGACAAACCGTTATAAATATCATATGCCTTTAAAAGACATTCCAGAACTTCGCTGTCATTATGAGTTTTGGAATATGCCGATGCTTGCATAGCTTTTACAAAGCCCCAATACAAACTATCACTTTTCTCCGCTACAATCTCAGCTTCCGTAAATCCGGTAATCGCTTTTTCATAATCACCAGCATAATAATACGAAAGTCCAAGATAATACAGTGCACGTGCCTTATACTTTTCCGGACCTTTCTTCGAAAAATAAGTCAAAGCTGTCTTTGCCAGAGAATCATCAACCACATCGATATAATTCTTGTCGAGAGCCATTGCATGTAAAAGTGCATGGTGAGCACGATCCCTTTCTGTGGTGAGCATGTCTAGATCCATCGACTCCAAGACAACCAGAGCACTGTCCGGACGTTCCATAATATATGATTCGATATCATCAAGAACTGATCTGACGTATCTTGATGAGCATGAGGCAAAGCATAGAATGCATGCAACTGCCAAAGAAGATATCAGTCTCATAAAAGCAAAATTATAGCAGCTAAACTGACAGGAAGCTTGGAATCAGAAGACGAAATTCTATGATTTAAGACCCTTGAGAGCGGCCTTGGCGTCTTCGCGGGCTTTCTGTTTTTCGTATTTGCGACGGAATTTTTCCAGGGCTCTGGCATCCCGTTCGGCCTGTCGTGCCTGGTCTTCGAGGGCCTTGCGCTTACGTTTGCGTTCCTTCTCCAGACGTTTGTTCTCCTTGGCCAGGGCTTTCTCGGCATCGCGCTTGTCCATTTCAGACCACCTGGCTTCCCGAGCCTCCTGCTTCCTGCGCTTCTTCTCCTCCCTTGCAGCCTTCGCCTCAGCCTTCAGCCTTGCCTTTTCTGCTGCGGCGATCTCCTCAGGAGTGAGTTCTTCCACCTTTGACGTCAGACTGTCGGCAACAGTCACAGAATCTGCAAGCGCAAGAGAATCCTTGCCGGCAAGCATGAGCGAATCGGAAAGATGAAGCGAATCCACGGAAGCAAGCGTATCAATTCTCGAAAGACTGTCTGCCAGAGCGAGACTGTCCAGACGTGCCTTTTCCGCTGCCTGAGCCTCAGCAATCTGACGTTCACGCTCACGAACCCTTCGCAAAGAATCCCTGACCTCTATCTGACGGTAGACGTCGTTCATGTATCCCGGGAAATATTTGTCGGTCTGGGTGAACTTTGCCCTCGGACGTGCGCTGTACGCCCTGCGTTCACTCGGACGGAGCGAAAGAGGAGTCACCGCGTTACGGTCGGCAGGACGTTTCTCAGGCTGCCAGTTGAAACCTTTGAGCCGCTGATCCTCGTCCGACAGCTGCACCACCGGAAAACCGTCATTCTTAGGCTCCTCATAGTAATAGATCCTCTGTATATCCCCGTCCTTGAAGGTCGCGGAGAGCATCTTTGATTCAGTCTTGTTCACAGTAGCAAGAACCTCGTTCTCCTCGATAAAGAAAAGTGCGGAAGCTCCGCCGAGGGCATCAAAGCGCTTCAGTCCTCCCTTATCGTCAAAATAAGCGAGCATCTCTGTAGCCTTGATCTGATCGAAATGTGAAGAATCCTCCTGGATGGTAATGAAGGCATTGGACATGAGGCTGGCCTTTTCCATGCTGCCGTCACTGATAACGACGGAAATGCTGTCAGCCGCATACTGCCTCCTCACCTCCTGCCATATCAGCGGCTCCTTGAAAAGGCGCGCAAGGGAATCAAGGTCAGAATAGACAAGTGAATCGCATACAACCTGCATATCCTTCTTATATATCCTCACCTTGCTTATGGCTTCCAGGAAACCTATCTTAGTCGTATCCAGAGGCTCGACTGCAACAGAATCCGCAGCCATCAGCGTATCTGCCTTGGACATAGTGTCACGCACTGCAGAAGAATCAGGCATCTGCATCAGCGGCATGTCAGGCAACATAGGCGGCAGTCCGTGAGCATCCTTCGACACCATCAGGCTATCCTCAACCGGAGGAGCTGCTGACATGCGTCTGCCTCCCTTTCCGGCAGGAGCACCCTTAATCTGCATAGGCTCGACAGACTGGCTGCCTCCCTTCTTCTCCTGAGCCGCCTTCTTACCCCTGTAGTTCGGGTCCTTCATGGCTTCCTCTTCCGCTGCCTTCGCAGCCTCCTCGGCAGCCTTCTTCCTGAAGTTTCCTACAGGATCCACATCCAGCGACTCGAGCCTTGCCCGTGCTTCCTCGACGATCGTGGAGTCGATGTCACACATCTTCACCGTATAGTAGACAAGTCTGTCGGCACCGAGATACACGGTATCCACAGCACCGTCCTTCTCTTCCGTCTGGGTTATGACGGCAGGCTTACGGGTCAGCGTGACCTTCGAAAGGGAGTCCTGATACTGTATCCTGCCCGCAAGTGAGAATACATTCCTTGTAGTGTCGGTTATCTGCGCCCTTCCAAGCATCTCCACATCGGAAGTCATCCTGTGGAAGAAGAGGCTGTCGCACCATCCTTCCTGATCCGGAGTCATCACATGGACATCCTTGCTGAAGAAGAAGAGTTCCCTGGCCCTGTCATACCATCCGGCCTCCGACGAAAGCATGTTCTCATCCTGCCATGCATCGGTTCCGGCACCGAAAGTCGCCAGATTGAGGTCCGATTCATACCTGAGGCTACGTGTCTTGACGAAAATGGAGTCCGTGAACATATTCACGTCATTCTCGAAATCGAAGGTCTTTGTCTTGGAATCATATGAACCGCTGCGGCTCTCGATTATCTGTCCGTCCTTGTCCCTCATGGCACCGCCGTTCATGAAGACGGCCACGGAGTCCTTGGTATTGTAGTCGAGATGACGCGTACGCAGAGTATTGTGGTCCTTATCGGTAAGCTGTACCAGACCTCCCCTGAACTGAGCGAGATCCTGATCGACAAGATAGGTAAGCTTGTCGCTCGTAAGCACCGTCTCATCCTGCAGGATGCTCACATTGCCCCATGCATCAATCACCTTTGTCTCAACATTCCACAATGCCGTATCGCAAATGAGATATGTGCCGTTGTGGAGGAATCTGGCCGGACCGACCACCTTCCTGTACCTCGCCCCCTCGACGTCCACCATCTTGGCGGACTTCGCGCTCATGAGCCATACAAGACTGTCCTTCTGGTCCTGCTGCTGTGCAAAGACCGGAAGGCTCACCATCAGGGTAAGAAGTACATAGGCAAGTCTCTTGATCATCGGCATCTGTCTTACTCGGCCTTACGGAATTTCTCATACCATGCATCACGCTCGAAGACGCAATCCTCGAACATAGGATCCAGCACGATATAGGTGGCCTTGATTCTCGACTCGATGAAATCGTCTATCATCTTCATCTGCTTCGCCTGCTTTGCCTGCTCCATGAGAAGAGTGTAGTCGTTGCTGAACGAAGCCGGGTGCGCAGGGATGATCTTGTCGACCTTTATGATCTTATAGACGGTATTGCCGTTACGTCCCTCATTGTCAAGGGACTCGACAGGCTCTGAGATCTCACCTTCCTTCAGATCCTTGATCGCAGCATAGTCCTGAGGCTTGAGCTGGTCTATCTCGAAATACGAAGATCCCGTGTTCGGATCAGCCATCTGACCACCGTTCGTCCTTGTCGCGAGGTCTTCAGAATAGAATCTTGCCGCAAGACCGAAAGTCACGGCTTCATTCGCAAGCTCGGTCCTGAGACTGTCAAGAGTGTGGAAAGCCTTTGTCCTGTCTTCTGAAGTATACTCAGGCTTGAGAAGGATGTGACGGGCATTGAACATGTCACCCTTCTTCTCCAGAACCTCGATGATATGGAAACCGTCCGGAGTCTCAACGATCTGGGACACCACGCCAGGCTTGAGAGACATGGCTGCATCCGAGAATACCGGCCAGAATATCGATTTCGAAGCCATTCCGAGCTCACCACCCCTTCTTGCGCTGCCAGGGTCCTGGGAATAGATACGTGCAAGTGTCGAGAACTTCTCTCCGTTGATGATACGCTCACGGATGGCAAGGAGACGCTCCTTTACCGCAAGATTAGCAGCCTCGCGGTCCGGATAGATGCAGATCTGGCTGAGCTGGTACTTTACAGGAACCACCGGAAGATCCTCGACATCAGTCTCATCAATATACTTCTGGACATCATATGGAGTGAGCTCCGTTACCTTCGATGCGATCTCCTGCTGCATCTGCTGGGTCAGGGTCTGGTCCTCGATATCCTTTCTCCACTCCTGACGGAGCTTGTATACAGGCTTTCCGAACTGCTCTTCCACTGCATCCTCGCCGCCGAGATTGGACTTGAGCATGTCCACCCTGTTGGAAAGTTCGCTTTCCACCATTTCATTGTTCACAGTCAGAGAGTCCACCCTCGCCTGCATAAGGAAGAGCTTTGACTGCAGCATGTTCTCGAGAAGTTCGCAACGGGCCTTTCTGTCGGACTGCATGCCGTAATATGACTGCATCATCTGCATCTCGGACTCCAGGTCCGAAATCATGATCACCTCATTTCCCACAACAGCCACTGTCTTGTCTATGACACCGCCATAATACTTCTGTGCTGACGCATTTACCGAAACCACGGCAAACAGCAATGCAGCCACACCCTTAAAGATATGCCTCATATATTAAAATATTACAAATTGTCCGTTTTCGCGCGCTTCATCAAGCAAATCCTGTTCCAAAACAGTTATGAGATTCTGCTTGCGGGCGCTCAATATCATATCCCTGATCTGCGGAGCGCTGTACTCTATCGGAGCAAGCTCCCCCTTCTTCATCATTTCCGAAACATAGGCAAGCGAAGTCACGCCGAGCGTATCATCCTGCCTGATCCATCCGTCCTTCATAAGTCCCAGCATGGACTCGTAGGACATTCCGAACTCTCTTGCAAGAACCGCAACATCTATCCACTCGTTATTCCATGCCGCGAACCTCATCGCCGCCGAAAAGGCAAGGCTGTCCGCCTCCACAAGGTCGTCGACTTCCGACGATCCCATCTTCTTCCTTATCGGCTCAAGTCCCGGAGAATCCGTATGTATACGGAGGTATCTCGCCTTCACGAGAGGCCTTCCGAGGACGAACTTGTCCTGATGCTTCTCATAATAGGCCTGAATATTCTCATCCGAGACCGCCGTATCGAGACGTTCGTTCACATACAGCTGTTCATAGCGGTATTTCAGCAGGGACTTCCTGTAATCCTCCAGTTCGGCGGAAACGTCTCTGTCCGCCTTTGACAGCTGCTGCTCGGCAATCGAAACATATATGAGGTCCGATGCCCATGTGTTTATATACTGCACGGCCAGGCGCGTACTGTCTTCCGGAGACGTCCCTCTCGGAATGACTGCATCCAGATCGCTGCGGTACAGCTTTTCCGTACCCACTTCGGCAACGACCTCGTCGTCATGCAGAAAGTTCGAAATCGCCCTGCAGGACATCAATGCCGGCAGGACGATCCCTAAGATTGCTGTTATTCTGACAATCCGCCTCATCAGCAGATTATCTTGAATAGTTCGGAGCCTCACGTGTGATGGTCACATCATGCGGATGTCCCTCGAGATATCCGGCATTGGTGATGCGTACGAATCTTGCTTCGCGAAGCTTCTCGATGTTGGCTGCACCTACATAACCCATACCTGCACGGAGACCACCTACGAGCTGGTACACGACCTCGTTGAGAGTACCCTTGTAAGGCACCTGAGCCACGATTCCCTCAGGTACGAGCTTCTTTATGTCGTCTTCCATATCCTGGAAATAACGGTCCTTCGAGCCCTGCTGCATAGCCTCGAGAGAGCCCATGCCGCGGTATGACTTGTACTTACGTCCGTTCAGGATGATGGTTTCTCCCGGAGACTCCTCGACTCCCGCGAAGAGTGAACCTGCCATGATAGTGCTTGCTCCGGCAGCAAGTGCCTTCACGACGTCGCCCGAATAACGGATACCGCCGTCTGCAATCACCGGCACTCCTGTACCCTTGAGAGCCTCGGATGCCATCATCACAGCTGAAAGCTGAGGCATTCCGACTCCGGCAATGACGCGGGTCGTACAGATCGAACCAGGTCCGATACCCACCTTCACTGCGCTCACACCTGCATCTGCAAGCGCCTTGGCGCCCTCTGCAGTAGCCACGTTACCAGCCACGATCTGAACATCAGGAAGAGCATCGCATGCGCTCTTGATCACGTTGAGCACGCCCTGCGAATGTCCGTGAGCAGTGTCGACCACGACAGCATCCGCACCTGCGCTTACAAGCATCTCGATACGCTCGATCGTATCCGACTTCACACCTACAGCCGCAGCCACGAGAAGACGGCCCTTGCTGTCCTTCGACGCGATCGGGTTGTCCTTGATCTTCATGAGGTCCTTGTATGTGATGAGGCCGACGAGCTTGCCGTCAGCGTCCACTACAGGGAGCTTCTCGATCTTATACTGACGGAGGATGTCCGTAGCCGCAGGAAGGCTGATGCCCTTCTGTGCGGTCACAAGGTTCTCCTTCGTCATGATTTCTGAAACAGGAATCTTCGGATCCCTCTGGAAACGGAGGTCACGGTTGGTGACGATACCCACAAGGTAACCGTTGTCATCCACAACAGGGATACCGCCGATATGATGCTGGGCCATCATTCCGAGAACCTGGCCTACGGTAGCATCCGGATGGATAGTCACAGGATCGTAGATCATACCGTTCTCAGCCCTCTTCACACGACGCACCTGGTTCATCTGCTCCTCAATGGTCATATTCTTGTGGATCACGCCGATACCGCCTGCACGTGCCATTGCAATCGCGAGGTCAGCCTCTGTTACAGTGTCCATTGCAGCCGAAACTATAGGAGTCTGGAGAGTGATGTCTCTGGTGAACTTTGTAGAGACGTCGACAGTTCTTGGAAGCACCTCCGAATGAGCCGGAATCAGAAGAACATCATCGAAGGTCAGTCCTTCGATAATAGGTGAGTTTGTAAATGTCTGCATCATATAGGTATAAAATTTGGCAAATGTAACAATATTTTCGGAAAGTCTAAAGAACTTGCCCGTTTTTCTGTCCCTCAAGCAGGCGTCCCTGCCAGGTCGAACGTTCTTCCAGACGTTTCTCAAGCAGGCGGATAAGTTCGACATTCCGGATGAGTCCCCACGGAGTCTCGTTCACGAAACGGGGAGGGACCTCACCTACGAAACGCTCGATGAACAGGTCCGGACGCAGTCTCTCGAGCATGTCAGTGAAGAAATCCAGATACTCTTCAAGGGTGAAACGGACGAAATCCTGCGGTTTCTCCGCATATTCCTTCTCCATCCTCGTACCCTTCACGATCTGCAGCTGATGGAACTTCACGGACCTTATCGGAAGGGCATTGATGATACTGCAGGAATCCAGCATCATCTGCCTTGTCTCTCCCGGAAGGCCGAGGATGAAATGGGCGCCGACGTCAAGCCCGCGCGCAGCCGTCATTTCCACAGCCGACTTCGCAATTTCGAAACCGTGACCGCGGTTGATGCGTTCCAGCGTGGCGTCATAGCACGATTCGATACCGTATTCGACGATCACGATGGGAGCAGTACGGTCAGGCTCGCCGGCCAGAGACCTTTTCCACCCCTTGAGGACCTCGCCACGGGAAAGGGCGGCAAGAAAGTCAAGCTTCTCATCGTCGACACAATCCGGCCGCGTACCAATCACTATTCCGACGACATCCGGATGTTCCAGAGCTTCCACAGAAAGGGACACAAGCCTCTCCAGCGGAGCGTAAGTATTTGAGAATGACTGGAAATACGCAAGGTAATGCTCAGTCGTACGATAGCGTACCTTATGGAATTCGATTCCTTCGTCCATCTGCTGGCGGAGGCTCTTGCCTGCCGTGCTGTACGAAGGATGGAAAGCGGCGTTGTCACAGTAGGTGCAGCCGCCGCGGCCGACCTTTCCGTCGCGGTTCGGGCAGGTAAAGCCGGCATCAAGCACGATCTTCTGGAGCCTCTCCCCATATCTGCGCTTGAAATATCCTACGAAGGAATTGTATCTCTTTCCGTCCGGAAAGCCATATTTTTGAAAATCCTGTGGCATATCCGGCAAAATTAGTCATTATTTTATAATTTTGCCCATCGTAAGAACAGACACATAGGGAATGAAACGTATCATATTGACTTTGGCATTGGCCCTGGCGGCATTTGCCGCATCATCCGGCCAGACGAAGAGAATGGCCGTAATCGGATTCTCGGAAAGCTATCTCCGCGAGCAGCCGGACTATACGGCCGAGCTCGGAACACAGGCCCTGATGGGCACCGTGGTGGAGATCATCGCAGAAGAAGGCTACTGGAAGCAGGTGGTGACGCCGGAGCCTTACACGGCATGGTGCACAGAACTCGGCCTCGTAGAGATGAAGCATGACAGGCTGGCAGCCTATCTTGCAGCACCGAAATACATATGCACAGCCCTCCACAGCAGTGTCAGGAAGGGACCGTCGGATAGTGACGAACAGATTTCGGACCTGGCCATGGGCTGTCTCGTCAGGGTAGTCATGAAGGAAGGCAAGAAGCCGAAGGCGTCGGTGAAGAAAGGATGGGCGGAGGTGATGCTTCCTGACGGAAGGACAGGCTGGACACCTGCAGACGACCTGGCTGAATTCGCCGGATGGGCAGCCGGAAGGAAAGCGGCTCCTGAAAACATCATCGAGACTGCAAGGCTTATGCGCGGAGTCCCTTACCTTTGGGGAGGAGCTTCGGGAAAAGGTGTAGACTGCAGCGGATTCACCCGCATGGCATGGCTCATGAACGGCATCCTGCTGCCTCGTAACGCATCCCAGCAGGCAAAGCTCGGCAGGGAGATCATCATGACGGCCGACCACAGCATCACGCCTGATTCGCCGAAGATGAAGGCGGAAATGACCGCCCGCATCCAGCACCTGAAGCCTGGAGACCTGCTTTTCTTCGGAACTCCTGAAACTTTCTTCCGAAAGGAAAGCATCTCGCATGTAGCCATATACATGGGTGGCGGAAAGATCATCCATGCCTCGCACATAGTAAGGATAAGCTCATTGATTCCGGGAGATGAAGACTATTATGAAAACTCCTGGAAACTGCTGAAGGCACGTCGTCTTTTCGGATGGTCCGGCGATGGAATGACGCCTATGACGGCATGTCCTGCCTACTTCCTTCAGAATTAGAGCATAATATCGATTTTTTTATTACCTTTGCGCATCGTGAAGAAAAGATCAGATTCTACAACTTTTTAATTTATAAGACCATGAACCTTAGAGTTTTCAAAAAAGACATTGAGTACTTCGTCGCTGAATTCATTGATGACTGCGCACTTTTCGTAGCTCTCAACCCACACAAGGATGCTGACGGAATCGCCAACATAATCGACGAGGCTGTAGAGCTCTACAATGACCTCAAGCACAGGGCAAACCACCCAGAGGGCAACAAGAGGGCTTTCTACAACGGCCTTACAAAGGAGATGTTCGAGAAGCTCGACGAGCTCTGCGAGAAGCTCAGCGCTGTAGTTTCACAGCAGGCATAACAGAATATCATTTCGATATCCGACGAGGCTGATTAAAAGTCATATTGACCTTTAGTCAGCCTCTTTCTTTATTATAGTCACGCCGGGAGGAAGACAGGAATAATAGCAGAGATATCAACAATTTGTGCGACGCACATGTTGTTGAGTGAGCGTGGGTATACGGAATCGCCAATTCACGTACCCACGCTATCCAAAACCATATGAATTCATAGTAAAACCGAAGCGTCGGTGCACGGAAACAGAAATCCGAGTACCGACGCTTCGGTTAATCCAAGATCATTCCATTGACATGCCCATACGGCCGTCGAAGGTCATATATTCAAGCTGTTTTACTAATAAAAAATTCCCGACTATATTGAAAAGTATCAGGTTAGTCTTTAATATTTATGCCAGGCATCCATCTGAAATCTTTATGCTTCATCTGAGATAGTCTTATATTTTTTCCTGCAAGTATACTATCAAGTTGAGAGGTTGTGAACGGACCTGATATCTTATCATATTCGGCATTGCTCAAGACCTCCTTCTTATCAGCAGTTATAACATACCAAGTAGGATAATCCAAAGAGTCCTGTCTCGCTATTAATAAGGAATCATTATAGAAAAAATCTGTGCAGCAACCGGCAACGTCTACACCGAATCCAGGGTCGGCTACGAGAAATCCCGGATGGGTTCCTTTGGGTGCCGGTCTGTCGTAAAGATATAATGGATTTGCGCACATATAATAATCTGCACATATCCTAATCTGCGCACTTCCACACAGACCAATACATGAGAGGCATAAATTGGCAAAGAGGGAAAACAGTACTAAAACCGACAGCAGTTTTATAAATATCTTCATCATTTAATTATATTAGGAATTTCTTTTAAAGGTATACTAAAGTTATAAATCTGAGATGTTGTGCCAAATAATGGAAATTCATCACGCGTATGGCCATCACGATCATTTGTTATATGATAAAATAACGACCAGATATTTTTAGTGTCTTCCACTCGTATTTTTAGAATATCTCCCTGAATATCAAACATATACTTTGCCGACCCAATAAATTGAGGAGCATTGAATTCTTTAGAATATAAGTATTCCGAGAGCACTCCTGTTTCTTTTCCTAAACCATTGATTTTCCATCCGTATTCACATAATTACCGGCATTCCAATCGTACTTATATGGAAACAATCCATTGCAATCAATGTTATAAATAGGATTATTGTTACAAAAGGTATAAGAACTGATACTATAACTACTCTCCGAGAGCGGATCCTGAGCGAACCAGCGGCCGAGGATTGGGTCGTACTGACGGGCTCCGTAGTCGATGTATGGCGTTCCGAACTTGAACTGCTCCTCCTTGCTGTTGTAGCGGAACCTGTTGCTATTATCTGTCAGGCTTGCTGTCGTGTTCCAGCGGCTTCCAGTCTTCCTGTATATCAAAGAACCAAGGTACAGAAGCCCGTCGCCATCACCGTCAAGCGCACTGACCTTCGTACCGTCTGCAAGATAGGAATAAAATTACAAACCCCGAAAGTTATCACAACAAACTTTCGGGGCTATGTATAAATAATGTGACTATTCTTAAACTCAGAGCTTTATAAACACAATAAATCTATCATAAAACTCACCATCCTGCTTGCAAGAATAATAACATTTATATTTTTTATAATGCTTATTATATCTTGGCAATGGTTCTAAACCATTTTCCTCAATTATTTTATGGATATCTTTCTTAAATACGCTGATTCCTGGTGGAATTAACTTGTTCAAATGTCTTCTTTTGATAAAATTATGGGGGGCTTTCTTTTTATATTTAGTATGTCTCAAAGAAACGTCCAACAATACTGCAAAATTATGACAATTTTTATCCCTTTCTTTAACAATTATATCATAAATGTTAAATGCTACTTCTAACAACCTCTTACCATTCAAATTTTTGCAAAAGTAGTCTATGTCTGCCTGATCATTTTGTACCGTCGTGTTTGTTACAAAATTATTTATCCAGTTATTAATTTTATTTATTGAGATTCCAATCATAATTATTCAAAAATTCTTGTTCAGCTTTCGTTAATTCTCTTCCTCCATGTTTCCATGTTCCATCGTAATTCAAAGCGCTACCATCATCAAAATGAACATGTGTCTGCTCACCTTTATATTTCCCCTTGTGAATTCCTTTGAACGATTTGGGGGCTCTTCCTTTGCTTATATCCCTTTGCAATTGATTGCCACTTTTCTTTTTTGTAGAGTTGTCAGTTGAAGTGTTTTTCCCTCTCTCATACCCGTCATTCTTGTTCTTAGAGGAATTCATGACAAGCATGGTTCCAGTAACTGCTGTTGCAGCACCGGCACCAGCTATTTCCGCTCCAACAGCGACTGCCGGACCACCGACAATAACACCTACTCCTGCAGTCGAAACGGTTATTTCGGCACCTGTAGCGGCG
>JAFQAR010000071.1 GCA_017399905.1 Bacteroidales bacterium
GCGAAGGAAGGGATTCCTTTGGGATGTCGCTAGACTCGGTTACTTTGGTTGTCCCTTCGGACTTTCCGGTACCCGGGTCTTTCTTTTCCTGGTCCTTGCTATCTCGGTCTGACACAGATGTTGCATCAGAGGCGTCTTCAGAGCTCTCTTCCGCGGAATTCTCATCTTCCAGGTAGTCTCCCGTTCCAGTCTGAGAGACTGAGCTTGTATATGAGCTATCCGGGATGTCACTCCCAGAAGGTGATGAACTTCCAGTTGAGTCTGGTGTGGAGCAACCTGCAAGAAGCAGAATGCCAATGATTAAAATAAAAGATAAAAGCTTTTTCATGATGCATTTCCTCCTATAAGTCTTTTCAACCTCATTACACGACTCAGTCTGGAGAAATACAACTTTTAGGGATTAACTGGCAAGCTTAAGGAACCCTTTGTTTGCCTCATCCACACAGCGATTGAGGATTTCGAAGAATCTTTCAGGTTCCATCTCCGCATCAAGCCAGTGAGTAGCTCGGTATGAGTAACAGCCGACCTCCTCGTTAATGGCGTGGCTACCGAGAATGGAGCGAAGGTTCAGATCGTTGGCCATTCGCTGCTGTTTCACAGTACTCGGTTTGATGAGCGCTTTGGCGAGGCAGAATACCATCAGCGGATGCAAATCAGAGAAAGAGATTTGCAAGTAGTAATCTCGGTATCCCATCATAAGCGATGTTTCATCCTGTGCTTCGACGGGCATCTGCTCGCAAATCATCTCTCTTACGTGGCTTGCCAGCTCTTTTCGTCGCTGCTGCTCATCCTTGGACAGTTTACAGTTCTTCATATAGGTCTCCTTTCTGGGAAAATAGATTAATAGGTCATTGAGGAGTATGCAATTGAACCCCACATGCGATGTCGTTTCCTATCGATACCGAGTATACGGACCGTAACTCGTGCTCCGATCGGCGGGCGTCCTCGTTTGGGATACTCACACAGACAATCGATGCCGTGCTCCATCGCGACGAAGACACCACTGGTGTTCACCATACTCACTGTGCCGATATAGCTGTTACCCTCGGTATATTTCTTGAGGGCCTTCTCATACGGGTTCTCGCCAGCGTGTTTCACCGAAACAACAACCTTGATATTGGTTCGGTTTATACGTTCGAGCTTCATAATCTTTACGATAACTCGGTCTCCAGGTTGGAAGTGCTCGCAAGCATCTGCCCAACGCTGATAGCTGAGTGCTTTCAGGGGCACATAGGTGTCAACACCGAACAGCTCCACAAACATTCCCGGTCTGATGACGGATGTGACACGCGCTTCCGCCAGTGCTCCCTCGTACAGAAGACGATTTCCGTTTCGGTCTGTACCAGTGTAGTAAGCACGCCTCTTTTGGTACATTGCCTCCAATCGGCTGGCGACGGCAACGTCGGCTTTCTGATCAACGCCCTTGATGACGTAATCCACCTCAGCACCGAGTCGCTTTGTTACCAAGTATCGGTAGATCTCTTTTTCCGGTTGGCCACGGGTATCTTCCGGAGGCTCGATAAGCTGCTTGCCGGGGATGATTACCTTAAACTCACCGTGATACAGGACTGCACACGGCTCGTCGCCATACATTTCGACGCCTTGAATCATATCGGTCAGGATGCGGCCTGCTCTGAGAGACTCAAGTAAATCGAGCAGCATATTCTGCTTCTCACTCTCATTGGTTATCACCTTGATTTTCTCATCGATGGAGACAACACGAGGAGTTTCCTGATCACGCCTCACTGCAGGTTTCGTTTCTGCTTTCGGTTTGGGAGATTCGGCTTTTGCTGTCTCCGAATCATTTCCCGGATTGCTTGTCTTGCGGGTTCTCTTTACCGTTTTCTTCTCGGTCTTGGGAGCCGCTTTGGATGAAGTCTTTTTTTCAGAAGACTTTACCGGGACGGGCTCATTGTCCACCTGAACACCATCAGTCTGGTGCATTGCTTCCTGTTCGACA
>JAFQAR010000072.1 GCA_017399905.1 Bacteroidales bacterium
AATCAAGGTTGATGGACTCGACTCCTATGAGCAACTCAACAGAATGCTGACCGAAGCCTATCCTCAGTCAGTTACAACCAAGTACTACTGTCCGCTGACCATTCAGGTTCATAGCCGAGATTGCTACGGTGATATCGATGAGGACGGATACGAGGAAGATGCCGCGTTTGCAGCACGTCACGAAGACGATATCCGTCAAGCCTTGATGGAGTATAACGCCAGCGACGAATGCAATATGGCAGAATACTTCCACGGCAACAACGGTGTCTCCGAAAAGCTCCGTTCCGCTGATTGGGATTTTGAACGCAAAAACGGCGAGCTCTACGGATGCATCACCGTTCAGACAGCAGGCCCCCTCACAGAGGAAGAAGAACAGGATCTCAAGGACTGGATCTCCGGTCAGAACTCGGACGGTCTCGGTGAAGGCTTCGAGCAGAGAGAAATCTACCTCGACGGCACTCGTTACGGTGGCTTCATGTATGTCAGCTATTGGCATTCGGGCGATGATTATTATATCGATAATCAAGACGAATTCGAAGACCGCCTTATGTCGGACGGCATGACGATGGGTGGCATGTAATGGCTCTTCAATTCTCCCACGTTCGGGTGTCCACACCCGATGGCAATGACACGGAATTCCTCGTCAGCGGTATTCCGAGAGAATTTGATGACTTCGAATACTACACAGCATTCGAAGATTTCCTTGATGGCATTGAGGATGACACAGAAATCAGCGTACACGCTGAAGCCTATCTTTACGGCGAAGGTGAAACCTTCAAGGCATCCATTGAGGAAGTGGCATACTTTCATCTCCGAATGCAGAAAGACGAGAATTTTCTCTCCGGTCATTGCGACAATATCGAATCTGTTGACTTCACCTGCAACTACTCTCCCGATGAACTCTTCGGGATGGATTGGGGGTGAGCATGACAGAAATGTATTATCACATGCTCCTCGGTCATATCGGACTCTATGACGAGGGCAAAAAACTTCACGGTATGAAAGAAGTGGCTGACTTCATTCTCACACATGACTGTGGTTATATCGCAGAAGCAGACGGCACTCCGCTTTTGGAGTTCGATAGCGGCGAGATCGACGAATGCAACGATATGCGATTCAGAGATGAGCTCATGGCAGAACTCCGCAAAGGCGAAGGCTTTGAGGACCGATATCAATGGTAAGGAAAGAGGTGAACCAATGAACTATTTTGATAAGAACGGCAACCAGATCAAGGCAGGTATGGATATCCGCATGGCAGACGGCAGCTTCGAGCGAGTCTATGAAACCACCGACGCCTATGGAAATCCCGACCTTGGTATCAACGCATCCAACGAGGAATATCTCGAAAGACATCCCTATGCCAGCCGAGAGTATTACTCCCTCTGCAATTTCGACATGAGCGAGGTTGAGATCGTCGATCAGATGGAACTGCCCGGAATGTCCATGGGTGGGATGTGAGAAAGCATATGGTAAATAGGAAAGAAACCAATCTCGACGGTGTCAAGGCAATGGCACGAACACTGCTTTACACCGACATCAACAAAACTGCCTATTCGCCCATAGTCGTTCAGCATCCCTTCACCAACACAGGTTTCACTATGGTGATGAGAAACGGCGAACCGCAATGCATTGACATTACCGCAGACAGCAATGCTCTGCATGAATGGCGCAAGATGGTTTGTCAGCAGATCGATTCCTCCAAGAGCGCGTTTGAAATCTATATGATGACGAACAAGCCTTACGGAATGACGTTCCTCAAATACGCAGCTCATCACCTGTCCAAGAAGGACTTCTCACAGATCCTTGCCGATGCATGGATACGTTCAGAGAATCCGAATGACGATCCCAACCTGCCTCAAGCCAAGCTCCTATCGTTGTTTCAATCGGCAGAGCCACGGCATCTGATGTCCCAAGATGAACTGAATACGCTGAATGACCTTGATGCCACGGTAACTGTTTATCGTGGCGTTACCTCGTTTAACGCAAAAAACGTTAAGGCTCTCTCGTGGACATTGGACAGAAGCGTTGCCGAGTGGTTCGCAACACGGTTCGATGAAGAAGGAACTGTGTATCAGGCTCGGATCGATAAACCGCACATTTATGCCTATTTCGATGGCAGAAACGAGTCCGAAGTTATTGTGGATCCGAAATATCTGATGGATATCACGGAATCCGAATCGATGGATAACTCCTTCGATATCACTATG
>JAFQAR010000073.1 GCA_017399905.1 Bacteroidales bacterium
CATCAGAGAGTCTGCCGACTTCCTCCCAGCTTTCAATCTGTTCAACGAAATCCTCAACGCGACACAAATCAATGAATTCGCGACCGAGGGTTCCATAGATATGGTTGGTGAGGTCTACTGTCAGCTTCTTAACCGAGATACTGTAGTGACTGGATGAATGCTCTCCATCAATCCAGCCCTCGAAGGAATCGTCATCGGTATCGACCTGATAGTCACTTCGGTCTTTCCAGTCGTTAAGGCAGCCTAAGGAAAACTCCTCTCCAAGCAAAACATTCAGCTTTGCTTTTGCCTCATAGTAGTTTGAGAAGAGAAGGACTGAATGACCGTAGTCATCGTTTGCTGCCCAGTCTTCTTCAAGAACAAAGATATCCAAGGTCTTTCGGGGACTGCCAAGCACCAGTAACATATCCGGCGCCATAATGACAAGGTCCAGGGTGATGTCATCAGCCTTCATTTCCTTGCCGTACAGCTTGGAGAAGCGTTCCTCAAGCTCTTCAAGGTCTCTCGGAAGACAAGGGGGATCGAAGTAACAGTAGATATCCGGCGTTTCGTTGTCGGTCTCTCTGTCGTCTTCGGTTCTTATCTCACGGATAAAACCGTTGAGTCCTGCATAATCACTTCCTTCAGTTGCAACAACTTCAGCTCCTACACGGTAAGTAACACCTTCATAGATGAATTCATCTCCGGGAATATCGTAAATCATATCAGCACCTCCTAAATGTGATAGTCGATGCCGACGAATACGTCATCGTCGTCTGCTTCATCGATGAACTGGTCAATAGCTTTTCGCCAATCGATCGGAGAATACTTTCCGGTCTCATTATCGCGGGTTACGCTATGCTTATCCATGTACTCTTCACTATGGAAAATCGCATACACGCCGATAGGATACTTCCATTCATCCGGAATACCATACTGATTCAGATATTCCTCTAAGGTCATATCCGGAGTGTAGACAAGCTCACCCCAGTCTGTGATACCTTTTTCAGTAATGGTACCGTGAATGCTCTCATCCTTGACGCCGGTCTCGAACATGACCTTAAGCTTGTTATATCGGTCTGTAGCACGGTTATTAAGCCACTCTCGCATGACATCCCACTGGATATCCTTTTTGCGAGCACAACAGACCCATCTGTAGCCTTCAGGAGCATTAGCGTTCTCATTTGATTTGAAAGCAGGACTTTCACCAAGAGAGTATTCCGTACACTCGTTTTTGACAAGGAACATTCTCGGCCAACGTCCGCCAATCGAATACCAGTCGTACACGCCGTCAGGATTGTACCATTCGCCGTATTTACCGGTTTCTTCATTGCGGGTGAAATAGGTTGCCTCCTCAATGTATCGCTCAAAAGAATTGCCATACAGCTTCTTTCGAGGGTAGTTGGGAACAACCGAGATCTTCTTGGCCGCTTTTGTTCTCTTAGGATGGTGGAGAGGACCAGCGTGTCGCTGATATACTTTTCCATCTTTAATGATGAATTTGTGCCACTGAGGAGCCGGATACTCTTCCACTATGCGTCCGTCAGGGAGTCTCATACAATCAATGGTTGCGTTATAGTCACGAAGCGCCTCACCGGTGCGGTCGTCAAACTCAAGAAATCTCTTGTCTTCAGTGCCGCAGTTGAAGCGCTCCATAACATCACGAATGACCGGCGTAACCTCACGC
>JAFQAR010000074.1 GCA_017399905.1 Bacteroidales bacterium
GACTCGTTGGCCACTGCATCTGAGTATGGTATAGGTCCGTAGGAATCGGTAACTCTGTGCATGATTGCAACTCTGAGAAGGTTTGCAAAGGCATTTGCCACCTCATCATCTGTCGCAGTCACGATACCTCTGTATGGTGCATAAGTGTCTGTGATCACATTGGCAAACGGCCATTTTCTCCAGTCTGCAGAAGGATTGAAGGTCTCGAAGCGGGTGAGCCATGTGTCAACGGTAGAGCCGATGTAGCCCCCGAACGGACCACCTGAAAGGCTCTCGTTGAACTGATACATATGCTCCTGAACCGGCACTACAAGATTCTGGAGGTTCAGTACCTTGGTACCTGTACGATAGTTATTCACCTCCATCTGTTCACCTGTCACCTGATTGGGATTGGTGTTCATCTCCAGGAAGCCTGCTGTGCAGGATGTTGCGAGGACTATCGAAAACAATATCATTATCTTCTTCATATCTGTCCCTCCTAAAAATCAAGTTTTACATTGAAACCGAGACTTCTGAGCGAAGGCATCATGAAGTAGTCGATTCCCTGATAGTTGTTCCCGGTGGATGCCACTGCCTCCGGATCAAACGGAGCCTTGCAGTAAATCATCCACAGATTGTGTCCGACAAGAGAAAGGGTAAGTCCCATCTTGTTCTTGAACCACTTGCGAGGAAGAGTGTATCCCACGGAGAGTTCCTGCAGACGGAAGTTGGTTGCACTATAGGTATAGTACTGAGGCAGTCCGCTCTGCGAACCTATTGCCTGGTACCACTTCTGTGCATCCATCATCTCACGTCCGTTCACAAGCACTCCGCCGGCGTCTCTTGCCGCAGCCGAAGCCTCGGAAACTCCATAAAGGTCAAGGCTCGCCTGAGTTGCAGAATAACATACGCCTCCGACACGTCCTGAGAAGAGAATGCCGAGATGGAGTCCCTTCCATGAGAAGTCATTTCTCCAAGCCAGATTGTATTTAGGGAATACTGTTCCGAGGAATATTTCGTCTGCCTCATCGGTGATGGCTATATCTCCGTTCTCATCAATCTCGATATATCCTCTGTCATTGGTCTGGACATCAGATGTTGTATAGAGGTCTCCGAGCGTTCCGCCTTGCTTGAGGATGAACTTGCTCTTTCCGAGAGCCTTGATGTCAAGCTGGTCAAGGTCAAGAGGCTCGCCTGTCACCGGATTGACCGCATTGGATGCAAGGTCGAGGATCTCGTTCCTGTTCCATGAGAAAGTGAAGTTGCTGTCCCACGAGAAACCGTTCCAGTCATGTCCGTATCCGAGGGAAGCCTCGACTCCGGTATTCCTCACGTTACCTGTCTGAAGATAGATCGTCGTATAGGATGATGATGGAGGAAGAAGCGGGTCAAACGTCTGATTATATGTATCGGCGAGATACCATGAAAGATTGAGACTGAGATCCTGCCAGAAGGTCATCTCAAGACCCACCTCATAGGTAAGGGTACGCTCAGGCTTGAGGTCACTGATAGGATAATGCGTCTTGTCCTTCCATATCTTGCTGGTCGGGTCATATTCGTATGTAGGGACTGTGAGGAAGCGAGGGAACGGCATACCTACCGATGCAACCGATCCTCTCACCTTGAGATAGCTCATGGCTCCCATATCCCAATGAGATGAAGGTA
>JAFQAR010000075.1 GCA_017399905.1 Bacteroidales bacterium
CAAGTATATACGCTACTACAATAATGATAGAATCAAACTGAGGCTAAATGGAAAAAGCCCGGTGCAATACCGAGCTTTATTCCAATCTAAGCGAGCCTCTTAATAATGTTAAACCGTCCAACTTTTGGGGGTCACATCACATCGGGCCAGCTTCCTATGTATTATTTCACGAGGATCTCGTCTATGAAGATGAATGCCTTGTAAGGGGCTCCGCCGAGCCAGTCAGGGATGTATTCGAAACATCCTACTTCGATCTTGATGAATCTTGCGGTGGTTTCAGGGAATGTGATTGTGTATTCCTTCATTCCGTCCTTGTCGGCGGCTGTTTCTGCCTGATATACCTCAGCGGCCATCTTAGTGTATGTCTCACCGTCCTCCGACAGCATTACGGTCAGGCCGGATGGATTCATGATGTGCGATCCCTTCTCGACGAGAGCGCTGGCTGTAACGCTTGAATAAGGCGTCTTTCCGTCCATTTCGACTACCGCTGTCATCGGTGTGCCGTGGAAGCCTGTCCATGCACCTCCGTTGAATGAGATTTCTCCTCTGAGGCCGTCTGTGAATGATGCCGGTGCACCGAATGTGTATTTCTCATGTGGCGTAGTTTCGAGTGTGACCGGGCATCCGATTGCCTTATGGATATCGAATGATTTGGTGTAAACCTTTGTTTCTACGTCATCCCTGAACACCTTCGCCTTAATGGTGCAAGACTCTGTGATGCTTACCGGACCGTCATATACAAGAGATTCCATCGAAGGCTCACTGCCGTCAAGCGTATATCTTATCGGAGCGTCATCTACGATCGTGAATGTCACGCTCAGCGCTTTGTCCTGAGGGTTGCTTGTAACAGCAGCGGTAAGGTCGAAGATATGCTTCGCATAGTTGTATCCTCTGATGTCGTAGATGTCGGTGATATGTGGAATCGCCTTTGTGAATCTCTCCCAATCCTTGTTTTCAGGCTGGCACCACTGCACCTCGCACAATGCGGTCATACGTGGGAGGAGCATGTACTGGAGATGGTCTTCAGTCTTTATGTACTCTGTCCAGATATTTGCCTGGATGCCGAGTATATGAGACTTTTCCTCCTCTGTCATCTTCTCAGTATATGGCTCATAGCTGTATACCATGTCTACAGGAATGAATCCGCCGATGCCGAACGGCTCGTTGTCGACGTCAAGTGACTGGTAATAGTCAAAGTAGAAATGTGAGTTCGGTACCATGATGGCGTCATGTCCCTGTCTTACAGCCTCTTCTCCGCCTGCACTGCCTCTCCATGACATCACGGTAGCATTAGGTGCAAGACCTCCTTCGAGGATCTCGTCCCATCCGATGATGCTTCTTCCGCGCTCGTTGAGGTACTTCTCTACTCTTGAGATTGTGTAGCTCTGGAGATAGTGTTCAGCAGAATGATTCTCATCTCCCTCGATTCCGAGTTCCTTGATCTTGGCCTGGCATACAGGACATTTCTCCCAACGGATCTTAGGGCACTCGTCACCACCGATGTGAATATATTTTGAAGGGAAAAGCTCTATGATTTCGTCAAGGACACCCTCGATGAAGGTGAAGGTCTCTTCCTTGCCGACGCAGAGCACGTCGTCAGATACGCCCCAACGGCACCAGAGTTCATATGGGCCGCCTGTACATCCGAGTTCAGGGAAAGCGGTGAGAGCTGCGAGCATATGTCCCGGAAGGTCAATCTCAGGAATGATAGTGATGCCTTTGCCAGCGGCATATGCAACAACCTCGCGGATCTGCTCCTGAGTGTAATATCCGCCGTATGGCTGTCCGTCGAGTTCCTCCCAGTTCTTTCCGACGCAGGTTCCTTTGCGTACGGAACCTTTCTCTGTAAGCTCCGGATATTTCTTGATCTCGACTCTCCAGCCCTGATCGTCTGTAAGATGCCAGTGGAGGGTGTTCAGCTTGTGTATCTCCATGATGTCGAGATATCTCTTGACTGCATCGATGTCGTAGAAATGGCGTGAAACATCGAGATGCATGCCTCTGTAGCCGAAGCGTGGCTCGTCCTTGATTTCAACACATGGAAGTGTCCATTCTGCATCAGCAGCCTCTGCAGTTCCATATACAGCCACAGGAAGCATCTGCTTGATGGTCTGTACTGCATAATTGAATCCGTTGAGTCCTGAAGCTTCCACCTTGACGCCCTTCTTTCCTACTTTGAGCGTATAGGCTTCTGCCGGCATGTCCTGATTCACTATGAATGAGAATCCGGTCTTGGCGGAACCTTCCGAAACGGTGCTTGGCTTTCCACTTACCAATGAGAGCTGCTGTGCAAAAGCCTCTACAACTGCTTTCGAAGCTTCGTCCATTGCCGGGTCACATTTGAATTCAGCACCTGCGGCAGCAAAGTTTCCGCATTTCATTTCCACGCTGTTCGGATAAGGAACAACATTGATTGTTTCTTCTGTCATGCAGCAGGATGTGAAGACTGCAAGAAACAGAGCAAGAATAAGTGTCTTTTTCATATGATGTGGTTTTCTGTTTTGATTCAAATATCTTCGCGAAGATAGGAAAATGAACTGAGATTTCAATATCTTTGTGTTCGCGGAACCTTTAATCGTGGAATCCTTATGAAAAGAAGCATACCTTTTCTGACCCTTTGCGGCGCAGCGCTGAATTTCACTTCATGTTCGGACAACGCCAAGACTCCCAACGTCGTATTCATCCTTGCTGATGACCTCGGTTATGGAGATCTCGGCTTTCTTGGCCAGAAGCATTTCGATACCCCGAACATCGACAGGCTTGCCTCGCAGGGAATGGTGTTCACGCAGCATTATTCGGGTTCTTCCGTAAGTGCTCCTTCCCGTTCGGTCCTTCTGACTGGACTTCATACAGGCCATGCTCCGATAAGAGGCAATAAGGAAATGCCGGGAGAAGGTCAGGAGCCTATGCCGTCTTCTGCATATACTCTTTTCGACCTCTTCAAGGACAAGGGATATTCGACCGGAGTCTTCGGCAAATGGGGACTCGGCTATCCGGGTTCGGATGGTGCTCCTTCCGCTCATGGAGTCGACGATTTCTATGGTTACAATTGCCAGAGATATTCCCACAGCTATTATCCCGACCATCTTTGGGACAACGATGAGAAGGTCGTGCTTGAAGGAAACATTGACCGTCAGGAGAACGATTACGCTCCTGCGCTTATACATGAGCAGGCCATTGACTTCATCCGTGAGCACAAGGATGCTCCTTTCTTCATGATGTATACCTCGGTCCTTCCGCATGCGGAACTTAAGGCTCCGAAGGAGGACATCGACCGCTTTGCGGACCGCTTCGCTCCGGAGACGCCGTTCAACGGTGTGGACGACGGCCCGTATTACAGAAAGGGAAATTACGAGTCGCAGCCACGTCCTCATGCGGCTTTCGCTGCGATGGTGACCCTGCTTGACCGTCAGGTGGGGGAGATTGTTGCCGAACTGGAAGCTCTGGGCCTTGCCGACAATACCATGATCGTATTCACCTCAGATAACGGTGCCCATCAGGAGGGAGGTGCCGATCCGGATTTCTTTGACAGCAATTCTTGCTGGAGAGGATACAAGAGAGACCTTTATGAAGGGGGAATCAGGGTGCCGCTCATCGTCAGATGGGACGGAAAAGTCCGTGAGGGAAGTGTTTCCGGCCACATCTCTGCCTTCTGGGACTTCCTGCCGACCTTGGCGGAGGCTATAGGAGCCGACGTTCCGGAAGGAACCGACGGTGTCTCGTTCCTTCCGGAACTCTCCGGACAGGGGGAGCAGCAGGAGCATGACTATCTCTATTGGGAATTCCATGAGCTCGGGGGCCGTCAGGCGGTGCGTTGCGGCGACTGGAAGGCCGTGGCGAACAACATTTCGGCAGGTCGCAATGTCGAACTCTACAATCTGAAGGATGATCCTTCGGAAACTGCTGATCTGTCTGAACGGTTCCCGGAAAAAACGGCATATATGGACTCCCTTATGAGAGCCTCACATACGCCGTCTGAATCTTTCCCGTTCCCGGGAGATTGATGCCTTGCCGGAGCACCGTAATCTTTAAAGGAACATCAATATCAGTATCTGGGCGGAAATTACTCTGAGGAATATGCTTGCAGGGTAGACGGTGGCATAGGCTACTGCCGGATCTTCGCCTTCCCCGTCAGGGTTTACAAAATCCAGGGCGAACGGGTTGGCCATGCTGCCGCACAACATTCCGAGGTTTTCGGCATAATCGGTCTTAAGCACTTTAGCTGCAAAGAGGCCGACCGTCATTACCGGAACGACAGCGAGTGCGATGCTGATTCCCACCCATTTGAGTCCTTCCATGGTGAAGACAGTACTGAAGAAACCGTCTCCTGCGCTGAGGCCGAGACCTGCGAGGTAGATGGTGAGTCCGAGCTGGCGCAGCATGAGGTTTGCGCTGCGGGTTGTATAGGTGGTGATGTGGAATCTCGGTCCGAAGGCTCCCATCAGGATGCCTACGATTATAGGTCCGCCGGCGATGCCCAGCTTGATAGGCGTGCTGATGCCAGGCAGTGCAACCGGTATGCTTCCCAGGATGAGTCCGAGTATGATGCCTATGAATATGGACAGGAGATTCGGATTGTTGAGGCGCTTGGCCTCGTTGCCGAGTCTTGCGCTGACATTCTCGACCGCACGGGATTCACCGACTACCGTGAGCTTGTCGCCGAGCTGAAGCCGGAGCGAACGGGAAGGAAGCAGGTCGATGCCTGCACGGTTGACGCGGGTAATGTTGATTCCGTATGAGTTGCGGAGCCTAAGGTCGCCCAGCTTCACTCCGTTGTGCTCTGGTTTGGTGACCAGTATCTTCTTGGAAACCAGCTGGTTGTCTATGGAGTTCCAGTCTATGTCTTTCTTGTTCCAGTCCACATTCTCCCTGTGTCCGAAGAGGGTCCTTATCTGTTCCACATCCTTCTTTCCGGATATGACGAGGATATGCTCGCCTTCTTCAAGTATGGTCTCGGAAGTCGGGATGATCACCTTTTCATCCTTCCATACCCTCGATATGACGAAATGACATTCGGCACTCTGGCGCACATCCTTGATGCTTCTTCCGAAGATGGCAGGGTTGCTGATCTGATACTCGCTGACGAAGGTGTTGTCGGCCGAGGCGTCAGTCGTGCGGCCCTTTCCTTTCGGAGCAAGGAAGGATCTGAGGACCATAACGCATACGATCATGCTCACCAGACCGAAAGGATAACCTACGGCACATGCCATCGCTATGCTGTTGGCCGTTTCCGTATCGGCAGGGTCGATCTGGAGTATTGCCTGCTGTGCGGCTCCGAGCATGGGAGTGTTGGTTACCGCTCCGGCAAGAAGACCGACGGAATCCGCCATGGATATGTCCGAGAGGAGGTGTACGCCAATTGCCATAGCCGATCCTATGACCAGCACGGCCAGGGACAGGATGTTCATCTTTATGCCGCCATGCTTGAATGAGGAGAAGAATCCGGGACCGACCTGAACTCCGAGCGAATATATATATAATATGAGTCCGAAGTTCTGGGCAAGGGCGAGCATCTCAGGGTCGATCGAGATGCCGAAATGGCCCGCTATGATTCCGGCGAAGAAGACGAAGGTGACTCCGAGCGATACTCCGAAGACCTTTATCTTGCCGAGGGCAAGTCCGGTCGCGCATATCAGCGACAGGACCATTACTGCCTGAATGAATGTATGTTGTGTAAACAGTTCGGAAAACCAGTTCATGTCAGTTTCAGTTGTATATGAATAATCCTGCAGTTCCGCCTATGATTATCATCAGTATAGGGTTTACTTTCCATATGAGGGAAGCTGCAAAGGCAATGGCGAAAAGCACCCAGCTCTTCCAGTCCGGAAAGTTGTCAGGAGTTATCAGTATTACGGCGGCTGCACCGATGAGTCCTACCACAGCGGGCTTCAGCCACGACATCACATTGACGAATATCGCGTTGTTGCAGAATTTCGTGTACAGCTTGCACAGCGTCAGCACTATGAGGAAGGACGGAAGCACTACGGCAAAGGTTGCGGTCGCGGATCCCAGGATGCATACGAATTCCGGTGCTCCCGTCGCCGCGATCACGTCGTAACCCACATATGTGGCGCAGTTTATACCTATAGGGCCCGGTGTCATCTGTGAAATGGCTACTATGTCGGTGAAGGCCCCTTCCGTGAGCCATGCGTGTTCTGTTACGACCTGGGTCTGTATGAGCGACAGCATCGCATATCCGCCGCCGATGGTGAACATGCCGATCACGAAGAAGGTCATGAAAAGTTCCCAGAATATCATACGCCTTCCTCCCTGTCCTTTGACTTGCCGGCCTCTTTCCACCATCCGGAAGCCGCGGCAAAGACGATTACCGTCAATAATATATATATAGGTGATATGTCAAGAAAGGCGACAAGGCCCAGAGTCACTCCTGAAAGTATCCATGTCCACCACTTTCTGTTGGCCTTTTTAGCCATATTTATCATAGGTACGGCTATCAGGGCGACAGTGACCGGTCTGATGCCTTTGAATATCCGGATCACTACAGGATTGTCCTGATATCCTGAGAAGACCATCGCAATGGCAAGGATTATCAGAAAGGACGGCATTATGCTTCCGAGGGTGGCCACTATGCTTCCTCCTGTTCCGCGCAGCTTGTGTCCTGTGAATATCGATATGTTTACTGCAAGAAGGCCGGGGGCTGCCTGGGCGAGAGCCATGATGTCTATGAAATCCTCTTCCTTGAGCCAGCCTCTTTTTGTTATCTCGTTCTGGATGACGGGCAACATGGCATATCCGCCACCGATGGTGAAAGCACCGATCTTGGCGAAAACAAGGAATATTTGCCAGTAAGACACCATTTTTTCTATGGAAAACTATCTTTTGGGAGTGAAATTTCCCTTTCGGAGAACAAAAGTATAAAAAATATTCAAAAAAAACTCGAAAAAATTTGGAGGTTAAGAAAAAGTCCGTATCTTTGCAGCCCGTTTGAGATAAAACGGTCGAAAACAAGTTCATTGAAAAGACTGATTTACTGTACAAGAAGCAAGTACCGAGAAAAACAATTTATCGAGAAGCGTTAATTCTTTTGTTGGAATTATAAGTGTCAGGAACAAGCTGAGAAATATAAATATTATACAATGAAGAGTTTGATCCTGGCTCAGGATGAAC
>JAFQAR010000076.1 GCA_017399905.1 Bacteroidales bacterium
ATGAAAACAGAATCATCAAATAAAGTCGCCAACCCACTCGAAGCCATCCGCTCCGAATTCGAGACCATCCCCGACAGCACAGACATCGGAATGCTCTCCATCAAATCCGCCAACAGAACCCTCGAAGACGCTGCCCGAAGACCGGACCCGGAACAACTGTATCTGGAACTCTGGTACGAAGGAGAAGTATGCTGCCTCTTTGCAGACTCCAACCTCGGAAAATCCATCTTCGCAGTCCAGATGGCCGACACCATATCCCGGACCAGGAGAGTCCTCTACGTCGACTGTGAACTCTCAGACAAACAATTCCAGCTCAGATACACAGACAAAGAAACAGGAGAACGCCACCTCTTCCCCGACAACCTCTTCCGCGCAGAAATCAACCCCTGTGCAATAGGAGTCGAACGCTACGAAGAAAACATCATCAAAGACATCGAAATGGCAGCCATCAGGACCAGCACAAACGTCATCATCATCGACAACCTCACCTACCTCTGCAACTCATCAGACAAAGGCGTAGATGCCGGACTCTTCATGATGAACCTCATGAACCTGAAAAAGAAATACGGCTGGTCGCTCCTGATCATAGCCCACACCCCCAAACGCTCACTCATGAGCCCCATCACCCAGAACGACCTCGCCGGATCCAAGAAACTCTACAACTTCTTCGACAGCGTATTCGCCATCGGCCAAAGTGCCAAAGACAAACGCCTCCGCTACGTCAAACAAGTCAAAGTCCGAGCAGGAGCCTTCAAATACGACTCCTCCAACGTCATAGTCTATGAAATCGAAAAAATGGGCGACTTCCTCGGCTTCGAATTCAAAGAATTCGCCACAGAAGCAGACCATCTCAAGCAAAAGACAGAATCCGAACTCACCCAGCAGGAACTCAACGTCCTCAACCTCCACAAACAAGGATTCTCATACAGAAACATAGCCGAGAAAATAGGAATCAGCAAATCCACAGTAAACAACATCGTCAAAAAGCACCTGTCCAAGACTGTCCAACCGTCCAACGACGATGGACACATGGACACCGATGGACAGCTGGACATCGACTGGATAGAAGACGAAAACACCGACGAAGAACTATAAACCCATAAACAATGAGCAGATACCATCTCCAGAAATACGCCGGGATATCATCCCGTCACACCTGTCCAGCTTGCGAACGCCCCCGCTGTTTCACACTCTACATCGATGACAACGGCAACGCACTTCATCCCACCGTCGGCCGCTGCGACCACGAATCCTCCTGCGCCTACCACTACACCCCACGCCAATACTTCCACGACCATCCGGAACATCACTATCATCCTGAGCGCAGCGAAGGATCCTTCACCCGTCATACCCGACCCGATCGGGCATCCCCAGGCATCATCCCTCAGAACCTCATCCCACCACCATCAGCCGCCAACCACCTCATAACCTACCTCAGCACAATGCTCCCATCCTCAGCCATAGACCGCATCATCGCAGACTACCGCCTCGCATCCACCCCGGACCAGGCAATCATCTTCCTGCAGATAGACCAGGACAACCAATGCCGCACAGGAAAGATCATGCAATACGACCCGTCTACCGGCCATAGAATCAAAGACCCCGACAAACCAGGCAGAATCAACTGGCTCCACTCAATACTCAAGAGAAGAAAACAA
>JAFQAR010000077.1 GCA_017399905.1 Bacteroidales bacterium
AGGTCGTTGATGTCGGCTTCATAAATGCTGCCGGTCTCATTGGCTCGTTTTGCGTACTGGTTCAGGTTGTTGGAACAGATACGCAGGAGCGAAACCAAGGCTTTCACATCCTGCAAATCCAGATTGATGCAGTATCCATCCAGAGCCATCTTGCGAAGATACGCACCCATGCTTCGGATGCCAAGTTCCTCCATCTTCTGATGGATTCTCTCGACTTCCTCTTTAGATGCGAGGAAATGAACATCCTGGTCTCGCTTTGCCATTACAACACCTCCTCACGGGCTTCAGAACGTTTTGCAGGCGGGATATGCTCTGCCTTGGATTTCAGATCAGCCAGAACGGAAGGTCGCTCTGGGCTTTTCTTTTCGGCTCGGCTTTCCACCGTATCCTCCATATTCAGAGCCGCATCAAGCTCTGCCAGTCGCTGACTTTTCGCCATCAGCTCCGCTTCCTGCGGGAACGGTTTTCCAAGTTCACCTTTGGTCGCTTCCTGCTGATTATAGAGGTTGGTCAGCTGTTCATTGGCTCTTTCCAGCCTTTCTGTGATGCCTGTAAGGGCATTATCCAGACGGGTGATGTTACCCCTCGCATCGGTGCCAAGGGCTACACGGTGGCTCATAGAGCCTTTCAGAACGATGTCGTACTCATGTCGGAAACTGTCGAAAGAAAGCTCCATCTGGAACCCACGGTAACTGCCCAAAGGAACAGGATCAGAGCCTTTCACTTCCTTACACGCTGCCAGAATCCACTCACCGGCATCTGCTTTTTCTGCATAATGCTTGCCACGGATGTCCATGCCACAGAACCCCTCGGAGATCTGCGGGTGAGCTTCTACGGTCTTGATGTCTGCTTCAAATCCATGGATATATCCTGTCTGCTTTTCAATCTCAGCCGGGAAGTATTTCAGGAGCTTATCTTCCATACGGTACTGCTGACTCTGGTGGTCAGCTTTCAGCACCTTTAGGCGGGCAACATCAATGTCCAAGTCCATCTTTTCCTTGATGAGAGGATTACCGGCACACAGCGCCTTGATTTCTGCATAGGACAGAGCCTGCTCGTCCACATCATCACAGGAACGAACCGGCGATTTGGAGGTCATAATCTGAGAAATGAACTTCTGCTTATTCTCCAAGGTCTGATACAGATATGCGTCGAAGGTTCCCTCGGTCACATACTGATACACCTGAACCTCTTTGTTCTGGTTGCCCTGACGGATGATACGACCGTTTCTCTGGGTCATATCGGACGGACGCCAACCCACATCCAAGTGGTGAACTGCCACCAGTTTGTCCTGGACATTGGTTCCTGCGCCCATCTTTGCGGTACTGCCAAGCAGCACACGCACCTGACCGGTACGAACCTTGGCAAAGAGGTCTTTTTTCTTTGCTTCGGTATCTGCATCATGGATGAATGCGATTTCATCCGCTGGTACTCCGTTGGCGATCAGCTTCGTTTTAATGTCATCGTAGACATTGAACGTACCGTCATTCTTCGGAGTGGAGAGGTCGCAGAACACAAGCTGAGTCAGCTTATCTGCCTGACCGTCCTGCCAGATACGGAGAACATTCCCTACACAGGCATTCAGTTTGCTGTCCGGGTCATCAGGGAGTAATGGGTTCATCAGTCGCTGATCCAGACCCAGCTTTCGACCATCGCTTGTGATCTTCAGCATATTGTCCTCAGACGGGTCTACGATACCGGCATGGACTGCCGCAGCTCTTTCCGAAAGCTCCGCTACCATATCCTGCTGATGTTCAGAGGGCTGAACCACAACAGTCTCAAAC
>JAFQAR010000078.1 GCA_017399905.1 Bacteroidales bacterium
CAACCGGCTTCTCGTATTTGCCTGTCATAGGCTCGATTGCGCTTTCTACGCAAGAGCTGAGTGCCAGGATAGAGGCTGCTGCAGCAAATAATTTATAGATAAGTTTCATAATATTTTTCTTGTATTATGTTACTGTTTACTACCAACCTGGATTCTGAGAGATGTTAGGATTGAGGCGGATCTCGGTTCCTGGGTAAGGAAGGAGATTGTGCTTAGGTTTGAAACCGAACTTAGCCGGGTCTGTGTTGTATACCTTTTTCTCAATCTGACCATTGTGGTTGAGGAGTGGGCAGTAAGCACCCTGATCCTTCATCCTTTCCTCAGCGATGCCCCAACGGAGGAGGTCCTGGAAACGTGTGCCCTCATGGCAGAGCTCGATTCTCTTTTCTCTTCTGATCTCATCCTGAGTGTAACCGCTCTTTGTAGGTGCCTGTGCGCGTGTACGAATCATGTTCATGTACTCGTCAGCCTTGCCCTGGTTGCCTGCCTCGAAATGAGCCTCGGCAGCGCAGAGGAGAACCTCAGCATAACGCATCCACTGTCTGTTTGAGTCGTCTACGAAGTTAGAACCGGCAGCAGGAACCTGCTCAGTGGTGATTCTGGTCTTCCACATGAAGTAACCCTCGTTGATGATAGTGTTGCCTTCCTTCACGTTGATACCCATGTCGACCATCTGCTCCCAAGTCTTCATAGTGGCGTTGAGACGATATCCGTCAACACCTTCTACTGCTACGAAATCGTCGTAGAGGTTCTTCTGTGGACTGAGGAAACCCCATCCGAGACCTGCAAGACCTGCATTCTGGCAGCAGTTGTCAACGAGCTTGTCAGTACGGTAATGGGTCATGAGGTGGAGCATTGTGAAGTTGTTCCAGACATTGTTCGGGTCTGAGATCTTGATGCTCTCGAACATGCTCTCACAGTTCTGCTTCGTTGTGAATGCGATAACATTCTCATAGTCATCGTAGAGTCTATAGAGACCGCTCTTGATGATCTTGTCGAACTCAGCAGCTGCGTCCTCGTACTTTTTCTGCCAGAGATAAGCCTTTCCGAGAAGTGCCTGTGCGAACTGCTTTGTGATTCTCCAGGTCTTGTCATCAGCATTTGCTTTTTCTGTGAGGAGACCAGAGTTGATGGCTTCTGTGAGATCCTTTTCAACAAGTGCCCAAAGTTCCTCAGTCGTTCCGTTTGGCTTATGATACTCAGATGGCTCAAGTTCGTGGTCTACGAGTGGCGGGTTACCCCACATCGAGATGAGTTCGAAGTATGACCATGCGCGGAATACCTTAGCTTCTGCTCTTGCACGCTTCTGAATCTCACTTTCATCCGGAACGTGTCCGAGAACGACGTTAGCTTTATAGATGATACCGTAATATGAAGTGAACATACCCTCAAGGTATCCCTGGTCTGTGTTAAATGTGAACTCGTTAAGTCCTTCGAGGTCAGCGTTGTCGTTACGTCCGCCACCGCCTGCCCAGAAATCGTCGGTAAGCATGTTCTTACCAAGTACATAGTTCATCTCATTGCCCTTGACCTGGATGTAGCAGGAAACGATGGCAGCCTCAGCTTCCTCATCAGTCTGATAGTAGGTCTCATAGTTCTGCACGCCGTGCTGAGGGATATCCAGCAGGCTGTTGCATGAACTCAATGCGACAGCGGTCGCAGCAAGAGCCAATATTATATTCTTTGCTTTCATTTCTGTATTATTTATATGGTTAGAATGTAATGCTTACACCCGCAACAACCTTCTTGGAAGTAGGGAATGTGCCCTTGTCAACTCCCATGTTTGTAACCTCTGGGTCGAATCCAGGGTAATCTGAGAATGTGAAGAAGTCATCAAGAGATGCATATACGCGGAGGTTGCTGACCTTGATTGTCTTCATCCACTTCTGTGGGAATGTGTAGCCGAGCTGGATCTGCTTGATCTTGAAGTATGATCCGTCAAATACCGATGCCGATGAAGTGTAGTACTTATCCATATCGGTAGCGCCTGCTCTTGGCATGGAAGCCTTTGTATGTGAAGGAGTCCATCTGTCCTCTACGAAGTAAGTGAGCTTGTTGAGGGTGTAGTCCGGACGGTTGAGGCAGCTGTAAATGTCAGCTCCATATGAACCTGTTCCGAATACGATGAGGTCGAGACCTTTCCATGCCGCTGTGAGTGTGATACCATAAGTCATGTCTGCGATGCCCTTGCCGATCATTGTCTTGTCAGCCTCGGTGATTGCATTGTCATCATTAAGGTCTGCGAATGTCGGATTACCGGTAGCTTCATCAATGCCGGTGTACTTATATCCATAGAAGTACCATGCAGGCTTGCCTACCTCGAAGCGTGTGATTGCTCCGTAAGTGTGGAAAGACTGTCCGTCGATAGCGTCAAGAGTCTCATGGATGTGGGTTACCTTGTTTCTGATGGTAGAGAGGTTGCCACGAACTCCGTAGCTGAAGTCACCTATCATGTCCTGCCATCCGATCTCGAATTCAAGACCAGTGTTGCTGATGTTACCGGCGTTCACTGGAGATGCAGTGTTACCGACTACAGTTGAAGGAGTGATACCTGTCACGATGAGGTCCTTGGTGTTCTTAAGGAACCAGTCGGCGCTAAATGAGAGGCGGTTGTTGAAGAAACGAGAGTCGATACCGATGTTGGTCTGCTCTGCAGTCTCCCACTTGAGCTCCTTGTTACCTGTTGCTGAAGGCGCATATCCGTCGATGTACTCAGTGCCGTTACCTGTCGGATAAGAACCTGTGCCTCCGATAACGGTAGCATATCTATATCCTCCGAGTGCAGAAAGCGAACCGTTCTGTCCCCAAGATGCACGGAACTTCAAGTGTGAGAGCCATGACTTGGTGTCCATCATGAAGTTTTCGTTTGAGATCACCCAACCGGCTGACACTGCAGGGAAGTAACCCCAGCGAGTCTCTACCGGAAGAATGCTGCTGTCGGCTGCGTCAGCACGGAGAGATGCCTGGAGAAGATATCTGCCCTTGTACTCATAGTTGAGACGTCCGAAGTATGAGTTCTTTCTTGAGAAGTTAGCCTCACCGCCGCTGATGTCGTCCTCAGCGTTTGCTGTCGCATATGCGAAGTACAGGAAGAGAGGGTCATCCTTCTTGAATCCGAGGTCAGTGTCGCTACCGTGCTTTCCACCGCTTACGCCGAAGCTTCTGCTTTCAGTGAAGCTGGTACCGAGCATTACGCCGAAATCGTGACCCTTGAAGCTCTTGTTGTAGTTGAGGAAGTTCTCCCACTGCCAATAAGTGCTTGCGAATGAGCTTGCATTTACAGAAATGTAATTCTGGTGATGCATTGCGTTAGCGTAGTAGTCGTGTCCTACTGAGTAGGATTCTGAACTTGAGAGACGGTAACCCAGACGTGATGTGATAGTCAGGCCCTTGATCGGCATGAAATTGATGAAAGTAGTACCGTTGATGTTGTAACCTCTTGAATCATTGTCGCTTGCGTCGCGCATGATCAGAGGATTCTGGTTCTCTGAAGTGTTGAAGTTGGAAACACCGTATACATTGCCTTTGCCGTCACCAAGCATTGGAGCATGATCACCGTAGTAGATGTCAGCCATATGCTTAGGAAGGTTGTCTACTGAGTAGAGAGGCTTCGTAAGTGGGTCAAGATTGAGGACTGCGAGCAGGTATGAACCATACTCGGAACCCTCAGAAACTGAACTTGACTTATAGTATTCAACCTGGTTGTTTGTACCGATCTCGAGCCAAGGCTTGATCTTCCAAGATGCGTTGACCATACCTGTGAGGCGCTCGTAGAAGTCCTTGCCACCTGCAACGATACCGTCGTTGTTGAGGTATGAACCTGAAACATAGATGGATCTGTTCATGTCACCTGCAGAGAATGTCAGGTTGTGACGCTGCATGTTAGAGTTCTCGAAACCTACCTTTGTCCAGTCTGTGTTAGTCTCGAAATCCCAGTTGTTGTAGAAGTTCTCGAGAGAGATGAGGCCAGCCTCCGAGTAGTAGTCGATATATTGCTCTGCATTCATCATCTGAGGTACGCGTGCAAGACTCTGGCTTGTGTACTGGTAGTCGTATGTGATCTTACCGTCGCCCTTACCTTTTCTTGTGGTGACGAGAATGACACCATTACCAGCCTCGGCACCATAGATTGCAGCAGATGCTCCGTCCTTGAGGACTTCCATTGACTCGATGTCGTTAGGGTCGATACCTGCAAGGCTGCCGATACGTCCGTCCACTACTACGAGAGGGTCGCTTGAGCCGTTTGAACCGATACCGCGAACGCGTATGCTTGGAGATGCGCCTGGCTTAGCGGAACTTGTAAGTACCTGCACACCTGAGGTCTTACCCTGGAGAGCCTGTGCCGGATTGGTGATTGTACGTCCGGTGATGTCCTCAGACTTTACCTGAGTCACAGAGCCTGTCAGGGAGCTCTTCTTCTGGACACCGTAACCCACAACGACTGTCTCCTCGAGCATTTCGTTATCCGGTTCCATGTTTACGTTGATTGTACCATTGATGGCTGCCTTGTCTACTGTAAGGTAGCCGATGTACGAGAACTCAAGTGTCGAGCCTGCGGCTGCGGTAATCTCATATTTACCGTTTCCGTCAGTCATGACTCCGTTCTGAGTTCCTTTCTCGATGACGCTGACCCCGACCATAGGGCTGTTCAGTTCATCAATGACTTTACCGGTCACCTTCACCAGATTCTGTGCAGAAACTGTGAGAGAGCTGGCCAGAATGAGAAGCATTGCCATTGCAGTGCCCAGCATTCTTGAGAATGTTGAATTGGTTCTCATGTTTTTGATGGTTAATGGTTAGTTATTAATTGTGATTGTGATTAAAATCCTCGTGTGGGAAACTGACGTACGAATTCCATCAGCTCTTTATCGTGGTTGTGTCTGACTTCGCATCGGTTGTCAAAGATCATCATTGCGCCTTCCTCCGGGTTGTATGCGGGCCACTGAGGCAGTCCCTCGGCATTCGGATCGCCTGTCCGGGCAAAGTTGATCCATGCCTG
>JAFQAR010000079.1 GCA_017399905.1 Bacteroidales bacterium
ACACCTGCAGTATCCAAAGCTCCTCTAAGGATGTGGTAACGCACACCCGGAAGGTCCTTTACACGACCACCGCGAACGAGCACGATTGAGTGCTCCTGGAGGTTGTGGCCCTCGCCAGGAATGTACGCGTTGACCTCTTTAGAGTTTGTAAGACGTACACGGGCAACCTTACGCATTGCTGAGTTAGGCTTCTTAGGTGTAGTTGTGTACACACGTACGCATACGCCTCTTCTCTGAGGACAAGCATCCAAAGCGCGAGATTTGCTCTTCTCGACGATAACCTCGCGTCCTTTGCGAACTAATTGTTGAATTGTAGGCATAAATGTTTGTAAATAAATAATTTATGTTTCATTCCCCTATTTTTGGGGGCTGCAAATATACGAATAATTTTTTATTTATCAACAAAAATCCTGTTTTTCAGCACTTTGAGTTGTTGATAACTTTCCTCTCGACCACTGCGGGATTCCCGGTCAGGACGGGAAGGACGGAGAAAGTCTAGCCGGAAAGGACGGACTTTGACCATGGAATAGCGACATACCGGGTATCCTCCCGTTATCGCGAACGAGTCTATCACTGTCATCTCGACCGAGCGGAGCGAGTGGAGAGATCTCCATCCCCGACACGCCCCCAAAAAAACACGTCCCCCACTCCCACATGATGCACGTCACACCGTCCGACAGTTTTTTGAGCGATTTGCTGCCTGACGGTGCCGAAAACAGTGGCAAAACGCCCAAAAACGGGACCGTCCATCATGTTTTTCGCCATTTTGATGTCGGACGGTCTGAACTGCAGCATTTTCCGGAAGAAATCTACACGGGATAAGAGAATCTTTTTATAGATTTGTACAGACTTCATGACATTTCGAGAGAGATGTGGCGAATGATGGAAGAGAAAGACCGTGTAAAGGATAAAATGTATGAAAAAGACTTACCACCTCTGCCTTTCGGCAGGAGAAGAGGCCTTGTTCAGGGACCTCGAAGACTACTACAAGGGATTCAACTGTTTTGCTTTGGCGCTATACAAGACCGACAGCACCGGCCTTGTCGAATCATTCATGTCCACGCATGCGCACAAACTCGTGCAGACTCATGCTCCCAAAGACCTGATGTTTAAATTCCGTAATCCGTATGCCAAATATTTCAACAAGAAATACGGACGTTCAGGCAGATTGGGAGAAGGCATCCATTTTACATTAGAGGTAGTCGGGCATCACCACACCATTGCCGCAGCGAGCTATATATTAAGGAATGCCATGCACCATGGTGTTGCCCCGCTTCCATTTGCATATCCGCACTGTTCGGCAAATGCCATCTTCCGGAGAGAGATGGGCAAATTCCAGGACGAGGCGCTCCTGCCGGCCAGATCTTATTCCAGATTTCTGGGAAGATATGCAGAATACCCGGACAGTTATAAGATGACGGAAAGCGGAGTGTTCACCAGAGAAAGCGTGCTGGACATCCCGCAGATGGAAGCTCTCTACGGGACACCGCGAGCGTTCAACTTCCACATGAGCAGGAAGTCATCAGAGGAGTGGGAAGCGGAACAAAAGAAAGACGCCAACGGCATGCCTCCCATCAATCTGCTCAGCATTGAGAGCGGAGTCAACATGCATGACGAATCCAAGATGTTGATATTCGAAAGCGGAAAGGCAGACTACAGGAACATGTCAGATATAGATCTTTGCACGGAACTGGACGCGCTGGCCCGCAACAAGTACGGCAGGCAATCCGTATATCAGCTGACATTGAAAGAGAAGCAGTCCATCGCCGAACATCTTTACAGGGTACGCCACATCAGCGAATCACAGATACGACGCTGTCTTGTGCTTCCGAAATAAATACCCACCTCTTCTGACCAGTCAGACATCACACTCTGACAGTCCACCTCATTGTCTCCAGAGACCGTCCGACAACTTTTGGGGTAAATTTATGTCGGACGGTGCCGAAAACGGCGGTGAAACATCCCCAAACGGGACCGTCCATCATGTTTTTCGCAATTTTGATGTCGGACGGTCCCATAACCGCTCTGCCATCCATCTAGAAAGATTCCCGGTCAAGCCGGGAATGACGGAGGGAGGCTCTCTGTCATCTCGACCGGGTTCCCATCTGTCATCTCGACCGAACACTCTCTGTCATCTCGACCGAGCGGAGCGAGTGGAGAGATCTGCCTTCTATGATAAATTGCGGGATTTTCCATAACTTTTTGTATATTTGGGAGTTGGGAGATTCCCGGTCAAGCCGGGAATGACGAGAGGGCAGAACGGGAATGACGGAGAGAACTGGACAGGAATGACGGAGAGGGCAGGAACAGAGCAAATTTGTATAATCACCATACGACTTAATTATGGATACTGACCGGAAATGGGTTGTCGTCCGTATTGATGGGAAGATAGCCTCCGTATCGACAGACTATAAGGCGCTGGCGGACATCACCGCCAGGATCGCCGCGCAGAAGAGCCCTGCATATGACAGGATATGCGCTGAGACCGTTGACTTCGATCATGTCTGGGCGCTCCGCAGAAGCACGGCATGGAAGGACCTCATGCTGTTCGGCACCGATTTCCAGAAGAAGGTGTGGAAGCACCTGTTCGAGTTGACCCACGCCGACGAGAAAGGCGAACAGAAATCGGCCAGGCTGATCAGCTACAGCGACTTTGCGGAAATGTGTCAGAACAAGGCGGGAGTGCGCGCCGTAGCGCATGCCATAGGACTTAATCCTGTGTCAGTAATCATCCCATGCCATCTTGTGATTCCGAAAGAGTCTATAGACAAAATTGCCGACATCCGCCGGAAAGCGGAGTCGACAATCTTCAAGGGAGACGACATCTGCATGGACAGCCTGCTGCGCGACAAGGGCTTCGACTTCGGAGAATACGCCCTCGGCCGCAAGCTAAAGCGCCGCCTCATCCAGCTCGAACTCGGTTAATTCTTCAGATAATATGTAACCGAAGTCACGACGCGCACCTTCTTTATATATGGTGTGTTGCTGTCGCGGTCTCCTATGGTGAATGTTCCCTGATTTGCGGTCTTGATTTTTCCAAGGCTGCTGTCTGAATCTTTCGCAAACTTCTCGGCCGCTGCACGCGCATTCTTCGTGGCCTCCTCGATCATTTCCGGCTTGATGTCATTCAGACCTTCATAACGAAACTCCACAGGATTTTCCCACTG
>JAFQAR010000080.1 GCA_017399905.1 Bacteroidales bacterium
CACCGGACGGATGTATTCGTTGTAATTGTCTATCAGATAACGCATATCTGAAGACAAAGTCAGAACTGCCCTTCCAGACTCCTCATCATAGCCTACTGATGTCTTGCGGAGATTGACTATGTTTCCTACACCAGCCTTCCAATTGCCGTCAGGATTGAGAAAATCCATTTTACTGATATAATGAGATGTCGCCAGTCTCGGATCGAACTCGGATGTATTGATATAGAATATCATGAACAGTTCAGACCCGTCATGCAGAGGTGCCAGAGTCTCGTATGGCTCACGCACAGTGACATCAATATAAATGGTACTGCTGCTGGAATCAGATGTCGGCGACACCAGGGTCACAGGTAGAAGGTATCTGCCACACTCAAGTACATTCCCCATCTTATTGACCGAGAATATCTTGATCTGGCGTGCCTCACTCTTGACCAGGCCTTCACGGAACTGGAAGGCACCACCTCCGATGAACTCATAGAAACTCGTCGGAAGTTCCTTGTACTCCACTCCTGTGGAAGCAGAATATGACTGAACAAGAGATGGTTCGGCCTGAAGCATCAGGGTCAGAGTAGCATCCAGAGGCTTGCCAGCTACCACATACAGGTCTTCGGTGTACATTCCATCTCCCTTGAGCATCTCCAGAGAGACAAGGTCTCCTGCAGTCCTGCCCGAGTGCAGGCCTACGCTTGCAGGTGCTGCAAGCGCGTCAGGATCAAGCTGATCACCTCTGTCTATGCCTATCTGCTCCTTAGTGCAGGCCACAAGGGCCAGAAGCATGATCATCAGATATATCTTCTTCATAACTATTCCTCCTCTTTATTTATCTCAGGAATCTCAATACCTGACGGCCAGATGATGTCGGTCTCGGCCACTCCATCATTACCATATTGTGAGTGATCCTTGATGACATTGCCTTTGCCTTCGTTGAACTTCCAATATCCTATGAGCGTAGGATCTTCCTGAGGATTCTCGATGCGGTACATATTCTCCCATATCTGCTCAGGGGTCCTCGCCACGCTCCATACTCTCGCCTCAGCAATCTTTCCCTGCAGCGGACGGTAGTCATTGTAGGACTTTCCGATGAAGAACTGGTACGCCTCAGCTGCTCCCTGTGCCCTCTGAGCCAGGTTGATTCCGTCTGTCGCTCCACCCATCTCAGTAGCCTCGCTCTGGATGCGTCCGTCAACATATACCCTGACAGTGCGGCTGTCATAGTCGTATGTGGCAGCGACATGATACCACCTGCCTTCATACAGTTTCTTGGATGCATCCGATGCCGGGAATTTTCCGAAATCGGTACCTCCGCCGCTTCCGTCAAACTGGATCTGCTGACGCTCGAAGTTGGCATCTCCTATACGAAGGAGGCAGTACTGCTCCACTCCCATCACACTTGAGATGTTACAAGTACCGAAAGTATTGTCAAGGTCAAACCTGTCAATGAATATCAGAGCCTCGTATGTAAGGCCTGTCAATCCGTTGAAAGCATCGCTCTGCGGACCTGGCTGGTCGAGTGTCGGGAAGTTGATCCAGTTGTCAGTCAACTGGGCAGCGACGGTGATGGCAGAGGAACGACGCACAAGATAATATGCGACCGATGCCGCCTGCATGAGTTCCATGTTTGCCGAGCTTAACTTTACCGGCAACAGATATGTATGGTCGATTTCCATAGCACCGGTCTGTTCCTCTCCGTCACCCATCAGGCCCTTGAACCTGACAGATGCGCTTTCAGACATTGTCCTTCCTGCCTCTATCTTCAGATCGACAGACGGGAACTCATAGTATTTTGCCGGAAGCATCTCGTATGAGGTTCCGTAACGGGCGTTATATTCTCCCACGAGTGTTTCATCCACAGACACGGTGAAATCTGCGTCAGTTTCTGACGGATAGGACAGCAGGACTGAAAGTTCCTTGGTAAACTCCGGAATGTTGTTGCCGAATGTCGCCGTCTGGGTGCTGCTGTGTGAACTCACATCCAGATAGGCTGAGTTGGCGAACTTGTATCCGTCGGCACTGTAACGGTCACAGGAGAACAGGGCCAGTATTGCTGTCAATATTATTATCGTTCTTTTCATAAAAATCTGGTTTTTAGATTTCTCGACTCGGCCTTCGGCCTCGCTCGAAATGACAGGTGTTAACCTCAGGATGACAGGTTAACGTGAAGGATTCAATGTCTGGATGGCTGTGCGTACTGCGACGTAATTGCCGTCATAGTGGTAATAGTCCTTTTCAATGTCGTAAACCGCCAGACCGCCGAGGTCGCCGTATGTCACGACTCTTCCTGTCATCTCTGTCAAGGCATCCACCTTGGCTTTCGATTCTGTTTCAAGGACTGCTCCCACCTTTGCCGAAAGAAGCAGTCTATCCTTTGGCAAGGCACATTTCTCCAACGACTCATATACTGCGATATTGATGTTATGAGCCTTGTCATAGTCTATGCAGTTCAGTACATAGTAGTCAATAACATCACGCTTGTCTGCCGGGATTGCCATAGGATTGCCCTCAAACACCAGAAGCTGTCCCTCTGACTTTGCAGACACAAGCCTGTCGATCATGGCGGATATGGCAGCAGTATGTTCCTGATCACCGAACTTGTATGAAGCAGTGAACGAGAAGCCGTCCAGTCCGTTTGCCTTGACCGATGATATGGCAGCCTCTGCTGCGCCGAAGTCTGCGATATGATACAGCACCTTTGTGCCGAATGACTGCACCCAGGCAAGGTCTTCAGCATCATGCTGCGAGAAGGCAGTTGCATTGGTCAGGGTCACTATGTCAAGCGAGTCAGGGAGACTGCGGAGGAAATGCTTTTCATTTGTCACTTTCTCCGGAGAGTTCTCCAGACGGGCGTATATGATGGAGTGGTCTCTTTCCTTATATTCCCTCACGGATGCCTTGTATTCCTCCCAGAGCTGAGGAGACTCCTGCCAAGGATATCTCACCACCGGTTCCAATGGCTCTGTCTGAGTCCAGTCGGAACATGAAACTATTGCTGCTGCAGCAATCGCTGTAAGTATCAATTTCTTCATGGCATTCATCAATTATACTGTTTAACATCCCACCAGACTCTTGTTCCCATGCCGTCACCGGTCTTTGTCCCCTGAGTCTCGGAGTCCAGAGTCGATATGGCTTCCTGCAGGTTTGCACTGTTCATCTGATATTCCTCCACGGGATAAGTAAGCCTGCGTGCATGGTGTTCCAGATCCACTGTTCCGCCACTCTTATCCTGAGGGGCCGGGAGCAGACGAGGATAGCCCGTACGTCTGTATTCAGACCACGCCTCCACGCCGAGCGGGAAGATTGCAATCCACTTCTGCGTGATGATCTTCTCCAGATTCACTTCTGCATCAGCACCTGTCTGCCATGCCACTGTGAGATCACTCTGACGCATAGACATGCTATAGCCTCCAAGAGGGTCAACATAGACAGCCGGCTTGCTTTCTGTGTCTGCGATATATTCCGCGGCACCGGACGCTCCCTTTTCTTCAAACGA
>JAFQAR010000081.1 GCA_017399905.1 Bacteroidales bacterium
AACTACGCCGAGTATCTTCCGGAGCGTCGTCGCATGATGCAGGAATGGGCCGATTATCTCACAGCCCTTAAAATTCAAAAAGGAAAGCTCCATGAACGAAATGACTGATTTTCAGAACACCGATCCCCAGAATGAAGGTTATCCCCAGCTCTCCCCTGCCGACACAGGTTGGACGGACGAAGAGCGCCAAGCCATGCGCGAAAGAGGTTTTGATGACATGGATATACTGAAAGCATGGCTCTCGTAACGAGCCTCTCCCCTCATTTTAGCCTATTGAAAAGCCGTGGTTTCCGTCTTGGGAATCACGGCTTTTCCAATCTGTGCAGGAACAAATACGACCTTTTAGAAGACGGGGTTCGAAGGGGCGTCAGCCCATCGCCAGCCGCGAGTATGACGCAGAGCGTCTATACGATGCGTATGCTGGCCTTCGGAAATAATTTTGAATTACCAGAACGCAAATGGTTATGCCGGCACCTCGGAAGACTGCTCTCTGGAGGGAATAACTGGAACGCGGGATTATTCCTCATTATGCCATCCTGTTTTTGAAAAGCCATGCCGCAAGCGGCAATGTTATCGCGCTCACTGCCAGCATAGGGATAAAGTTATGCGCTATGTCCGCAATGCCCGAGCCTTCAAGATAGATGCGGCGAATGCTTTCTACGGCAAAGCGCACAGGATTGACATAGGTAGCAATCTGAAAGCTTTCAGGCATCGCACTTACGGGAGTCGTAAGCCCAGAAAGCAGGATAAGCGGCATAGTAAGGACGAAGCAGAAGACCATGGCCTGCTGCATATTTTTGGAGACGGCTGAAAGGCTCAGTCCAAGGCCGGAAACGCTGAGCGTGAAGAGAAAAAGCGTCAGGTAGAGCGTTCCCAGATTTCCGGCAAAAGGAATATCGAACCAGAACACACAGATCGCAAAAATAAGAGAGCCTTGCACAATCCCGACCAGGACTGGCGGTATTGCCTTGCCGACAAGGATTTCCCAAGGAGAAAGAGGGGTAACGAGCATCTGGTCGAAGGTCCCCTGTTCTCGTTCTCGTGCTACGGAAAGAGCTGAAAGGATGAGAATCTGCATGAGGCTGAGGGTGACTATCATGGCAGGCATGATATTCCAACGCGTTTCAAGCTGCGGATTATATCGTGAACGGGAAATCAGCTTTATTGGGGAAGATGCCCCTCTGGAACCATTCCAATCCGACACCATCTGTGCAACGTAGCCCATCGCGATAGATGCCGTAGTGGAGTTGCGCCCGTCCAGAATGAGCTGGAGACTGGTATTTTCTCCCGAGCGAAGCCGCTCTTCAAAGTCGGGAGGAATCTGAACAGCCAGCAGGGCTTTTCCGTCGTAAATCCAGTTCTCGACCTGTGCCGCATTGTCCAGAGTGGCTATTCTGTCGAAGATCCCCGCACCATCGATGCGAGCAAGAACATCCCGCGAGAACTCCCCCCTGCTCTGATCGCATACGACATAGGGCACATAGGTAAGATCATAGGTCGCGGCATAGCCGAAAAGAATGGACTGAACGATGAGGGGCATCACAAGGACGACACGGCTTGACGGATCCTTAAGGATGACAAGCAGCTCCTTGATGCACAGGCTGCGGATGCGGCGAAGCAGATGAAGTAAGGATTGCATAGCCTAATCCAGTTTCTTTCTGGTGAAGTGAGCGGCGACAGCCATAAAGAGAACGATATAGCCAACAAGCGCCGCACTGTTCCGCAGAATAATGTTCATATTATCGCCTGCCAGGAACAGCGTTTTCAGAATTTCCATGAAATATGTGGCAGGAAGGATACTGCCGACAGCCCGGACGATGGTCGGGACGCTTCGCAGATCAAACAGGAAGCCGGAAAGGATGACGGCGGGCAGAAAGCTGACGATAAGAGCTATCTGGCTGGCAAGGAACTGGCTTCTCGTTAGCGACGATATGATGAGCCCAAGCCCCAGAGCCACGAGCAGATAAAGTGACGAACAGAGGAAGAAAAGCCAGAGAGAGCCACGCATAGGAACGCCAAACATCCAGCGTGCTGCTGCTAGGCAGAGCAGCAGTCCGATGAAGCCCAGCAGAAAATAGGGAATGATCTTGGACAGCAGTATTTCCGCACGTCCGGCAGGCGTAACAAACAGCGACTCCAGAGTACCGCGTTCCCACTCACGTGCCATGACAAGCGCGGTGAGAAAAGCTCCGACAAGTGTCATGATGATGACCACCAGCCCTGGAACGAGATACCATGTGCTTGTGCCAGCCTCGTTGAACCAGATGCGCGGCACAACCTCGACCGAACCGGTGGGAGACACCGGCCTTTTGCCCATGTCCAGCTCCGACCGCATACGAAGAGCAAGAAGGCCTGCCGTATATTGCTGTATGAGCGTTGCCGTAGTCGAGTCCGCACCATGCAGGATAAGCTGAACCTCCGCTTCACCTCGCTTCAGCCTTCTGTCAAAGTCACTGGCCGTGTGCAGGATAGCATCCACTTCCCGCCGCCGCATGAGTTCTTCTGCTTCCTGCATGGAAGACATCCAGCAGGGACTGAAATAGCGAGAACCGGTAAGCCCGGAAAAAACTTTCTGAGCAACGGGCGACGGCTTATCCATGACGACGGCAACAGGAATGTTGTTCACATCAAGCGAAAGCCCGTAGCCGAAAATGAAGATGAGCACGCAGGGCAGGATAAGCCCGATAAGGATACTGCTGGGATCTCGCATGATCTGGCGAAATTCCTTGACGGTAAGCGCATTGAGACGGACGAGGAATTTTTTCATCATGCGCTCTCCTTTTTTCCTATGCCGCGCGCCTTCTCGACTATGCCGATGAATGCCTCTTCCATGGTCTCGGCTTCTCCCTGTGCCCGCACCTCGCCGGGAGTGCCGAGCGACAAAACCCTCCCCGCGTCCTGAATAAGCATCCTGTCGCAGTATTCTGCCTCTTCCATGAAATGCGTTGTGATGATGACCGTAGTGCCGCTTTCTGCCAGCTCCGTAATGCGCCGCCAGAACAGACGGCGGGCTAGAGGATCGATGCCGCTGGTAGGCTCGTCGAGAAAGAGGATTTCCGGCTGATGAAGAAGGCCCGCAGCCATGGCAAGACGCTGTTTGAAGCCGGCAGGCAGGTCGCCGCTGAGGTCATCTTCATGCCCCAGCAGATCGAACTGCTCCAGAACTGCGGCGATGCGTTTTTTCAGCTCCTCTGCTGTCAGTCCATAGACACCTCCGAAAAACAGCAGGTTTTCCATGACCGAAAGATTGCCGTACAAGGAAAATTTCTGAGAAACGTAGCCGATTTTCGCTCGAGCAGGAGCTGCGGCTTTTCGCAGATTTTTTCCTGCCACACTCAGGTAGCCGCTGCTTGCAGGAAGAAGCCCGCAGAGCATCCGAAATGTGGTAGTCTTGCCAGCGCCGTTAGGTCCCAGCAGGCCGAAGACTTCTCCTTTTGCTACACAGAAATTCGTCTTGTCCACAGCGACGAAGTCACCAAACTTCCGTACGAGATCGCGTACTTCAATGACGATTTCCTTCGCCGGAGTTTCGGAAGCCTCTTCTAAGAAGGATACGCCGTGTGAGGACAGCGCAGGGGGAGGCAGGATAGAAGATGAGGCTTCATTTTTCTTGAGCAGGAACATGAAGCTGTCTTCCAGACGGGGGGCGGAAGGATGAACATTTTTTTCATCAAGAGAAATCTGCCCGGGTGATATAAGCTGCTTAAAAGGCAGTCCCGCATGTCTGAATTTTTCATCCACAACAAAACGTACCCGAGCCCCCTGAGGAACGGCATCCATGATATAGTCGGGCTGGTCGAGCAGCCATGCCTGAAACTGCCTTGCCCGCAGGCGGCTCGGAACATCGGCTTCAAAGCACATCCCTGCGGTAAGTCGACGCAGTTCTTCGGGCGTTCCCTGCGCTATCAGCTTTCCTTCGAACATGACATAGACGCAGGAACAGCGTTCCGCCTCGTCCATATATGCCGTACTTACGATAACGGAAATCCGTTCCTCCCTGACCATCTGCTCGATAATGATCCAGAGATCGCGCCGGGAAAGCGGGTCAACGCCGACGGAAGGCTCGTCGAGAAGAAGCAGGCGAGGCGTTCGCACAAGAGTACAGGCAAGAGCCAGCTTCTGTTTCATTCCGCCGGAGAGTTTGCCCGCCGGACGTTTAGTAAAGGCGGCAAGATCGGTCATCTCCAGCAGACGTTCGAAACGCTCCTTTCGCACTTCCTGAGAGATACCATGCAAGTCTGCGTAAAGGTTAAGATTCTCCTGTACGCTTAAATCTTCATAAAGGCCGAACCGTTGCGGCATATAGCTGATAAGATTCTGTATTTTCTGAGCATTACGGGAGGCGTCATACCCCAGCACCTGCAAAGAGCCGGAGCTTGGAGCGATAAGCCCGCAAAGCATGCGGAGAAATGTTGTTTTTCCCGCCCCGTCCGGGCCTACGACGGCTGTCATCTGTCCGGCAGGAATGGAAAGAGAAATATCAGTGAGAGCCGCTATGGAAGCTTTTGGAGTACGGAAGACGCACGACAGATCCTCCGCCTGCACAACAGGAGGCGAAAAGGATGGAGACGGATATATCTTATCAGTATCCATGCGCGGTATCCTTTTCTCAGGGCTTATTGGCTTGCTCATGAAGAAGGACAGTCACCGGCATACCAAGGCGCAGTCTGTCGCTCCTGTCATCGGCGATAATGCGGATCTCATAAAGCAGAGCCGTTCGCAGTTCCTCAGTCTGGATGCTCTTGGGAGTGAACTCGGCCGTGGGAGAAATATAGCCGACAGAGCCATGAACAGCGTCTGGGAAGGAATCCGTATGGATACTGGCTCTCATACCATGACGGACACGCCCTAGCTGTGATTCGCTCACATAGGCGCGAACCCACTTGGGGGAGGTCAGAGAGAGCTGGAACACCGGTGAGGCTGAAGACGCCATATCGCCAGGTTCAAGAAGGCGGGAGCTTACGACTGCCTCGGTAGGAGCGTACAGCACACCGAGGGAGATATCGTGGCGGATCACGTCGAGGCTGGCGCGGGCGGCATCAAGCTGGGCAGCGGCCATAGCGATATCTTCCGAGCGGAAGCCTGCCTGAAGCAGAGCAAGGGTGCGCTCAGCTTCGTCACGCTGGGCCTGCGCAATGCGAAGATCCGTCTGGGCGTTTTCACGTTCTTGAAGACTGATGGAGTCTCGCTCATGCAGCTTCGCTGAGCGCCTGTCATTACGCTTGGCTTGAACGAGCGTCGCTTCGGCTCTGCGAAGCGTGGCCTGTGCTTTGGCGATCTCTTCCGGGCGGCTGCCGTTTTTCATCTTGTTCAGGTTATGCTCCAGGCCTGCAATATCGGCCTCAAGTTTTTTTGCCTGAAGCTCAAGAGCACGCACATCAATGCGGGCAAGGGCTTTTCCCTTCTCTACCCTGTCGCCTTCTTCGACAAGCACTTCAAGGATGCGCCCGCCACGTTCAAAAGCGAGAGAAACCTGACGGATATCGATGTTGCCGAAAAGCCTGAGAGTTCCGTCTTCTGGGGACGTTCTCAGCGTATTCCAAGCAAAACACCCACCGGCGACGATGAGCACGAAAAACACTACCAACCCTTTTTTCATGGTATCCTATCCTTTTTCATGTGGGGAGACGGGGCAGTTTTAGAAAAGATACGTCATGCCCATTTTATGTGCAAATTAAGAGTTGAATTTTAAAGTTGAACTTGACAAAAGATATTTCTTCTCCAGAATAACGGCATGGATATGAAACCGACATCATTTTTCAACAGAGCGAGGAGGAGCGATGGAGCTTCTACTCGAACCGCTCTTCTCAAGGCGGCAGGTCAGCTCTTTGCCGAAGTCGGCTACGCGGCGGCAACAAATCGAGCGATAAGCGATAAAGCTGGAACGAACACCGCCGCCATAGCTTATTATTTCGGAGGAAAGGACGGACTGTACGAGGCCGTACTCATTGAAGCTCATCGGCAATTTATTGATCTGGATACGCTGAAGGCCATTACTGCCTCAGCTCTTCCACCGGAGAAAAAGCTGGTAACGGCCATGAAACTGCTTGCTGACAGATCCCGCCGCTCTTCCGAACTATGGGGCATGGCAGTCCTTCTTCGTGAACTTATCCAAGCCACAGACTTTCCCCCGTCCTCGCTTTTTGAAGAGATCTTTCCCAAGATCGTAGAGTTGAGAAAACTCGTTCAAGAGGCAACGGGATTTGCTCCTGACTCCCCTGAAGGACGCCATGCTGCCTCGTTTATGGCCATGCCCTGTCTCGCGCTTATGCTCTTTCCGCAGAAGGTAACACAACTCATCCTGCCAGAGTTCAGGGACAATCCCGAACAATTTGATAAATATTTTACCACCTATGTATTGGGCGGATTGCGTTCCATGCGAGAGGCGTCATCAGATTTTTCCTTGAAACCGGATGAGTTGCGCAAAGATATTCCATAGTGTGCGCTATCTTCATCTATCAGACCCTTCCTTCACAGGAGGGGTCTTTTTTGATGTCTTTATGGAACTTTTTCATCTCTCATGCCATTCCCTTTCAAAATCGCCTGCATCTTTGCGACCGAAACGGAAATCCCGGCTTCCGCAAGAATGTTCTTGATATCCTTCAGGCTGTATCCCTGCTCGATAGCCTTGCGGATGTCGTCCGCGAGGAACTCCGCTACCTGAGAGCGCGTCTTGCCGACCTTACGGGCCGTCCTGCTTCGAAGTGCCTGCTGTGCCGCGAGAACATCTTCGTCTGAATAAATGATTGCTTTTGCCATAGGTAATTCTCCTTCTGAAAATGATGAATAGAACTACTCTAGCATAGCATGGACTTTTTATTCAAATGTCCGCATCGGATGAGAGCAGATTTTGATATTCTTATGAGGACGTATATGGACAAAAAACTTTTTTTGAAATGTTGAAAACATTTTCAGAACTCTACTTTTTGCATGAATAGTATTTGTCCATAGAAATCCAATACGGAGCAACATTCTTTTTTGCTGGCAAACAGTGTCGTTTTTACGGTAAAAGTCTTCCCAAAAGCGAAGGCTCGAAAAGCCACTCGTGGGGCGAGGCCAATCCAAAGCCCCAGCATCCTCCGAGGAGGGTTTTTCCTTGCAGGATGACACCTGTCTGACAACAGGCGTAGCATCCTGCCAAAGGCTTCGCCTCTGGACTCCGAGCGTTCGGCGCTTCGCTTCTCACACTCCAAAGAAAAGGAAGACAATATGGAAGATGAAAGCAACGGCAGAGGCCGTTTTGAGGCACGCCGCACCTTGCGGCTCAGTGCCGAGGAAAACGAAAGACTGGC
>JAFQAR010000082.1 GCA_017399905.1 Bacteroidales bacterium
ATGCTCTTCTTGTCCTGCCTCGCTCTGTCTCTGAGCTTTTTGAAGTGCTGTTCGACAGAGATATGTGTTGACTCCAGAAGTGTCGCTGTTTTCGTCCAGCAGCGTTCTCGTTCCTTTCCATTGAAGGACAATCTGGCCAGAAAATCAGCAAACATGATCAAGCCTCCCTGTAAGCGAAGTCGTGATCCAGAGTGACGCCAAGACGTTCTTCCGCGATGACAGGATCGACAAGGCCGGACGCGATACGTTCAAGAGCCTGTTCGACATGAGTCTTGCCGCCACACTCGTTCATCCAGTATCTCTGGGCTTCATACAGCTTGTTTTCCCGGAAATAGGAAATCAGCTTGCGGTCGGCACAGGATATGGTTTCAGCGGCGACCTGCTGGCCAACCAGCCCCATATCAAGACAGTGAGGGCAGCCTTTTCCCTTAATGTAAATGCCATCCAGATTGCCGTGATAGATCTTCTTGAGTCTTTCAGTCAGCTCCGGAGAGAGCAGTTTCAGGTTATCCGTCAGCTTCTGCTTACATTCTGGGCAGAGATGAGGGATGAGACGCTGATAGATAAGGCCATTCAGCACTCTATCCGTGCAGATCGACTCCAGCGGGATCCCCATTTCATGCAACCGAGCGATGATGCCGATAGCGGAGCTGGCATGGACGGTCGAATAGACCGAATGGCCAGTCAAAGCCGCCTGAATAGCCGAAGAGGCCGCTTCCTCATAACGGATTTCGCCAAGCATGATCACGTCAGGATCGGAGCGCATGAGTCCGGCAAGAGCGTTCAGCAGCGCACTGAGTCGTTCAGCATCCGAGGCAGCCTTCGTGAAAACCTTGAGCTGTTTGACACCGAGAAGCGTATATTCCGGAGGATCTTCCAGTGAATAGTAGTTCTTTGTCGGCACATACTGCGTCAGAGCTTCAAGGATATTCTTCAGGGTTGTCGTCTTGCCGGAACCGGTCGGCCCGGAAATCAGCGTCAGTCCGGAACGCTCCGTAAAGCCGTGGATGAGGTTCTGCTGTTCCGAGGTGTAGCCCAGAGAGCCAAGACGTTCCTTCAGAGTTCCTGTGGCAGACGTGGTATCATAGAAGAGACGCATGGAAAGAGAGACGCCAGGTTCATAGATGTGGGGCGATTCCAGCGGCTCAGTATGAAGGCGAACGGCAAACAGGTCAGGAGGCAGGAACTTATGATCGGCAATGCGGCCATCATAGCGTTCATGTTCCGTGAAGCCGCTTTCCGCATGACTGTACTGACCTTGGAAAATACCACGGATAAACTGGATGCCTTCTTCGCCGTTCAGCGTCATCTCCGGGATGACACGGCCAAGGCGGCGAAAGTTGATCTGTGTGTACGGCCCCATATACGAGACATGGATATCCGTAGCCTTCTTTTCCAGAGCGCGAGTCAGCAGATCATAGAGCAGTCTGTCCACCCAGGACTGTTCACCGGCTGCACCGATGTTCAGGCCGTCATGGGCATACCGAATGCCGAAGCTCTGCTCATAATCAGCCGGACTGTACCACTCGCAAGGTATGATCGAGGCTCCAGTCTTTTCCGTGTACTCTGCAAACAGGGCATCGAGGATCAGATTTCCCTTCAGCTCTTGCGAAGCGTGGAATCGGCTGTCCTGATACCTTATGCGACCGGCAAGGGCGTCAGGTATGGTCGGAGTGTAATCAGCCATGACTTA
>JAFQAR010000083.1 GCA_017399905.1 Bacteroidales bacterium
CAAAACATTTAATATGAGAAGACATATATTATACCTACTCGCATTTATTATAATGCCAATTGTTTCGTCGTGTGACATAACAATTGGTTATTTCAAAGTTGATAATGTGCCTCATTCGTATTTCAAGCATATAACTGAAATTCCTGCTGAAGGTGGGGAATTCGACTTTTATTTAGCAGAATATGTGTATGATGAATCTATGGATACAAAATCACTACCAACCATTCACCAATGCTATCGATATAGATTGAATATCGATGAAAGTATCGGAGCAGAATCGCAAGATTGCACAACAGAGTGTGTCACGATTACAATTCCTGAAAACTCCACAGGAACATATCGAAATCTTACTATAGAAGTAAAGATTGCAGAAGACTACCATAACGATGAAGGTAAGGATTTTGGGAAACCTTGCAACGACCCTAACAATCAATTTGGAGAGTGGATTGTGGCTTGGAAAGGCACTCAAAGATATTAATGCTAAATTCCAATTTATACAATGAGACTAATTATCTATCATATAATCATAATCATATTCCTATCATTATGCGGATGCTCGACTGCAAGGAAGACTGCTGCATCAAATGAGCTGGACAGTCATCAGGGCCCTACTGAGGTAGCGGATATTGACCAGAGTATTGACTCGACCCACGGAGATTGTTCTGATACAACAAAAGCTGTCGTAAATAATGAACTGAATGGTCAGGATATCCCAGCACGGATTATGGTAATGGACCATAGTGCAGACTTTCCACACACCGGAGGGGAGAGGACGATCTACACCTTCAGCCATAAGGGGTGGAAGATAACGAAGGTCGAGACCCGTAGTCCTGATGCTCCTGACCTGAAGAGTATACTACTTCCACCTACAGACAGTTATGGCGGAGAATGGTTCTCCTTAAACGTACCAGAAGAAGGAAACAGCCTCATAATCAAGACAGAACCGTACAGCGGAAGAAGATACAGAGAACTATATGTGACAATGTATGCAGGGAGTATCGGACGCAAGATGACGGCACTTCAATATTCATCAGGTAAATACGGTAAGTACCTTCGATATAATGACAGTTACGATGTCAGGAGGGAACTGATCATATCAGGAGGCAATGGACTAGAAGAGAATATCCGAGAAATGGTTGCGGATAAGATGTCATCTGGAGGACCGAACCAATGGATTACATTCCGAGAAGATAATGATGAGTGGTATATGGATCTGTGTAAGGGAGTTATAGTATATGATGACGTGACAGAAATTGATAGCGGAAAGATGAGTATCGAGTCAATCGACCCTTATAGTTTTGATCTAGAGGGCGGAATCGAGGTTGTCAAGGTTATGAAATGGGAGGTGGATTTTGATAAATCCGGGAAAAGGGAATTCATCGCAGTAATATCTCCATTGAATAATCCATCATTAAACACAGATTACCAGATTCTGCTGTATGAAGATCTCACCAAAGACATTATTGAAAAATACCCTGATGTCCGGCAGGTAATGATAAGGCATATCCTTACGGATGTCAATCAGACTGATGCCATGCCTGTGGTTAGTTATCCCGTTAAGTAGAAACGGAAATCCTATTGTATTAATCAATACGACACCGATAAATTCGTATTTATCTGACAGCCTTGACGCAGTTTAGCTGGCGCCCCTGATAAGCCACTTTGGATTGTCATTCCCTGGCCAGGAAATCGGCCATTTTCCTGGCCAGGGATGGCGAAATGAGAGTGCCGTCCAGAAAAGAGGCCTTTTTTATGGCCGGGGTACGGGATATTTGTTATATTTGCATGATTTAGGTGTCATCCTGAGCGACAGCGAAGGATCTGTAAATAGGAAATACAAACTAAAACTATACAAAATGGCAGATTTCAAAGATTGAATACCCATTTTGATACAGCTTTTTGAAGTTGATAAGTACAGGTTTTGCAAATAGAGAAAAACTGCATATCTTTGCAAAGTCAATAGGGGAATTCGTAGAAGGGATGACAACCCTTATCGCTCCGGCGGTTCCGAGCCCCAAAGTCTAGCCACCGCATTTGCGGTGGTTTTTTATTTTGAGACCGAACCTAATGCAGTGAGACAGTACTGAACCTTTTCCTGAGTGGTCTTCTGTACTCCGACAGTCAGTTTTATCCCGTCATATAGCATAATCAGAAGTTTGGAGTAAGGCTTCTGGTTCTTGTCGCCAGGTTTTGTCGGTTTCTCCTCTTTGAAGACAGCCTTCTCCATTACTTCTGTCAAACGGAATACAGCAAGGGTAGATTCGTATCTTCTTGCAGCCTTGTTGTATGTTTCGTTGATGGATTGATATTTGACACAGATATAGTCCTGAAGATCTTCATTCCATATCTTCTTGTCCGGATGCTCACTGATCCACTTCGCATAAAAGTCCTTGATGATCTTCTCTCGGGCTTTGATATCCTCCTTCCTCGTTCCGGCAGGAATCGTAATTCCATTATTTCCCATAGGGCAAATATAGCATTTTATATAATATATCTTAAATTTGTCAAAACAATAAATTCTTTGTGTTTTATGGGATACACGATAGCTGTCATCAGAAGGAAAGATTCCAAGAAGATTCTGGAGCGCAAGGATGCGAATGCAGTGATTCCTGTTGATAAGTGTACATACGATAAGGGTGTTCTGCAAAATCCTCTTGATGAAATCTATGCTGTTCTAAGTGAAGCGTTTCCTCCGTTGAATGGACCGGAGGCTCCATCTGATGATGTTGCGGATGAATGTGTGGAATACAGTTTTCTTCCCAATGCCATATATATAGGATATGTAGGCAGTCAATATGACGAATTGAACAGGGCACTTGGCCCTTTGTTGCAAAAGTATGATTGTGTGATATACAATTGTGACTGGGGTACTATATCATTACCGGAACACTCCTTTAAAGTCAGATTATTCAGGCTTAAGTATAGGTTAAAGACAAATAAATGGGCTATTGCATTGCGTGACACCTTGTTGCTGTTTCTGTTGTTTGAAGTAGGATTTCTATTGATCAGGTCCGCTTCATCTCATATTGACAATCCATTGATCGATTTTTCGTCAGTGTCATTCGCGGCAGGGACAATCGGAGTGACACTGCTTGCCTCTGTCCGTATCTGGGCGGAAGTAATCCTGCATTTCAAGTCCAAGCGATAGTCAATATCTCACTTATATTTGCTATATTTGCACAGATGATCGGGATTTATCTAACCGCATTAAAACAGTTCGACTGACATCAATTTTGAATAACATAAGCCTCTAATCACTTGGTTGTGAATAGAGGCTATCATCTTTTAGATTACTGTTTTGATTTCTTCAGGCGTCCGCTTTTTCTCAGCGCCTCAGAGATTATCCATTGAAGCTGACCATTTGTTGAACGGAATTCATCTTCCGCCCATTTCTCGATTGCTTCCATGGTCTGGGCGTCTACTCGCAAGACGAAACTTTTAGTCTGCTCTTTAGGCATATCTCTCTATTAATGATGAAGGGTTCCGGCATTTACCACTGGTTGAGCTGACTCGTCGGAACAAAGGACTACAAGCAGGTTGCTGACCATAGCAGCCTTGCGCTCCTCGTCAAGCTCTACTACATTATTATCTGCAAGCTGATCTATAGCCATCTTGACCATTGATACAGCACCTTCTACAATCTTTTCTCTTGCAGAAATGATTGCATCTGCCTGCTGGCGACGGAGCATTACCGCTGCGATTTCAGGAGCATATGCCAGGTAGTTGATACGAGCCTCTATTACTTCGATTCCTGCCATATCAAGACGCTCCGCGAGTTTCTGTTCAAGCTGATCGTTGATTTCATCAGCATCCGAGCGAAGACTAAGCTCACCTTCGACTGCAGAATTACTGTCGTATGCATAGCATCCTGCCACCTGACGAAGAGCCGCATCACTCTGCACTGCAACGAAGTTTGCAAGAGCATCCATACGCATCTCGCTCGCGCTCTTCGTGGATACAGAAGTCTGACCGTTTTGTGTCTGGGTGGTTGTTGCTGGTTTCGGGGCATCTATGTTAAAGACAGCCTTATATATTTCTCCGGCTTTTACCTTCCATACAAGCACGAGACCGATCATGATAGGATTACCCATCTTGTCATTCACCTTGATAGGCTCAGCATTCAGATTTCGCGCACGAAGTGAAATCTTCTTTACGCTCATGAAAGGGTTGATCCACCAGAATCCCTCTTTAAGAAAATTGCCACGGTATTTACCGAAGAATACAAGCACTCTAGCCTGATTCGGCTCGATTACCATCAAACCTACTAAAATAACAAGGCCTACAAGAATGGCAACTATACCGAGTATTGCAGTAAGTCCGTAGTCTACATTGATTGCATTAACAATTCCCCATACGCCGGCTGCACTGAGTGCCAGTGATACGAAAAACATTACAAAGCCGTTTGCCTTGAAACCTTTGTACTCAAAATTCAGATTCTGTTCCATATTATATGATTTATTAAAATGATATCATTTTGATATCACAAATATAGTGTTAATAAATGAAATTCCAACTACTTATCATTATTAATGACAAATAAATTTATTCATTAAACAGAACATGGTGCATAAATGTGCCTATTCCGAATTTCATTTCCCGTCCATAAAAATGCTCGATTTCATGGATGGGAACAGAAAAATTGGCCTGCCATCCATAAAAATGCCCGATTTCATGGATGGAAAATGAAAATTGAGCCTCCCGTCCATGAAAAGGGCAGTTTTTATGGCCGGGGTCCGGGATATTTGTTATATTTGCATGATTTAGATCTCTCGACTCCCTGCGGTCGCTCGAGATGACAATGTGAAAATATAAACTAATATAATACAAAATGGCAGATTTCAAATACGCACCAATGTTTCAGCTTGGCGAGGACAAGACTGAATATTACAAGATCCCTGGTTCGGAGCAGTATGTAAGTACAGGCGAATTCGAAGGACATGAGATCCTCAAGATCGCCAAGGAAGGTCTTACAGTCATGGCCAATACGGCTTTCCGTGATGTTTCGTTCATGCTCCGTCCTGAGCATAATGAGATGGTGGCCAAGATTCTCCACGATCCGGAAGCTTCGGAGAACGACAAGTATGTGGCTCTGACTTTCCTCCGCAACGCTGAGGTTGCATGCAAGGGCAAACTTCCTTTCTGCCAGGATACAGGTACTGCCATCATCCACGGCGAGAAGGGTCAGCAGGTATGGACCGGCTATGATGACGAGGAAGCTCTTTCTCTCGGAGTTTACAAGACCTATACAGAAGAGAATCTCCGTTATTCGCAGAATGCTCCTCTTACAATGTATGATGAGGTGAACACAAAGTGCAACCTTCCTGCACAGATCGACATTGAGGCAACTCATGGTGCTGAGTATCACTTCCTTTGCGTTACAAAAGGTGGCGGATCAGCAAACAAGACATATCTCTATCAGGAGACAAAGGCTATCCTCAATCCGCAGACCCTCGTTCCGTTCCTCGTCGCAAAGATGAAGACTCTCGGAACAGCTGCATGTCCTCCATACCACATCGCATTTGTCATCGGCGGTACTTCGGCTGAGAGAAACCTTCTCACAGTGAAGCTCGCTTCATGCAAGTATTATGACAACCTTCCTACAACAGGTGACGAGACAGGACGCGCATTCCGTGATGTAGAACTTGAGAAGCTCGTTCTCGAGGAGGCTCACAAGATCGGTCTCGGTGCACAGTTCGGAGGAAAGTACTTTGCACACGACGTACGCATTATCCGTCTTCCACGCCACGGAGCAAGCTGCCCTGTAGGACTCGGAGTAAGCTGCTCGGCAGACCGTAACATCAAGACAAAGATAAACAAGGACGGTATCTGGATCGAGAAGCTCGATGACAATCCTGCACGCCTCATTCCTGAGGAACTCCGTCAGGCAGGTGAAGGCGAGGCCGTGAAGATCAACCTCGACCAGCCGATGGCAGACATCCTCAAGGAACTCACCAAATATCCTGTATCTACACGTCTCAGCCTGAACGGTACGATCATCGTAGGCCGTGACATCGCTCATGCTAAGATCAAGGAGCGTCTCGACAGGGGAGAGGAGATGCCTCAGTATCTCAAGGATCATCCTATCTACTATGCAGGTCCTGCTAAGACTCCTGCTGGAATGGCGTGTGGTTCTATGGGACCTACTACTGCAGGTCGTATGGACTCATATGTCGATCTCTTCCAGAGCCACGGCGGCAGCATGATCATGCTTGCAAAGGGTAACCGCGCTCAGTGCGTTACTGACGCCTGCCACAAGTACGGTGGATTCTACCTCGGTTCTATCGGTGGTCCTGCAGCTATCCTTGCTCAGAACAACATCAAGAGCATCGAGTGCGTGGAGTATCCTGAACTCGGAATGGAGGCAATCTGGAAGATCCATGTGGAGGATTTCCCTGCATTCATCCTCGTGGACGACAAGGGTAACGACTTCTTTAAGAAACTGGGACTGTAACCGTTTCCATATAACAGAAAACCGACAGGCACCTGCCTGTCGGTTTTTTTGTTCATCAGTATCTGAACGCCTTGTACGAGTGTGCCGGTATTTCCATGACCGTCTCTACAGGGACCTTCTCTCCAGTTTCCAGATTCTCCATTCCGCTTGTCTCTACATTGAAGCGGACCTTTACGGATACCGGAGTGTCATTGAAGTTCTCCACAACGAAAGTCCTGTTGTCATATGGGAAGAGGGCAACCTTTGACGGACCTTCAATGTACATGTCGAGACCCTTGCTCATGAATCTTCTTATGACGTTGAGCGCTCCTTCCGGATAATCATAGAGATTTCCGAAGTCATCAGGGATGGTCAGAACATAAAGGGTTCCGTTAGAGTAGGAGTTTCTCAGCAGCACAGGATATCCCGACACGCCTCCGCGGAGCGGACGGCCTGCACTTACAACCTCCCATGCGTCGTTCGTGAAGTACTTTACCTGTGGGATGATGAATTCTCTATCGGATTTTCCATGTCGTCCGAAATCGTCAACGATGGCCTTGAGATCTCCGCAATAGAGTTCGCATACATCAGCAAGGTCGTCCTTGATGGTTTTGAGAAGGCCTGTGGTAACGATCACATCTCCGCCGTTCTTAAGCTGTGTCCTGATCTTGTCCATGATGGCAGGATCCTTTGCAGCCTGCTGGGTGAGAAGGATCTGCTTCTGATCCTGAAGGAATTCCGGATGCATGTCCTGAGGAAGTCCGATCATGCCGAGGTAGTTCTGGAGGAAGTCCTCGCCGGAAGAGTGATATGGCTTGTAGGATGCGATGCCTACAGGATTTCCCAATTTACCAAGGAATCCGTCTACCTGACGCAGTGTGTAGCTTGACACGCTTGCCAATGTCGAAGGTACGATTGTCTTCTTGCCTTTCTTCTTCGGCTGCATCATCTTGTCGTAGTCGAAGCTGTTGCCTGTGCCCTGCCAATCCTTTCTGTGATGTTCCGCATTTATTGCAACATTGTTGAGCTGCATGAAGTTCCAGAGGATGATTTCAGGGGTCTTGGTGAGCATGGTGAGATGTACCTGCTCGGCATAACGGTCAACTCCCATGTTTATGCCTCCTGCATCAACCCAGCCTCCGCCGTTCTTTCCAGGAGCGATATTGTCGAAATATCTGATCACGTTGTAGCTCAGGTAATTCTGCAGATGCTGGTTTCCGCCTGGGTCACGAGTTTCAGTACCTGTCCAGAGACCGTCAAAATATTTCGGTTCTTCATCAAGGTTAAAGCCAAGGCCATGGAAATGGTCATACCAGTTAGGATACTTGATGATGACCTTGCATTTAGGATTCACCTTATGCGCAGGGTCTACGACAAGCTCCTTTCCTGCCTTTGACATAAGTTCAAGACGGTATTCCGTCCAACTCCTGTCGCCCTTTGCCGCGATTTCGTCGTCGTTCTTCACATCGATGAAGAAGAAGTCATCGAGTATGAAGTCATCGAAGAACTTCGCAGTATATTCCGCCACATACTTCACGAACTCTCTGTCCGGCTGTCTTGCGTAGCTGAATGTCTGGAAATCATTCGGTTCGGAAATGGTATATGTGATGCCACCGCCTACTTCCAGACCTTTGGACTTGAAGAACCTGATCACTTCCTTCAGCGTCTTTTCATCAACTACGATCGAGTCGCGGTGTGTCTCTATGTACATCTTGTCGAGGTCGACCTGGCTGCTTACTGTCTCCCAAGTCTGCTCGAGGAAGGCTTTGTCCTTCATTTTCAGTACATCCTGAGCGCGGATGTACGATGAAACCTTGAAGTTCTCATATTTCTGTGCGTATGCCGTAACGGCTCCCGCTGAAAGCAGCAGGACAGCCAATAGCCTTAGTGCCATTTTTTTCATAGTCGTCTATTTTATGCGGGTTTTACCTGTAAGCCTGATGTCATCGGAAGAACTTCCAACGTGGAATACTGCTGCGCCTGGCTCCACTGCCCATCCGTCTGACGCTTCATCCCAATGACGGAATACCTCCTTGTCTATATCTATCTCCACACTTCTGGTTTCTCCAGCCTTTACTGTAACTCTCTGGAATCCTGCCAGCTCCTTCTCAGGTCTGATGACTGCTGACTCCGGACGTGATGCATATACCTGTACGACTTCATCTGCGTCCATTTTGCCGGAGTTCGTCAATGTGAGGGAAAGCTTCACGCCCTTGGATGTGGACTTTAACGCAAGGTCCGAATACTCGAAGTCAACATATGACAGTCCGTGTCCGAAAGGATAGAGGACAGGAATCTTCTTGCTCTCGTACCAGCGGTAACCTACGAAAATATCTTCTGCATAGTCTGCCTCAAGCTTGATGCTGTTCCTGTCTCTTCTTCTGTTCACAAGATTCACGAATATGTCCTCATTGCCTTCATCAATCTTCTGAGGGAATACGCCGAGTGCATATGCCGGGTTGTCCTCGAGCTGTACCGGGAATGTGAAAGGAAGCTTTCCTGAAGGTGCGATGTTTCCGACGAGGATATCTGCAAGAGCGTTTCCGCCTTCAGAACCGTTGAACCATGAAACAACGACGGATGGAGATACCTCCTTCACTACGCGCAGATCTGCAGGTGCACCGGTGACCACCACGGTCACGATGTTAGGGTTGACAGCAGCAAGAGCCTTGATAAGCTCGTCCTGGCCCATCGGGAGCATGATGTTTGTCCTGTCTGAACCTTCTGTTTCTATATCGCGGTTGTTTCCGGCAACAAAGATCACCAGGTCGGATTTTCCTGCAAGCTCGACAGCCTCTTCCATAAGCTTCTGGTCAGGTTCGCGGACAGCAGGCATCCTGCGGTGACGGTCTTCTGCGGTATATTTCGCGTATCCCTGTGCATAGGTTACCTCAGCCTTGCCTTCAAGTCTTGACAGGAGACCGGCAAGCGGAGTCACTTCGTACAATGTCTTTACGCCTGCACCTACTCCTCCAAGCGACTGTGTCTGTACAGCATTGTCACCGATGACTGCGATCTTCTTGTGTTTCTGTGTGTCAATAGGAAGAAGGCCTTCGTTCTTGAGCAGCACTACGGAATGAGCCGCTACATCGTATGCTATCTTCTGCTGAGGGGCCTGTGATGTCATTTCGACATTAGCCTTCTCTGCAGGAACCGGCTCTACTGCAAGGCGGACGCGCAGGAGCTCGCGGACTCTCTGGTCAACAGCCTCTACAGAAACCACACCGGCTTCGAGTGAATCAAGCAGGGTCTTTCCGAGGTGCGATGCGCCAGGCATCTCCACGTTCAGTCCGGCTTCAACAGCTTTTACAGAATGAGTGCCGCCCCAGTCGGAAATCACGACACCCTTGAATCCCCAATCGTCACGAAGAATGTCTGTAAGGAGCTCCTTGTTTTCAGAGCACCAGTAACCTCTTACCTTGTTGTATGCTGACATTACGCCCCATGCGTCACCTTTGCGTACGGACATTTCGAAAGGAGGGAGGTATATTTCCCTCATTGCTCTTTCGGACACCTGTACGTCAACGTATCCGCGATGGTCCTCCTGATTGTTCAATGCATAATGTTTGAGACATACTGCAGTTCCGTTTTCCTGAACGCCAAGTACATACTCCGTGGCAAGAACAGAACTCAGGAGCGGGTCCTCGCTGAAATACTCATAGGTACGTCCTCCTGTCGGTACTCTCTGGATGTTGATTGCCGGGCCGAGGATCATGTCCTTGCCTCTCAGTCGTGCTTCGATGGACATACCTTTGCCATATTCTCTTGCAAGCTCATCACTCCATGTTGCAGCAAGGGCCGAACCGGTAGGGAAGAACGTTGCGGAATCAGTGTCCAGATGGATAGAGTTCCAGCTGTGCGGCTCCATTTCCTCTCTGATACCGAATGGACCGTCAGCATACTCGATGTCAGCGATTCCCTGGGCAGGGACTCCTTCAGAAGAGAACATATGCTTGCCGTGAAGCATCGCTACCTTTTCTTCCAAAGTCATTGCTGACATGATTTCAGTGATCCTGTCCTCGTTCTTCATGAGGGCGGATTCCTTGACATCGGCTTCTGGACTGCAGCCTGACAGTGCCAGGAGCAGTAAAGCGGGAATTAATGTCTTTTTCATAAATAATGGTTACGTTTAAGAATTCAACTTTGGAAGCACATGTCCCAAAATTAATCATTCTTTGTGAATTTATAGCTCAGTGTTATCAGGTGTTCAGAACTTTACAGATATCTTCTTGCCGGTGTATCTTATGGTTTTTGCTGATTTCTCTCCGGCGATGGTGATAAGGAAGCTTCTTTTGCCGATCATTCCGGAATATCCTCCGACCCTTTCATTGATTGTAAGTGTCTTGGTGGCATCATTCCAGACGAAAGGGATCTCTGTATATTCTCCCTTTTCATAATTGTAGTTGTCAAATTCGTCTTCATAAAGGAAGAATTCTCCGTCAGCACCAGGGTATATCCTGATTTCCAGTCTGTTCCACTTCTTTTCTGTTGCATACTGGACTTTTTCAGTCGTTAAAGGAACGATGCTTCCGGCCTTGACGTAGACAGGTATTATGTCGATCGGAGCCTCCTTGACAATCATCTGTCCTCCTTCATGCCTTTCATCTGTCCAGAAGTCTATCCATTCCGAATTGTCCGGAAGATAGAGCTGTCTGTTTACTGTCCGGTTTTCCCCGACACCGTCTTCAAGGACCGGAGCTACGAGAAAGGCCTGGCCGAACATGAACTGGTCATCAAGCAGATAGGTATTCCTGTCCGAAGGTGCCTCCATGGACATGTGACGTAGGAATGAATATCCGTTCTTCGTAGTCTGCCATGCAGTGGAGTAGATATATGGCAGCATCGAATACCTGAGGTTGATGTACTGCTCCTGTACGTCGAACGCCCAATATCCTCTTTCTCCGAACTGGTATATTTCACGAGGTGATCCGGTTCCGTGAGCTCTCATCATAGGGTTGAAAGCTGCAAACTGGAACCATCTGCAATAGATTTCCTGATATCCAGGGTCCGTGTTGGCAGTGTTGTATACATAGCCGTACGGATGCCATGCTCCGATATCGGTATTCCAGTACGGAATCGCGCACATGGAGAAATTCAGTCCTGCAGGTATCTGCTTTCTGAATACTTCCCAGGAAGCGCGGATGTCTCCGCTCCAGGAACCTGCTCCATATCTCTGCAGGCCGGCAAATGCGGATCTGGTCAGGATGTACACACGCTTTCTGTCTGTAACCGAGCGCTGATTCTCATATACTCCTTTGCTTACGAACAGAGGATATGTGTTTCGGATGTTGCGTAATGTACCTTCTCCTGTCTGGATGTTGAAGTCTCCTGGAGAGGTGTTGTAGAATTCAGGTTCCGGACCGTCAAGCCACCATGCGGACATTCCCGGTTCAAAAAGATTCCTGTTCATATATGACCAGAACAGGTCTCTGGCCTTCTTGTTCCATACATCATACACCTTCGCCTCACGAGGAGAAGTCTGCATCGGAAACAATGCTCCCATTTCGCTCAGATCCTTGTTTATCCGGGTGCTGTCTCCTACGCTTGGCCATACCGTGATCATCATCTTTGCGTTCATGTCCTTGAGGGATGAGAACATCTTCTGATGATTCCTGAATGAAGGATTGTTGAATTCCAAGGCATTCCACGTGTAGTTTTCTTCACCCCAGTATTTCCAGTCCTGGACGATTGCATCGAGAGGGACTCCGAGGTCACGGTATTTCCTTACGACATCAGCCACCTCTTCTGCAGACTTGTACCTTTCCTTGCACTGCCAGAAACCGAAAGTCCATAAAGGGGCAAGCTTTGCCTGTCCGGTCAGTTCTCTGAACAATGCGACGTTTCCGTCTCCATCCTTTCCGTAAAGGAAGTAGTAATCCACTGCCTCACCGGCTTCAGATGTGAACGATGTGCCCATCGGCGTGTCGTCGAATGTGGTGATTGAATAGTTGTCCCAATAGACTCCGTAGCCTTTCACTGAACTGAAATATGGAATGGCTATTTCCATGTTATTCTGTTCAAGCCTGAGACGCTGGTCTCTCTGATTCATCTTTCCGGACTGATGCTGTCCAAGACCGTAGATCACTTCGTCTTCATCAAGGATGAATGACTGCCTGATTTCATTGGTCTTTTCAACGACAATGCGCATGCGGCCGTTATTCATGCCCGGGGTATCCTGCCCTGGCGCACTTTGAGTAGGCACAACACCTGCCGGCTTAGGTGCTTGTGCTTTTTGAGGACGGATGCGCTGAATGAATTGTACGGGCATTATCTGAGTGCCATACTCCTTTTCCGAAAGCAGACGCCTGCCGTCGGCACTGTAGAATTCGACTCTTCCGGTCTCCTTGTCAAGATTGACCAGAAGTTCCGAGGATCTGGCTACGATCAGATTGTCCGTAGCTGAAACTGCAACATCATGAGTCTGTGGCTCCATTTCGACTACAAAGCTTTTCTTTTTGCCGAAATCGGAACTTTCAGCATATTTCAATACACGGACGATACCAGGAGAGTAGAACTCGATCTTGACGTCCATTCCTCTCACTTTGGCAGTAAAGCCATTGTCTTGGCCTATCTTTTCTGCTTCATGTTGCTCCGCCGGCATCGACATTAATGTCAAGCAACTCAGTATCAGTGTCAATATTTTCATGATGTCCAGATTTTCAGGATTGATTCCCGTTTTATTTATTTGTTCTTAAGGTTCCGTTGTGCCAGAAGGACCATATACATGAAGTTGCTTGTCAAGCCTCCCATGCAGTATTCTCCCTGCTGCCATATGAATGGAAAATCCAGAAGTTCAGGCAGGTCAGGACGGATAAGGTTCGTTCCTGGTGCGACTCCTCCAGGAATATATGACCAGTCAGCTCTGTTGGTTCCGTATGCTGCCTTCTGTGTCTCCACTCCTACACCTGTCACAAAGGATACGCGGTTAGTTCCAGGATGGAATCCCAGCAGATAATTTATGCTGTTGTAGATGTATTCAGGATCGAAGACTTCCGGATATGACTCGTGAAGGAGGCAATAGCTGAATGTGTGGCTTTGCGGCTCCCATGATCCGCTTGAACGGTTTCCACGATTGTGGGCGATTCCATAAGGGTTGAGTCTTGCGTATCCTTCGAAAGTCTCTCTGATTGAAGGAAGAGCCTCACGGATAGCCTTGCTGAACTTCTTGTTGCCGACAGCCTTGTCGAAACGTCCGACGAACCAGCCGCAGCGTGATATGTTCTTCACGATATAGTCCTTGTGGTCAAGGACAAAGTCGCGATAATCATCGCTGCCGGTTGTGAGGTACAGCTCGACAGCCGCAAACAGTTTACCTCCGGTAAGCCTTTCATTTTCAGGAAGGCTCTTGTAGATGGCTTCGGAAATCTCCAGACATCTTGTGCTCAATGTGTCGTTATGTCCTTTGAGGACTCTTGACATTGCAGCCAGCTTTCCTGCGACATCGATTTCCTTGTAAGGATTGTCTTCCGTAAATACCCATCTGTCGTCGCGACCGTCACATACGTTGTCTGTATGTTCGGCAGCATCTCCGAGGTGGACATACTGTCTTACAGTAGGGCAGAGTATGCCGCGGTAAAGCCGTCCGAGCGCATCCCATCCTGCAACAATGGTCAGGGCTCCGTTCTCAACCTGCTGGAGTATGTCGTTCTTTCCGTCAGGCTGATGGAGTTCGGTTACCTTGTTGACGAAATCTATGCTTGTCTCATCCCAATATGCACCGAAATTCTCAAATGCGAGGGCAAGTACATAAGCTTCACCTGCCTGTGACTCCACGCGAAGGTCGTAGTCACCTGCATCATGCCAACCGCCGATATTCAGACCAGGTACACGGTCTCCCGGCTTGTACTTTGTCATTGTGGATGCTCCCTGAGAATATCCGTCGATATGGTTGATGTCGGTCTTTGCCATTATAGCGTCATCATCATGGCAGTAGCCATGCCATACGCGGTACTTTTCCCTTACTTCCATATGGCACATCTGGATAGGGAGGAAATACTCGACTTCAGTCTGCCATACGCCGACATCGTAAAGATCCTTGCTGATTCTGAATACGACTGACTCGGAGTCTCCGTACCTTACCTTGTACAAGCCTTCATCCACTACGTCAGAGAAGTCGAACTGGAGATAGTTGTAACGGTAGAAGTCACCCCATTGGTGTGCAGGCCCTTCCTTTACGACTCTTTCTCCAAGTGCGTCGATACGGTAGAGTACAGGTGTCTTGAAGTCATTGTCCCTCTTGTCGAGTTCGATGACAGCGATCTTTTTCTGTCCGGGATAGTAACCGATCTGAGATGTCTGCACTACAGGAGTATAACGCCAGTCCTTGTCTATTTCCGGCTTTATCACCCATTTTGCGGCTTCCTTTGTAGCGCCCGGCTTGATGTCGCTGCGGAGGATGAACCATCCGTTGTTATGGTTGATGCGGCCGTCATAAAGCCCGAATTCTCCTGTAAGACATTCGAATGTCACTTTCTTGAGACTCTTGTGCGGGTTAAGCACGAAGGTCTTTCCCTTTGCCATTGGAGCTGATACTATGTCGTCAGCTATCATAGGATTGTATGTCTTCCTGTCAAGAAGAAGCTGGTCGAGACTTGCCTTGCCCTTAGGATTGAAATCCCCGATATGGTTCGTGTTGCTCTCCTGTCTCATTGTAGGACCTGAAGACTGATGCGGGAAGTAGCCTGTCCTGTCATCCATTATCCACGGCTGGCCGAGAAGGGTTGAAGGGGTAAGCTCAAGATTGAAGCCTATCTTGCCTGCAAGCCATTCAGGAACCGGTCTGTCAAGGTCTACGGTCACTACTACGGCGTCTCCGTCACCTTTGACGCTTATGGTGTAGTTGAATGTGACATCCGGATATATTGCCGGATTGAATCCGGAAAGATGATGTGTCGAATCCGGATAAGATAATGTAACTGATATCTCATTGCCTTCCTTGTTGACCTGGCGGCTGCGCATGCGCGGAAGCCCCTGCCACTGGCCCTGGGATATTTCGAGACGCACGTCACCGCTTCCGGCGACTCTGTCTCCGTTCATCACAATTGTAAGACCTCCTTGATGGCCTTCAGGATATACGTCGCTGAATACCATCACATTGGCTCCATGATTCTCAAAATATTCAAGGTCGTTCACCTTGAAGCCTTGCGCATTTGCCAGCGCGGCTCCCATCAAGAGAGCCGCGACCGACAATAGAATTGATCTGACATTAGTCATAATCATGAAGTTTTTTGCTTAAGTTTTCCTAGTGGAATTCTATTAATAACCCTCGTTCTGGTCCTCCTGGTTGATGTCAGGATTCCTGAGGATTTCATTTGACGGAATAGGGAAGACCGCCATGTATGGCTGATAATCGAAGTATCTTACTGAACCTCCGTTCTTCCTGTAATCGCTGGTTTCGCTCTTGTTAGGATACTCGCACTTGAACCATTCGTCTGCGATGCCCATTCTTACCATGCTGAAATAGAGGTCGAACTCCTGGTTCAGCTCATGGCGACGCTCGATGAGGAGAGCGACTTTCCATACGTCTGCATTATAACCTTTTTCAGCCTTGTAGTTGGTGTAGAAAGTCTTTGCATCAGGAACGTCCACCACTGCAGTGTTGAGCATTTCGTTGAAGGCTCCTTCTACTGTGTTGCCTGGCTCGAGGTTACCCCATGCACGGTTACGGATCTGCTTGATCATCTCCCAACCTGTATTGGCATCTTCTGTCTCGAAGCAGCACTCAGCATAGTCGAGCATTACGCCGGCAAGTCTCTTGAAGGTAAGAGAATGAGGAACGAAGATCTTCTGAGTAGAGTTAGGGTCATTCTTCCAGTATTTCAAAGTGTATACTGTAGGCATGTTCTCCGAACCCTGGAACCATCCGTCAAATCCTTGTTTCACACCGATTGTCTGTCCTGTGAAAGGATTGGTGTCGCCAAGACCTACCATAGAGTACTGCTTACGCTTGTCACCAGGCTCGAATGAACGGTAAAGCTCGTATGAAAGACATAGTGAACCCCATCCGCCATGTTCAGGAGCAGCGCACATGCAGCTGTACCACATGGCCATGTCGACGTTGTTACCGCCCCAACCCATGTAGCCGAGCTCAGCGTACATAACTTCGAAGATCGATTCTTTAGTCCAGTGCTGGTTCCAGCCGTGAAGGTTTCCGTAGCATGGCTCAAGAGCATATGTCTTGCTGTCGATGATATCCTTGAGGTGTGTCTTAGCCTCTGCGAATCTTTCCTGATACATCATCATTTCAGCGAGATAAGCTTTGCAGAAACCCTTGGTGATACGTCCGTATTCGCCGTTGCGAGGCTCCCAGTTGAGAACCTTCATTGCTTCAGTAAAGTCCTGCTCGATGAATTTGTACATCTCGTCAATCGATTCAGGACGAGGCTTTCCAGGAGAGTTTGTGTAGGTGTCACCTGTCTTGAGGATAGGAACTCTGCCGAATACCTTAGTAAGGTAGAAGTTGTTGAAAGCCCTTATCGCCTTTGCTTCAGCCTCATACATCTTGATGTTTTCTTCTGAAGCGAAGATTGACTTGTCAGCCTTTGCAAGACCTTCGAGGAAACGGTTTGCGCGGTCAACGGCCCTGTAACTCATTCTCCAGGCAGTTGCAAGAGAACCCTTGTCAGGCTGTACGGCATGACGCTGCCACTCAGCATCCCATCCTGATGCCTGGCAGTCCATGGCAGAGTGGTTTGCAATGAATACCTGAGGCTTGAAACCCCATGTGTTGTCATCATCGGCAGGATTGTCCTGCTTTGTATAGAAGGTGTCATAGATGCCGTTCAATCCGGCCTGGACATTCTCCTCAGTCTGGAACATGAAGTCTTCTGGAAGGATGTCATAGTGCTGTATGGTGAGGAAGTCCTCACAAGATGCCATAAACATTACGGCAGCACCTGTCAACAAGATTCTGAATATATTTTTCATGATAACGTCAAATTTAGAATGTTACATTTAATCCGAATGAAACTGACATAGGGAATGGGTAACGTCCCGAGTCGAAGCCGGTGAAGAGTACATTCGAACTTCCGATTTCAGGATCACCATACTTGTTGTAAGGTGAAACTGTGAGTACGTTGTCTGCGCTCAGGTATACTCTTACGTTCTCCATACGAGCGTATCTTACGACTTTCTTCGGAAGAGTGTATCCGATCTGGATGTTTGAAATCTTGAAGTAGTCTCCCTTCTTGATATAAGCATCTGATACACGGTAGTTCTTGTTGTAGTCAGTCTTTGTGATTCTGTGTGTAGTACTGTTCTTGTTTGTGCTGCTCCAAGCATTATTCACATATTCGGCAAGAACATTCTGGTAACCGCCTGTAGGGTTGTAAACAGACTGGAGACGTGCAGATGAATAAGAAAGAATGTCGATTCCTGCTACTCCATGAGTGTTCATTGAGAAATCGAAGTTCTTGTATGAAAGATTGAGGATGAGACCGTATGTGAGTGTAGGGAATCCATGTCCGATCACTTCTCTGCGGCATCAGTGATGGTTCCGTCACCGTTGAGGTCCACATACTTATAGTCTCCCGGCATTGTTGTAGCTTCCTGATATTTTCCTTCCGGTGCCTTTGCGTTAAGGGCATCGATTTCAGCCTGATCCTTGAAGATGCCGGCAACTCTGTATCCATAGTATGAACCTACAGGATATCCGTTCTGTGTAACAGAGTGGTTGTCCCACTGGTCTCCGTCTTCAGCACCACCGCCTCTCTTGTCCTTAGCGAAGATAGGGTCGCCTACCTCGATCGCCTTGTTCTTCAATGTAGTGGCATTAGCGCTGACTGAGAAGAAGAAATCGCCGAAGCTTCTCTTGTATGTCGCCATCAGCTCGAAACCTGAGTTGCGGATATGACCTGCATTAGTGTATACATTCTCAAAACCTGTCGAGATACGGATGTTCCTATAGAGGAGGAGATCCTTTGCGTCACGGATGAAGTAGTCTCCTGTGATTGTCAACTGGTCATCCCAGAATCCGAGGTCGATACCGATGTTGGTCTGCTCGTTGGTCTCCCACTTGAGGTTTGTGTCGATCTCTTTCTGCTGAGCGATACCGGATGCTGTGATTCCGCCTGAATTGGTCTTGTTGTCAACCCAGTACATTGTGTGCTCTGATGACAGCTGTGGCACTGAAAGGTTTGTTCCGCCACCTGCGTTACCTGTCTGTCCCCAACCTGCACGGATCTTGAAGTTGCTGATGAAGTCAACGTCAGACATGAAGTCTTCCTCGGCGATGTTCCATGCAACTGCAGCTGAAGGGAATGTTCCCCAACGGTTGCCGGCACCGAAGTTAGATGAACCGTCGCGACGTACTGTTGCAGTCACGATGTAGCGGTCGTCATATGCATAGTTCAGACGGGCGAAGTATGAAGCGAATCTGCTAAGACGGTTGAGGGCGCCGTTCGAGTTCCTTGATGACATGTCCTGGGTGAGTCCGAGGTCACGGATAGTGTTTGCAGGGAAATTGTCTGCGCTTGCATTGAGCCATGCTCCGTTATATGCGGAGATAGAGAATCCGGCCATTGCAGTGAAACGGTGTCCCTTCTTGTCAAGGTTATAGGTGAGGTAGCTCTCAAGACCGAGGTCGTTGCTCTGGCTCTGGTTGAGTGAGAAGCTGTCAGGACGTCCTTCAGAACCGAATGTTCTGTTGTTGACTACAGAATAGCCGTTGTAAGCGTTTGTATAAAGGTTGTAGCTTCCGATAGCCCTGAATACGAGACCCTTCATGATGTCGATCTGGAGGTTGGCACTCGCGAGTACGCGGTTGCCCTTTGTGAGGTTGTCCGACTCCATGAGTGATGCCACCTGATTGTCAAGACCCTTAGGAACGTCACCGTTACCTTCCTTCTTGTAGTGTCCCCATGAGCCGTCTTCAAGTTTTATAGGCATCGAGTAGAACTTTCCCTCCTCGACGTAGTCCATTGTAGGGATTGCAGCAACGATGTTTCTGAGGTTTCCGCCACCTGTGCGCTCGTGGTGAGTGTACTGGATGTTTGCACCTACGTGGATGAAGTTCTTTATCTTGTGGGTCACGTTTGCTCTCGCTGTGATCCTGTTGTAGAACGAATTGAGGATGATACCCTGGTTGTTCAGATATCCGAACGAGATGTTTGCCTGTGTGTTCTCACTTCCGCCTGAAGCTGAAATGTCATATTTCTGACGTACTGCAGGTCTTGTAACCTCTTTCTGCCAGTCAATGTTGTTAAGCTTTCCGATATACTGCTCGCTGTATGCAAGGTTGGTCATCGTTGTTCCGTCAACTGCAACAGCCTGACGTACTGCTGATGTGAAGAGGTCAGCATCTGCCATGTCCATTCTGTTCGCATTGAACTGAACGCCTACGTTAGCGCTGATGTTGAGGTTTGTCTTGCCTCTTCCACCTTTCTTTGTAGTGATGATTACTACACCGTTAGCACCCTTTGTACCGTAGATCGCTGTTGCTGAAGCATCCTTGAGGATCTCGATCGATTCCACATCCGTAGGGTTGAGGAAATCGATTGACGAACCTACCTGTACACCGTCAACTACGTAGAGAGGGTCTGCAGAACCGTTTACGGTAGCGACACCGCGGATACGGATCGAGAAGCCTCCTTCAGGATCACCTGATGAACGGATTACCTGTACACCCGGAGCAATTCCCTGAAGACCTACACCGATGTTGGCTGGGCTGCGTCTTTCCATTTCTTCAGCGCTTACTGAAACAACGGAACCAGACAGGTCTGATTTCTTCATGGTACCGTAACCAACGACAACTGTTTCTTCCAGAACCTCCACGTCATCATCAAGTACGAATGTCATGCTGCTTCCGGTAACAAGAGATGTCTTGCTGATATAACCGAGGAAACCTGCTTCAAGAGTCGAACCTTCCCTGACAGTGAGAGTGAAGTTTCCTTCGCCGTCAGTGAATGTTCCGTTAGTTGTTCCTGTTTCGATGACAGATGCTCCTGCGATAGGTGCGCCGGCCTTGTCAACGACTTTTCCTTTTACTGTAACCGTGTTCTGTTCTGCAGAAACAGCATACGGATCCGGAGTCTTACCTGTTGAGTCAACAGGGAATGCGCATATCATCAATAATGACAGTACGCCCAGAAAAGTAATTGTTTTTTTCATAATGGTTGGTAGTTAAGTATTAATGTGGTTCTTTATCTTACGACTTTAGCCTTCGTGCCGGTGATGCCGTTCACCTTGCTGCCGCTTACGGTGAACTTCTGCAGCTTGCCGTCTGACGGAATGCAGAGAAGTCCTTCTGCAGGTCTGCCGGTTGTGCTGTATACCTTTACTGATATCTTGCTCCAGTCCATGTCTGCCGTAGACTGTGCGAGGGCTATGTGAGGAAGTGCGGAGCCGTCTTTCACGAGCATTATCACCGGAAGCTCTCCGTTTGCCTCGATGTGGTTCCAGCCAGGGTTGTAGACCTTGCCTGTCTGATAGTCGATCCATTTTCCGCCAGGGAGATAGACTGTCCTTGAAGTCATGCCTTCCTCAAAGAGCGGAGCCACGAGGATCTGTGAACCGAAGAGATACTGGTCGTCAACCTTCCATGCTCCCGGATCGTCAGGGAACTCGATGAACATCGCGCGAAGCATAGGAAGTCCCTTTTCAGTACATTCCTTGGCCTGAGCGTATACGTATGGCATGAGCTTGTACTTCATCTCGGCACTCTTGCGGAATACGTTCTGCACCTGCTCGCTTTCATAGAGCCAAGGCTCTGTAGGAGGAGCTCCGTGTGCTCTTGTGTGTGATGTGAGGAAGCCGAACGGCAGCCATCTGCAGTAGAGCTCGTCAGGTGTGGATTTTACGAATCCTCCCATGTCGTGGCTCCAGAACGAGAAGCCTGAGAGACCGAATGAGAGTCCTGAGTGGAGGGTACCGATCATACCTGTGTCATCTGTTGATGCGTCTCCACCCCAGTGGAGAGGGTATCTCTGTGAGCCGGCCCATGCTGAGCGTGCCCAGATGATGTTTTCACCGTTGATTTCCTTTGTGATCTCGGCTACCGCCTTGTTGTAGCGTGCCGGATAAAGGTTATGCTCATACCAGCCGCTCTTGCCTGATGCATACTGGCCGTTGAGAGGTGCACCTTCGCCGAAGTCAACCTTGATTGCGCCTACACCGATCTTGAGAAGGCCTGCAATCTTGTCCTGATACCATTTTACAGTCTCAGGATTCGAGAAGTCGAGTACGACATCCTCCTGCGGGAGCTGTCCGTTTCCGTTCTTCACGTAAAGGCCCTTCTCCACAAGCTCAGGGAAGAATACATTCTTCTGTGAGAAGTACGGAAGCTGCCAAAGGCTTACATGGAAGCCCATATCCTTAAGGTCAGCAAGCATCTTTGCAGGATCCGAGAATCTCTTCGGCGAGAATTTGTAGTCGCACTGCCAGTCAACGTCGAACCATCCTGTGTCGAAATGGATGACGTCGCATGGATAGTTGTTTGAACGGATCTTTTCAGCGACATCGTAGCCTTCTTCCTGTGTGAAGTAGGTGATACGGCTCATCCATGTTCCGAATGACCAGAGCGGAGGCATCTGTGTCTTTCCTACAAGAGATGTATATTCGTCGAGGATGTCCTTAGGGTCGCCGAGGAAGATGAAGAGGTCAAGGTTCTCGTCGCCCATGAAGAGCTTGTTCAGTCCTATGTATGATGCTCCGAAGTCGCAGGTGACAGGTGCCGAAGTATGCATGAACATTCCGTATCCTCTGTCCGACATGAAGAACGGAACCGGCTTGTACATCTGGTCTGTTTCAGGACCCTGTGGGTCAGTTACATAAAGATGTACCTTCTGTCCTGCCTTGTTGAGTGCAGTCGCTGACTCTCCGCATCCGAAGATCATTTCGCTTGGAGCCATTCTGAATACAGGATTGATGAGTCTGGCGTTGTCGCGTCCTCTCTTGATGAATGAGAAAGGAGTGTACTTTACCTGGCTGGCGCTGTTGTCACGGATTGCAGCGGTCTCGGTAAGTACCTTGCCGTCGGCATCCTTTATGACGATACGCCACGGATTCTTCTCGATGACGATCTGGCCGTACTCGCTCTTGTAGCTTACGGCATCTTCTGTCTCTGTGCCTGTCCATGCGTCGCAAGACGGTACAGGACCCGCAAGCATTACCTCATCAGTGTTTTCTTCAGGCTCGACTATTGTCGTCAACATTCTGAGCCTCACTGTGCGTGGGGAAACGAAATCAATGCTGAATCTGTATGACGGATTGTTGTCATAAGCCGTCGAAGGGAAGTCAAGCATGCGCAGACGCATCGGCTGACGCAGGTTTGTGTTGAATGCCTGACGAGGTACAAGCTGGTGCCTTTGCCAATTGACCAGGCCTTCGCCTGTCGCGACGTCGAATGATTCGAGATGGTCGGCAAGGAACAGAATGTTTCCCAATTCCCTGAAATCCTGGCTTACGTCTACTGCTTCATTCATCAGATATGTAACTCCGTTACTTGTCTGAGGCTGTGCAGATACTGACAGAGCTCCTAAAAGAAGTCCTGCCGTTGCAATCTTAAGGCATCTGGATAAATTCATAGTGGTTGTCATTAGTTTTATGTTCTTCGCAAATTTAAAGAAATCATTTTGCGGGTATGTGAAATTTTGTGTTGGCGAAGTGTGCGTTTTGTTTCCATTATACGTATCAATAATCACATGTATACATTTTGTTTCATTCTCGGGTGTTCAATGTCACCTCGGAGTTACGGTTGCAGAAATGAAGGAGGCTGAACTGTCACAGCTCAGCCTCCTTGCGCAAAATAACTATTAAACTAACCTCAGTTCTTGAGCATATCCTGTACTGCCAGTGCGATGAACATATAGTGTGATGATGCACCGCCGAGGCAGTATTCCATCTGCTGCCACAGGAACGGGAAGTCAAGCAGTTCAGGGAAGTCAGGACGTATGAGTGCCGTTCCTGAAGCCACACCGCCAGGTATGTATGACCAGTCGGCTCTGTTTGCTCCATATGCTGTTGTAGCAGATTCTGTTCCTACTCCGGATGCGAATGATATCCTGTTCAGACCAGGATGGCAGCCGAGTACAAAATTGAGCGCATTGTATACAGGTGCGGATGAAATGACATCCGGATATTCACTTGACATGAAATAGTGTCTGAATGCGAAGCTCTGGATGTTCCAGCCGGCTCCCCATATCGCAGGTCTGTAAGGTACACCGTAAGGCGTTTCGGCAGCCTGTGATTCGATGGATGCCATATACTTCGGAAGTTCTGCCCTGAACTCCTTCGAGAACTGCTTCGACTTCCTGTCCTTTCCTGCAGCAAATATCTTCTCTACTCTTGCAAGGTACCATGCGCATCCGTTGAAGTTGCTTATTATGAGATCCTTGTTTTCGAGAATATAATCCTTGTACTTCTGCTCTCCTGTGGTGAGGAAGAGTTCAGCAGCAGTCTGGATCTTGCTCATCTGTCTTCTGCCCTCAACCTTGACGTTGTCGAATATTTCCTTTGCTATGTTGAGGCAGTGTGCGCTGAGGGTGTCGTTGAAGCCTTTCAGGACGCGGCTTACGCCTGCAAGTTCTGCCGCAGTTGACATTTCCCTTCCAGGATTGTCCTCGGTGTAGATCCAGCGGTCGTCCTCATTGCCTATGATGCCGTCAGTCATTGATGCTGCGTCACCAAGAAGTACATACTGGCGAAGACCGTTGCAGATGATTCCTCTGTAAAGGCGTCCGAGAGCGAGATAACTGTTGACCACGCTCAATGCACCATGCTCGACCTGCTGGAGAATATCGTTCTTTCCGTCAGCCTGATGGATTTCTGTGATCCTTGTCTTCTGGTCAATTGATGTGACGTCGATATCCGGTCTGAACGTCTCATATGCAAGAGCAAGGATATAGGATTCACCGGCCTGTGATTCCACGCGGAGGTCGAAGTCTCCGGCATCATGCCAGCCACCGACGTTTACGCCAGGAACGATTTCGCCTGCCTCGTATTTGGACAGTCCCGGTTTCTGGTCATATCCGTCGATGTGGCTGTGAGCCGGAGCCATCAGGGCATCGTCCATGTGGCACATGTCATGCCATACACGATACTTTTCGTTGACTCTCATGTGGCACATCTGAACGGGGAGGAAGTATTCAATGACGGGCTGCCATACACCGCGGTCATAGACATCTTCGTCAATTCGGAAGAGTGTCGATTCTGAATCCTTGTAACGGATCCTGTAAAGGCCGGGGTCGGTGATGTCCGTGAAGTTTGTCTTTAGGTATCGGTAGCGGAGGAATCTGCCCCATTCAGTTGTGTTGATGCTCTTGATGGCTTTCTCACCATCTTCTTCTATCTTATATATGGTGACCGGATCGTTTGATGTGTCTCTGCTGTCAAGTTCTATGACCACCTGCTTTTCCTGAGATGGATGGTAACCTACCTGAGATACCTGTACCACAGGCTTGTACATCCAGTCTTCGACTACTTCTGGAGTGATGATCCATTTTACTGCACCCTTTGTGGCGCCGGCAGCGATTTCGCTTCTGAGGACGAACCATCCGTTATTGTGGTTCACACGGCCGTCATACAGCTTGAGGTCTCCGGTAAGGGACTCTATGGTTACGCGCGAATATGGGTCTTCCGGATTTGAAGTGAACTTCCTGCCGACTGCATAAGGGGCACCGATGATGTCGTCAGCGACGATAGGGCTGTATCCCTCTCCTATGAGGTGGTCGAAATTCGCAAGAGATGACTTTCCGTCATGATAATCGCCCACATGCTTGTGGTTCGGGCAATGGGTTTCAAGAGGCGCGTTGGCCTGGCGGGGGTAAATGCCTGTCTTTCCGTCCATTATCCAAGGCTTGCCGAAAAGGTATCCCGGGAAGAATTCGAGGTTGAATCCTATTTTTCCGATGAGGAAATCAGGTATCGGCCTGTCAAGATCTACTGTCACTTCCACGCCTTTGCCTACAGCCTCCACCTTCACTGTATAGTTGAAGTGGAAATCAGGATAGATCATCGGGTTGAAGCCGGTCATGTGGCGCGATGAGTCCGGGAAGCAAAGGGTCGCCGTGATGCTGTTTTCTCCGAGCTCACGTCCTTTCTGCTTTGGAACAGGCTGCCATTGACCAGGAGTCGCTTCCATACGGATGTCACCGTTTGTGGCGATCCTGTGGCCATGCATGATAAGGCTGACTCCTCCCTGATGGCCTTCAGGGTAGATGTCATCGAATGCCATTACATCGACACCTTTGTTGTTAAGGTAGCCGGTAGGTAGTAGTTTGAAATCCTGAGCCTGCAGTGATATCGCCGAGGCTATGGACAGGATCAAGGTGCTGATCAGTAGATGTCTTTTCATCATATTATGCGGTTAGGTTATTTTCCTTAAAATGAGAATGTTGCATATGAATGTGCAGGAAGGCTTATCTTGAATCTGGCCTCAGGCGCTGATGCTCTTCTCCAACCCCGTCTTTCCGGAAGCGGTTCCGGAACAATCTTCTCTCCTGTTGACAGGTCGGTCAGTTCGGCGGTCTTTTCGTTCATTGCTATGTTTATCTCAACTGCTTCATCGTTGAAGTTCTCGACAATGAACGTGTTGTTGTCATAAGGGAACAATGCCACCTTTGCAGGGCCTTCCACATAATATCCTACATCCTTGCTTACCGCTGCCCTGATGGCGTTGAGAGCTCCTGCCGGATAGTCATAGAGGTTTCCGAAATCGTCAGGAACCGTAAGGACGTAAAGGGTTCCGTTCGAATACGAATTTCTCAGCAGGATAGGGAAACCGGATACTCCTCCGGTAAGAGGACGGCCTGCGCTTACCATCTCCCATGCGTCATTGGTGAAATATTTGACCTGAGGTATTATGAAGCTGCGTTCTGATTTGCCGAAGTATCCGAAGTCATCCACAATGGCCTTGAGATCACCGCAATACAGTTCGCAGATGTCTGCAATTTCGTCCTTCATGGCTTTGAGGAGTCCTGTGGTTATGATGACATCTCCACCTCTGTTGAGCTGCTTCCTGATCTTTTCAATGATATCCGGATCGTCTGCCGCCTGCTGTGTGAGCAGAACCTGCTTCCTGTCTTCAGGGAACTCAGGGAGAATATCCATAGGGATGCCTATCATGCCGAGATAGTTCTGGAGGAATCCTTCTCCGGAAGAATGATAAGGCTTGTATGAAACCAGACCTTCCGGCTCTCCGAGCATGCCGACGATCCTGTCGGTCTCGTGAAGGGTCACATGGGCTATTCTTGCCGTCACGGAAGGCACTACTTCCTTTCCGTCCTTTGTGAACGGCGCCATTATCGCATCATAGTCAAAGCTGTTGCCCGTGCCCTGCCATTCTTTTCTGGTGGCAGGATTTACCGGTGTGGCAAGAGCTGAATAATGCCAGAGTATCATTTCGGGAAGCTTGGCGATCATGCTCAGATGCAGCTGTTCGGCATACCTGTCGATACCCATGTTGATGCCTCCAAGGTCCACCCATCCTCCGAGATTCTTTCCAGGGGCTATGTTCGAGAAGTAGGTCGTGATGTTGTAGCTGAGATAGTTCTGCAGATGCTGCTCTCCGGCAGGATCACGGGTCTCATTGCCTGTCCATATGCCGTCGAAATATGTCGGCTGGGTCTCAAGGTTGAATCCCAGGCCCTGGAAGTGGTCGTACCAGTTCGGATACTTGATGATCACCTTGCAGTCAGGATTTACCTTGTGGGCCTGGTCTGCGACAAGCTCTCTTCCGGCCTTGTCCATGAGGTCAAGCCTGTATTCCGACCAGCTCCGGTCACCTTTGGCCGCTATCTCCTCGTCATTCTTGATGTCAATGAAAAAGAAGTCGTCCAGGATTATCTCGTCAAAATATCCGGCTGTCAGGCTGATGATATCCTTGACCTTTTCCCTGTCTTCCTGTACTGCGTAACTGAATGTAGGATAAGTGCCCGGCCTGCGGCTGGTAAGCGTTACGCCGCCACCGATTTCAAGTCCTTTTCCCTTGAAGAACGCTATCATGTCCTCAAGAGACTTCTTGTCGATCGTGAATCCGTCACGATATGTCTCGATGTAGATCTTGTCAAGATCCAGCTGGCTGCTGATGGTGTTCCACTGGTTTTCTCTGAATTCGTGATCTGCGGAAAGCCGTGCGACATCCTGCACCATTATGTAGCTTGACACCTTGAAATTTCTGTAGTTTCCGGCCTTCATGTCGGAAGACAGGAACGACATGGCCAGTATGGCACATGCTGTCAGATACAATCGTAATTTGGGAAACATCTTCATGGCTGTCGGATTTTTCCCAAAATTACGATATTAATACATTATGGAGCATCACTATTTGTATACGTTACATGCTCCATTTGTAACAATTGACAGAATTACCCTTCTTTGTGCTGCCTGATGTAGTCGGTAGGAGTCATTCCGAACACTTCCTTGAAATGTTTTGTGAATATCCTCGGTGATGAATAACCTATCTTGTATGCGATTTCAGCTACCTGCAGCTGACTCTCGAGCAGCCACTGCAGCGCCCGTTTCATCTTGATTTCCTTGATGAATGCAAGAGGAATCTTGCCTGTGATCATCATCAGCTTCTTATATAGGTAACCTCGCGAGATGTTGAGCTCGGATGCAAGCTTCTCAACAGAAAAATCCGGGTCGGAAATGTTGGCCTCTACCGATGAAATAGCTTTCTGTATGAACTGTTTGTCCAGCGGTGTGATGGTGATCCTGCTAGGCTCGATCTTCATCTCGTTGTTGAAAAGACCTCTTCGTGCTATGGCCTCGGATATGATCTTTCCTATCCTGATCTTGAGCACTTCCATGCTGAAAGGCTTTGCTATATAGTCATCTGCGCCATGCTCCAGTCCCTCGATCTGGTATTGTTCGCCGACCTTGGCGGTAAGCAGGATGACAGGGATGTGCGAGAAACGTATGTCGGTCTTTATTGTCCTGCAAAGTTGAAGACCATCCATTTCCGGCATCATCACATCGCTTATTATAAGGTCAGGACTTTCCTTCCTGAGAACTTCCAGGGCTTTTCTTCCATTGGAAGCCGTCAGTATGTAATAGCTGCTTGAGAGTGACGAGCCGAGGAAGTTGAGGAAGTCTATGTTGTCGTCCACAAGAAGGATCGTGTAGTTCCTGTCCGCTTCACTGCTGTGCTCTTCTATCATATTCTGGTCTTCCTCCATAGCGGGAGGTACCTGTCCGACCTTCATCGGAAGCATGACAGTGAATATGGCTCCATGAGGAATGTTCGATGCGACCTGAAGGGTTCCTTTATGCATCTTGACATATTCGGATACGAGATACAGGCCGATGCCGCTGCCTCCCTGACTGTTACCCTGGCTGCTTCCCTGATAGAAACAGTTGAAGATCTTCACCATTTCATCTTTTGCTATACCCTGGCCGTTGTCGATGAATTTGAGCATTATGTTGTTGTCAAGGATTTCCGCCCTTATCTCGATGCGTCCTCCTTCATTGCTGAATTTGAATGCATTGGAAATGAGGTTCGTAATGATCTTGCGGACTTTTCCGTAATCAAAGTCCATCATTATGGACTCTTTCTGTGAATTCAGGATAAAGTCTATCCCTTTCTGTCTGGACATGGATTCAAAGGACATCATTATGTCGTTTATGAGAGCGATGATGTCTCCATAGACGTAATTCATCACTTCTCCTCCGGAATCGAGCTTCCTGAAGTCAAGCAGCTGGTTGATCAGCTCAAGAAGAAAGTTGGCATTGTTCCTGACTGTAGTCAGAAGAGGCTTCTTGTGCTCCGGATGTCTGCTGAGGAATTCCTCCAGCGGGTTTATTATGAGTGACAGCGGAGTCCTGAACTCGTGACTGATGTTGGCGAAGAACTGAAGTTTTATTTCAGCCACCTTGTTCTGCTGTCTCGCCTCTTCCTTTTCTTTTTCAGCTTCCATTTCACGCTTCTGCCTGTTTCTGTAAGAGCTTTGGAACACATATATCAGTGTGCATATGATGAATAAGTACAGGATGAACGCCCACCAGCTTTTGTACCATGGACCCAGGACCTTGACCGTTATGCATCTTATGTTCGGCGAGTAGATGTTCTGCGCATTGCGTACGCGTACCTGAAGGTCATATCTGCCTGCCGGAAGAAGGCTTAACTGTATGGTGTTGCCATCTACCTCCGTCCAGTCGCTTCTTCCGTCTATCCTGTAGGAGAAGGTCGTGCCGTTTTCGTGGAAATCAAAACTCGAGAACTTGAGGAGAAGTGTCGGGAATCCCTCCTTTATGCGTATTTCCTCTGCGTTTGTCATTCCCTTGCCGTCAAGCATGGCATGAAGGGATCCGTAAATCGGATAGATGCTCGAGAGTTCGATGTTCGCATCGTAAGCAGTGGATGCCTTCTCCTTGATGAAGATGTTTGTCAGTCCGTTGGCGGTACCGAGCAATATCCTGCCGTCTGAACAACGGAAAAGGGCGCCTTCATTCATCATGCAGTCCGGGAGCCCGTCCTTATGGTCATATCTGATGCTGTAGAACCGGTCGTCTTTCCTGCTTATGCAATACAATGCGTTTCTGTCGCAGCACCATATTCTGCCATATTGGTCTTCCTCTATGCTTATGACGTCTATCCTGCTAACGGATTCCTGATATCCTGTCTGGGGATTGTATATGAAAAGGCCGTCGTTTCCGCCTATCCACAGATTGCCTTCATGGTCGGATGACAGGGCTGAAACCATGCCGGACAGCCCTGCTATCATTATTTTCTTTGTCAGGCCGCTGTTGATGTTGGTGCATAGCAGACCATGTGACGTCGCAGCATAAAGCATGCGCCTGCCTTCGTCAAGATGGAGGTAGCGGATATTCGTGCTTCCGTCCGTGTATATGGTCGTGAATTTCCCGGTGCAGGCGTCGAATTTCTGTATGGCTCCGTTAAGCGTTCCTATCCAGATCGTTCCGTCAGACTCTATCTGAAGACCGTAGATGGAGTTGTCTGAAATGCCGGATGAAGCCTGGCTGTAATGTCTGGTTCTGCCGTTGTCATAGCAAAGGAGTCCGTTCCTGTATGAACCTATCCATAACCGTCCTTTGCTGTCGGCCTTCAACTGTCTGATCACATTTGCATCGCCCAGGACTTCTTCAATCTCGTTGCTGTCGATGCTTTTTCTGAGAAGACCGTTTCCGTCCGATCCCATCCAGATGCTTCCTTCGTGTTCACAGAAGGCCTGAATGTCATATTTTACCTTGTGCCTGTGGCTTATGAATGCATGGGATTTGTCCGACCAGAAAGAGATACCGTTCTTATAGTTTCCTATCCAGACGGTTCCCGCATCGTCAATATGCAGGGTGTAGAGGTTGTCGCTGGCTACAGAAGATGAGATGTATTCATTGTGTCTGAAATTATAGAGGCCGCCGTTTTCCTTGCTGTAGATGAAACCTCCTGAATGTGTCGTAGTGATCCAGATGTCTCCGTCGGGCTCCTGGCCGATCGCGGAGATCCTGTTGTATTGGCCTTGTTCATCCGTAAGTTTGATGTATTCCCATCTGTCCGGGAACTGCGTCATCCTGAAAAGGTGCGACGAGTATGTCGAATACAGCCAAAGGTGACCTTCGGAATCTACAAACAGCTTTGGCATATCTTCCCTGAGGGACTCCCTGATGCCTTCTGTGGTCTGTATCCCGTACGTACGGCCTGTATCTATTTCCGTGACGAAAAGACTTGCATCCTCGTAAATGTGGTAGATGGCGCTGTGCTTTATGGTTAAGCCGGTAAGCCTTTCTCCTGATTTCGGAACCTTTATGCATCCGTCCGTCGCCTTGCTGTATACGTGGATGTCTGAATCGGTGACGGCCCAGAGATATGTCCTGTCTTCAGCTCCCAGAAAAAGATATTCGGTCGGCAGGCCGAACCTTTCGAGATGTCCTCCAAGTTCTTTTGAGAATTCCCCGTCATGGTAACTGTACAGAATGTCTCCGGCGTTTGTCCGGATGATGATGTTTCCTTCCGGATCTTCGAAGATGGAATTGATGCTGGCCACATTCATTCCGAGTTCCTCTTCTGTAAAGGTGCGGAAATCATATGCGTCATACCGGTCAAGTCCGTCGGACGTGCCGATCCAAAGATAGCCGTGTGAGTCGTGAAGTATCGACTGGATCCTGTTGCTGGACAGTCCTTCCGAAGTCGTGATGTTCTTGAACATCAGCTCGTCCATGGATATCGGCATGGCGAAGAAGGATAGTGCATGCAGTGCTGCTGTCAGGATAAGTAATGTTCGTTTCATGGCCTGGGGCGTATGGTTGTTTACAAATATAGCCAACTTGACGGAATTATGAACTCTTTGATTCCTGTCTGCTGCCGGTGCAATGTCGAAATAAATGTATTCAGGTGTCATTATGATTCAAAAATGACATGTATATGATACAAATGTTGGTGTCGGTTCCGTGCAGATGATTCGGGTCAGATGAGCCGGTCTCCATAAAAGACCTGCAACCCTATGATGTCTCGGAAAAAATCAATATCTTGGCTGGCAGTTTTAAAAATCACAGGCCTTATGAAAAGACTGTTCCTTTTGATTCCCGTTATTTTGATGCCGGCGATGTCTTTTGCCGGAGAGGATGCGCCTGCGCAGCAGATCGTCAATGTGTCAGGAAGAGAGACCGTGTCGCTTGACGGATTATGGAAGACCATCGTGGATCCGTATGAAAACGGATATTACAATTACAGGATGGCTCCGCATGATGACGGGGCTTCGTATTTTGCCGACAGGGATTTCGATGCGGACCGTACCGTGCTTTATGAATATAACTTCAATACGGACAGGACACTTGCCGTTCCCGGAGATTGGAATACCCAAAGGGACAAACTTTATTATTATGAGGGTACCGTGTGGTACAGGAGGCTGTTCGATTATGAACCTAAGCCGGATAAGCGTACGTTCATATACTTCGGGGCTGCGAATTACGAGGCTGTGGTCGGACTTAACGGAAAGAAAATCGCGAGGCATGTAGGAGGTTACACGCCTTTCAACATAGAGGTGACCGGTATGCTTGAGGAAACCGGCAATTCCCTTGTGGTCAAGGTCGACAACAAAAGGCATGCGGACGGCGTCCCGACCTTGAATTCCGACTGGTGGAATTACGGAGGCCTTACCAGAAGCGTGATGATAGTCGAGACGCCTATGACCTTCATCCGAGACTATTGCGTACAGCTGGATCCTGACAATCCGAAAATGATCAGGGGCTGGGTCCGGCTTGACGGATCGCAGGCGGAGCAGGCCGTGACTGTGTCTGTACCGGAATTGAAGGCTGCGGTGACGATGCGGACTGACCCGGACGGATATGCTTGCTTTTCGATGAAGGCGAAGCCGGAATACTGGTGCCCGGAAAATCCCAAGCTGTATGATGTGACCATATCTTCCGAAACCGACAGCATTTCGGACCGTATCGGCTTCAGGACGGTGAAGACGCGCGGGACCGAGATCCTTCTCAACGGCGAGCCTGTCTTCTGCAAGGGAGTCAGCATTCATGAGGAGATGCCGTATTCCGGCAGTGGAAGAGCCTGGTCCGAGGATCATGCCCACATTCTGCTGGGTTGGGCGAAGGAGATGGGCTGTAATTTCGTCAGGCTTGCACATTATCCTCACAATGAACATATGGTGCGCGTCGCGGAAGAAATGGGCCTGATGGTGTGGTCGGAAATACCTGTGTACTGGACCATCCAGTTCGATAATCCGGAGACTTATGTCAATGCGGAAGCGCAGCTCGTGGACATGATAACGAGGGACAGGAACAGGGCCAATGTCATAATATGGTCTGTAGCCAACGAGACACCCCATGGAAAGGATCGCCTGGATTTTCTCGTGAAGCTTATTGAAAAGACCCGTGAAATGGATCCTACAAGACTTGTAAGCGCAGCAATGGAGAAGGATAACATAGATGAGGTGACCGTTACGGTGAAGGATGAACTTGTTGACTATGTCGATCTGATCAGCTTCAATCAATATGTCGGATGGTATGACGGATCTTCGGAGAAATGTGACAGGATGAACTGGGTCTTTGATGTGAAGAAGCCCGTGTTCATATCTGAATTCGGAGGAGGTGCCGTATATGGAAGGCATGGGGATGTGACGGAGAGATTTACCGAAGAGTATCAGGAGGATATGTATCAGAGAAGTGTCAGGATGCTTGACAGGATTGAAGGACTCGCCGGAACTACGCCATGGATATTGAAGGATTTCCGTTCGCCACGCCGTCAGATCGTAGGCATCCAGGATGATTTCAACAGGAAGGGCCTGATATCCGACCAGGGTGGCAGGAAAAAGGCGTTCTACGTGATGAAGAAGTGGTATGAAGGGAAATGATGCATACGCGGACAATGCATGATTCTTTAAGATGACGATATTGATAAGAAAAGCCGGTCATAACGACCGGCTTTTCCATAAGGTTGAGATACCAGGATTCGAACCTGGACAGACAGAACCAAAATCTGTAGTGCTACCATTACACAATATCTCAATTCCGCTGCAAAGATATCATTAATTTTGATTATCTGCAAGTTCTAGAACAGACCGTAGACAAGGTTCCATACGAGGAAACGGGCCAGCTTGCCTATGAGAAGCAGAACCATTGTCCATCCCGGACGTGTCTTGTAGAAGCCCAGTGCGATTGCGATCACGTCTCCTATGAAAGGAACCCAGGCAAGCAGTGCAAGCCAGATGCCGTATCTGTCGATCTTTTCCTTCTGCTTCTGAAGAGTCTCCGGCTTGACCTTGAACCACCTCTCGATCCATTCCCATCTGCCTATCCATCCTATCCAGTAGGTTACGACGCTTCCGAGCCAGTTTCCCAATGTACCGGTTACCAGACATCCGGCCGTATCTCCTGTTGCAGCAAGAATGGCAAGATACAGGGCGTCGGAACTGAACGGGAATATGGTCGCCGCGAGGAATGTCCCGATGAAAAGGCCGAGCAGGCCGAGTCCTTCAAGCCACTCCATTATGGTTTTCTTTTGTTCCTGAAGAAATCACTGACAAGGCTGCCACATTCGTCTTCCAGGACTCCTGAGACGACTGCGGTCTTCGGGTGCATCAGGGAAGGGGAGAACTGTGAGAAACCACGCTTAGGGTCAGATGCTCCATACACCACTCTTCCGATCTGTGACCATGCCAGCGCTCCTGCACACATGGGGCAAGGCTCTACCGTGACATACAGAGTGCAGTCGTTCAGGTATTTGCCGCCGATGGCCTCCGTGGCCGCAGTTATTGCGATCATTTCCGCGTGGGCCGTCGGATCGTTAAGTCTTTCGGTCATGTTGTGTCCTTTGCCGATTATGCGTCCGCGGCAGACTATGACGGCTCCGATAGGCACCTCGTCTTCCGCTGCAGCTGCACCTGCTTCACGCAGCGCATCCTTCATGAATTTCTCGTCCTGTTCCATGTCCATTGAGGATAAAGAAATAAAAAACCCGACCTTCCGGCCGGGTTGGGATTCTTACCACCTGTCTTCAGATGATACAGTCAGTTTCTTGCGGCCGCGACGACGGCGAGCTGCCAATACGCGACGTCCGTTAGGTGTCGACATGCGCTCGCGGAAACCGTGCTTGTTGCGGCGCTTGCGCTCTGATGGTTGGAATGTTCTTTTCATATTTTGATCTTTTTATATATTCCTACACAAATTGGGAGTGCAAAGGTAGTGTTTTTGAATTTATTTGCAAAATATTTTTGAAGATTTCTCGACTACGCTCGAAATGACATGGAGGTGCAGCTCGAAATGACATGGAGGTGTAGCTCGAAATGACAATGTAAGAACTGTTTGGAATGACAATGCGGAGTGGCTATTTTTCTATGAAAATGACTTGTTTCGTCTCGAAGAAAGGGTCATCTGTCCACTTCGAAACAGGCCATATGCTCACGGAGCCTTTCCTGAGCCGGGCTTTAGCTATCTCTTCCTCAAGGTCTCCTCCCTTCAGATAGAGTATACCTTCTGAATATTTTCCCTTTACCCAAGGCATGAAGTTGTCCAAGGAGGTGACAGCTCGGGACACTATGTAATCGAAAGTCTCGGGAAGCGATTCTGCGCGTGCGTTGACTGTCTTTACGTTCTTCAGTCCGAGGGCTCGTGCAACCTCCGATGCTACAATGATCTTCTTTCCTATAGAGTCGCAGAGCGTAAAGGCGGTATGAGGAAACATGACTGCCAGCGGTATGCCCGGAAAACCTCCGCCGGTACCGAGGTCGAGGATCTTCATCGGTTCAGATATGCTGTACGGACCGTCTCCGCGGAGCCTTTCATATACATCAGGCATGCTTGCCTTGATGTACGCTGCTATGCAGAGAGAGTGAAGCACATGATGTCTGTACAGCTGGTCGATGTCCTTTCTTGAAACGACATTTATCTTTGAGTTCCATTCGCGGTACAGACCTTCCATCAGACGGAACTGTTCCATCTGCGTTTCGTTGATTTCGGGAAACCTTTCCTCTACTATGTTTTTGAATTCGTTGAATGTCATGACTTTACAATAATTCGTCTGAATAATCCATCATTTTGAGCAGCTGTGCCTTTGCTCGGCGTATCTTCGTCTTTACCGTGTTAATCGGCATCTCAAGGGCGTCGGCGATCTCCTTGTAGCCGAAGTTGTCTATCAGGTTCATTTTCGCTACCGTCCTGTAATCATCCTTCAGCTTTTCTATGTTTGTCAGCCATTTGTCATATTCCTGCTGGTTGATGATGTCCTCTTCAGGATTATGCATGGTTGCCGGAAGTTCCTTGAGTTCCGCGATTTCGTCATTTATGGATGTGGTCGGCATGTTGTTCTTTTCCCTGTCGTGCCTGTTCAGATGGTCGAACGCCGTATTTCGTGCGATCCTGTACAGCCAGGTCGTGAATTTGTATTCAGGATTGTATGATGAGATCTGGCTGAATGCCTTCTGGAAGCTTTCCAGACAGATGTCTTCGACATCCTCCTTCTGACTTACATATCTGGAGACGTGACTTTTCACGCCTGCATTATATCTTGTATACAGTACGATGAATGCCGCCTGGTTCTGTTCCAGAGCCAGACCTACAAGTTCGATGTCCGAAAGATTAGTGAGCTTCGAGCCAGTTGTTTCCATGATTACATTCTACTGTTAAAGGTATAGACAGTCTGGTAACATTCTCCATTTCCTCCTTGACGATGGCTTCCAGCTTCCCGACTTCTTCGGCATAGGCGTCAAACAGAAGCTCATCATGGATCTGAAGTATCATGCGGCTTTTCAGACCTTCCTTCCTGATGCGTCGGTCCACGTTTATCATCGCAAGCTTTATGATATCGGCAGATGTGCCCTGGATAGGGGCGTTCACTGCCGTCCTTTCGGCTATCGCACGTACCGTGCCGTTTTTCGAATTGATGTCCGGGAGGTATCTGCGGCGTCCGAAGATCGTCTCGACGTATCCTGTTTCACGTGCTGATGTGAGCGTATCTTCTATGAATGAGGATATTGCAGGGAAATTCGCGAAGTAGTCATCTATGATCTTTTTCGCTTCCGCCCTGCCGATGTTCAGCCTCTGCGCAAGGCCGAATGACGATATGCCGTACATTATTCCGAAGTTGGCGGTCTTGGCTATTCGTCTCTGTTCGGATGTGACATCTTCAAGGCTTACACCGAATATCTTGGCTGCCGTTATCGCGTGCACGTCCTGTCCGTTGCGGAAGGCGTTGATCAGGTGGGCGTCGCAGCTCAGATGGGCCATTATCCTCAATTCTATCTGTGAATAGTCTGCGGATACGATGATTCCGTCCTTTCTTCCGGATATGAATGCCTTGCGGATCTCCTTGCCTCTTTCGCTCCTTACCGGTATGTTCTGGAGGTTGGGTTTCGAAGAGCTGAGCCTTCCCGTAGCCGTAAGGGCCTGGTTGAAGGTCGTATGTATGTTGCCCGTTTCCGCTGAGATGTAGTTCGGCAGCGGTTCGATATAGGTGGAGAGGAGCTTCTTGAGCCCTCTGTATTCTAGTATTTCGTTCACGACAGGGTGTCTGTGCGCCAGTCCCTTCAGAGTGTCTTCATCAGTAGGATAGCTGTATCTGACTCCTGCCTTAGGTTTTGTGCGCGGGTCAAGATTAAGCTTTTCATAAAGAAGGACTCCTATCTGCTTGGGCGACATGATGTTCAGGGACGGATCTTCTGCCGTTTCCCGGATCTTCTCCTGAATTGCGCTCATTTCGGATGAAAGAGAGGATGCATATCTTCGCAGCTGTGCTGTGTCGATGTGTACGCCTTCGGTCTCCATCCCGGACAAGACGCTGATCAGAGGCTCTTCCATAGTTGCATACAGATCCCCGATGCCCATTTCTTCCATCTCGGCCCAGATCTTCTCGCCGAGCATTATGGTTACGGCGGCCTCAGGAAAGCGTGACGTTTCCTTTGTGTCTTCCGGTGCTTCGTCGAACAGCGACAGACTTGTCGGACTGTTTTCCTCCGGCATGCTTTCCTCGAGATCTATCTCAAGATAGGACTTAGCGAGTATCTCCACCTTATGGCTCTTTTCCGGATTTACCAGATAATGCATCAGTTCTATATCCATGAGCCGGCCCTTCATTTCCATGCCGTTATGCAGAAGTATGTTTCTCTGCAGCTTGAGGTCGTAGCCGTATTTGGTTATATCTTCATTTGAAATCAGGTCCATGAAGTCCTCGGCACCACCTTTTGCGACGGCGACATTCTCACCGTCCATGACGGCTGCATAGATGTTTCTTACGGGAGAGAATATTCCGGGCTGCACGCTTTCGGTAAGGAGGGCCATGCGTCCTGTAGTTACCGCTATCCTGCTTATTTCTTCAGGGACCGTCTCCTTGAAGGCAAGCTTATTCGTCTCCTTAGGTGCTGCAGGCTGTGTGTTTCCAAGGAATCTGCGTAGCGAACCGAATTCGTATTTCTCGAACAGGTCGGCCACTTCCGGCGAATATGCTTGACACAGAGCTGTTTCGCTGCTGTCGATATCAAGACGGATGTCTGTCTTTATCGTTACCAGTTCATGGCTCAGCCTGATGTGTCCCTCTGCATTGACGAAGGCCTCCCGCTGTCTTGGCGTCAGTTCGTCCAGATGGGCATAGATGTTCTCTACTGTACCGTATTTCGCAATCAGTTTTCCTGCTCCGACTTCACCGACTCCTTTTACGCCCGGGACATTGTCTGACGAGTCTCCGCAGATCGTGAGTATCTCGATGACCTGTTCCGGATATGATATCCCGTATTTCCTGCACACCTTGTCGACATCGATCAGCTCGTTCTCGCTGCCGGACTTTCCCGGCTTGTATTGGGTTATCTGCGGTGATATCAGCTGGCCATAGTCCTTGTCAGGTGTGACCATGTAAACGTGGAAACCTTCCTTTTCCGCCTTTTTCGCCATCGATCCGATCACGTCGTCCGCCTCGAAGCCGCGTACCATCAGCACAGGGATTTCCATCGCCTTGCACAGCCCGCACAGCGGCTCAAGTGAATCGATGACAAGCTGTGGAGTCTCGTCGCGTGTTCCTTTGTATTCCGGATACATTTCATGTCTGAAAGTTCCTCCCGGAGGATCGAATGCGACAGCCAGATGTGTCGGCCTTTCCTTTTCGATGAGTTCGAGTATGTATTTGGTGAAACCGAACAGGATGGACATGTCCGCTCCCTTGGAATTGATCATCGGATGACGCAGGAATGCATAGTACATCTTGAAGATTAGGGCATGTCCGTCGATAAGGAAAAGTCTTTTGTCCATGGTCGCTGTAAATTGAACCCCAAAGGTATAAAAAGTTTCGTCAAATTCACTATATTTGAACTCCAAAACCCCAGACTTATGAAACTTCTTGTCATAGAGGACGAACTGTCCCTTCAGGAACTGATGACCAGAGCCCTGAAGAAAGAGGGATATGTGGTGGAAAACGCATATGATTACGCAGGAGCATCGGACAAGCTTTCAGGATATTCATATGATTGTATCCTGCTTGATATAAACCTTCCGGGAGGCTCCGGATTTGAGATTCTCGAGCAGATGAAGAAGTCCGGTGACAGATCCAATGTCATCATCATTTCGGCAAGGGACTCCGTCGATGACAAGATCAAGGGTTTGGAGTTGGGAGCGGATGACTATCTGGCTAAGCCGTTCCATCTCGCCGAGCTGACCGCAAGGATAAGGAGCGTAGTGCGTCGAAGTCAGAATGACGGCGAACTGAAATGGAAGGCCGGGAATGTGGTGCTTGAAGATGTCTCAAGGCGTCTGACGGTCGACGGAAAGGAAGTTCCCCTTCTCAAGAAGGAATTCGACATCCTCAGATATTTCATGATGCGTCCTGGCCATACTGTCGACAAGGCTGTTCTTGCAGAGGCTGTATGGGGTGACCATGTGGACCAGTCTGATGACTTCCAGTTCGTCTATGCCCAGATGAAGAATCTCCGTCGCAAGCTGTCCGATGCCGGGGCCGGAATCGAGATAAAGGCCATCTACGGATTCGGCTACAAGCTGGTGACCTCTGATAATTGAGATACGTATGAGACTTGTACACAGGATAATCCTTTCGGTTCTTGTTCCTATGATCCTTACATTGGGATTGTGGGGGTGGCTGTCGTTCCGGACCATGGAGCGCAAGATTCATTCGATAAATGTGGAATATCCGGAAAGCTCCATTTATCTGCATGAGGAGATACTGATCGAACATGTGCTTCTGTGGACCATCCTGCTTTTCGCCGTGTTGCTCGTCTGTGTGGTGGCTGTCGGCGTGATAGTGACCGATTATAATCTTAGACCTTTGAGGTCGCTTCTCAAATGGATCGACGAATATGTGCCAGGCAAACCTGGAATGAGTGTGCCGGCCGATACACGGATCATCGAGTTCCGTCGTCTTGCAGATGCAACGCAGCAGGCGGTCAACCGTTTCGAACATCAGTTTGAAGAAAGAAAAGTGTTCATAGGAAATGTGTCCCACGAACTTCAGACCCCTTTGGCCGTATGCAGCAATCATATCGAGCTGCTTCTTGACAGAAATGACTTGAATGAGGAGATTGCTGGTGAACTTGTCAAGATCCACAGGAACCTGCAGAATCTGATCCGCATGAACAAGAGCCTCCTTCTTCTTACCAAGATAGAGAATGACCAGTTCGCTCCCGATTCTTCAGTGTCGTTCAACAGGCTTCTCAAGGACAGCCTTTCGCTTTACACTGACATATATGAGCATAAGTCACATTCCGTTTCCTTCAAGGAAGAAGGGGAATTTTCAATGGAGATGAATGAACAGCTTTCTTCCGTTCTGGTCAACAATCTCATAAAGAACGCCTTTGTCCACTCTGCTGCCGGCTCTTCCATAGCCGTTGAGGTGGGAACGGAAGGCTTTTCCGTATCCAATACGGGTGACTCTCCGCTCGATAGCGATAAGCTTTTCCGCCGTTTCTATCAGCCTTCGGGCCGCAGGGAAGGATCGACAGGTCTAGGTCTTGCCTTGGCTGGAGGAGTGTGCGCGCATAGCGGTCTGGATATCTCCTACAGCTTCGCCGACGGCTCCCATGTTTTTGCTGTAAATTTGAAAAAATCTAAATAAAATCAAAAAAATCTCAATATTTCAGTTTCTTTTCAGAATTGAGTGTGAATTTTGCAAAACAAAAAGTTGCAGGTGCGATACCTGCCTGAATGTGGAATTAACCTTAAATTATGAATGAAATGAAACAGATTGTATTGAGTCTTGTTGTTGCCGTTACATTTGCTTTCGCAGCGGATGCCGGTAACCGCCCTATATCATATTCGGATCTTCCTGCCGCAGCAAGGACTTTCCTGGAATCGAACTTTCCGGGCAAGGACGTGGCTTATGCGGCTGTAGACGATGACCTTGTCCGTCCGGACTATATGATCGCCTTCAAGGATGGAATGAAGATCCAGTTCGAACATTCCGGACGACTTGAAAAGATAGAGTCGGGAAGTTCGCTTATTCCTGAAAGAATTATCCCGGTGCAGATATGTGACTATGTGAGAACTCATTACCCTGATGCGAAGGTGACAGAATATGAGGTCGGCAGGAGAGATTATGATATAAAGCTGTCCAACAGGATGGAACTGAAGTTCAACAGGCATTTCAGCCTTGTGGAAATTGATGACTGACAATAACCGTTTGAGTATGAAAAGAATTTTTGGAATTGCTGCTGTAGCCTTCGCCGTCATTTTGACGGGAAGCTGCGAAAAATATGAAGATGGACGTCCCGAGAAGTCGGTAAGGAACGAGTTCTCTCAGATGTATCCGGATGCAAAGGACATCGAATGGGATCGGGAGCACAGCTGGTGGAAGGTTTCATTTGAAACAGGAACGGCTCCGAACCGTACGGAACATGAGGCCTGGTATGATCTGAATGGACAATGGATCCGTACAGAAACCGATATGAGACTGTCTGCGGTCCCTGAAAGGATAATGGGTTTCCTTTCGGCATCCGAATATGGATCTGCTTCTTTTGAAGACAATGATGCCGAATTCATACAGACTCCTTCAGGAAACTATTACAGGTTTGATCTTCTTCACTCAGGTGTCGAGATATATGTAGACGTGTCAGAAGCTGGGAAAGTGACTCTGGCAAAATTTGATTGGTAAATAAAAGTGTGTTAAATTTGTTGCCACGAAATTTTTCGTGGCAACTTTATTTTTTATGAAGAAGATAATCACTATTGCGACATTCGCCGCTTTTTTTGTCTGCACGGCATCATTTGCACAGCAGAAGCCTGCCGGCTCTGCAGAAGGAGGACTGACACCTGAAATACTGAACGAAATCAGGAACGGATATGAAGGAAATGTTTCTGACAAGGCATTGAAGAATTCTCTCGCAGGGACTTCAATTGCGGTTCTTGCTGTCAATTCCGAAAATGCGGCCATGATGGATACTCATTTTTCCGACAGGGTCAGGACAAAGGGTATCACCGATCAGAAGTCATCAGGACGCTGCTGGCTCTTTACCGGACTCAATGTCTTGAGGGCTAAGATGATAGATAAGTATGACCTTCCTTCCATGGAGTTCTCGCAGAACTATCTCTTCTTCTATGACCAGCTGGAGAAGGCGAATCTTTTCCTTCAGGGCGTGATAGATACCCGGAAGCTTCCTTTTGACGACAGGAAGGTGGACTGGCTCTTTTCGAATCCTCTCAGTGACGGCGGACAGTTCACGGGGGTTTCCAATCTCATTACCAAATATGGACTGGTACCGTCCGAGGCCATGCCGGAAACATATCAGTCGAACAATACCTCACAGATGGCTTCCCTTCTGAAGCTGAAGCTCCGTGAGGACGGCCTTGCATTGCGTAAGGCTTATGAGGATAACCGTGCCGGCAGCGCACAGCTGCAGGAGATGAAGGTGAAGCAGCTGGCTGAGATATACCGATTCCTCGTCCTTTGTCTCGGTGAACCTCCTGTGGAGTTCGAATGGACAAGGTGCAACGGCAGCAATGAGATCGTCAGCCGTGGAACGTATACTCCGAAGTCCTTTTATGAGGAATTCATAGGGGAGGACCTGGAAGGAAACTATGTGATGATAATGAACGATCCTTGCCGTGAATACGGAAAAGTATATGAAATAGATTACGACAGGCATGTATATGACGGACATAACTGGCTGTATGTCAATCTTCCTGTCGAGCGCATAAAGGAGATGGCCATCGCATCCATCAGGGATAATGTGGCAATGTACTTTTCATGCGATGTCGGCAAGTTCCTGAGCCGCTCGAAAGGAACCCTTGATCTTGCGAACTTCGATTACGAGTCCCTTTCCGGCATGTCGTTCGGCATGAACAAGAAGGAACGCGTGCAGACCCATGCAAGCGGTTCGTCACATGCCATGACGCTTATCGCTGTCGACGTGTGTCCTGAAACTGGAAAGCCAGTGAAATGGATGGTGGAGAACAGCTGGGGACCGGCATCGGGTTACAAGGGCTGCCTCGTCATGACTGACGAATGGTTTGACGAATATATGTTCCGCCTTGTCGTGGAAAGGAAATATGTTCCTGCGGATGTACTTGAGATGCTTGAACAGAAGCCTGTCGCTCTTCCTGCATGGGATCCTATGTTCTCTCCTGAGGAATAACGCCTCTCAAGACGTACGAACATATAAAATTCGTATATTTGCACGATTTAACTGAAAAACTGAGACAAATGGCACAGAAACCGTCTATCCCAAAGGGAACAAGAGATTTCGGACCTGCTGAAATGGCGGGAAGAAACTATATATTCGATACTATCCGTTCTGTCTTCAAGACATACGGATATGCACCTATCGAGACTCCTTCAATGGAGAATCTGAGCACTCTTCTCGGAAAATACGGTGAAGAGGGCGACAAGCTACTGTTCCGTATCCTGAACTCGGGTGATGCATTCTCAAAGATCAACTATGATGAGTATCGTGTGGAAGGCACTGAAAACGGATACAACAGCAAGGCGCTTTCCCTTAAGGTCTGTGAGAAAGGACTCAGGTATGACCTCACCGTGCCTTTTGCCCGTTTCGTGGTTCAGCATCAGAATGACATAACATTCCCTTTCAAGAGGTTCCAGATACAGCCGGTGTGGCGTGCTGACCGTCCTCAGAAGGGCCGCTATAGGGAATTCTACCAGTGTGACGTGGATGTGATCGGATCCACTTCCCAGCTGAACGAGCTTGAGCTTGTGCAGATCGTCGACAGGGTGTTCACATTGTTTGACGTGAATGTATGCATCAAGATCAACAACCGCAAGGTCCTTACCGGTATGGCTGAAATCTGCGGATTCCCTGACAAGGTGGTTGACATAACGGTTGCCATTGACAAGATAGATAAGATCGGTCTTGAGGCGGTCGAAGCTGAAATGATGGAGAAAGGACTGACTGCGGAGGCTGTAGAGGTTATCCGTCCGGTGCTTCAGCTTTCCGGTACGACTGTGGAGAAACTTGCCGTAATGAGGGATCTCATGAGCGGTAAGTCGGCTTCCGGCATAGTGTCCGATACAGGTCTCAAAGGTCTGGATGAGCTCGAGGAACTTTTTGGCTTCATAGAAGCTGCAGGCATACGTCATGATGTCGAAATCGACCTTTCGCTTGCCCGCGGACTCAACTATTATACAGGAGCCATCTTCGAGGTGAAGGCAAAGGATTTTGCTATCGGAAGCATCTGCGGCGGCGGACGTTACGACAACCTTACCGGCATCTTTGGTCTTCCTAATATGTCTGGAGTCGGTATTTCATTCGGTGCGGACCGTATCTACGACGTTCTTAAAGGTCTTGACAAGTTCCCTTCGGAGGTGACTTCGACGACAAGGCTTCTTTTCGCCAACATGGGACGTGATGAACTCGGATATCTCATTCCTGTAGTGAAGTCTCTCCGTGAGGCAGGAGTCGCTTGCGAGATCTATCCTGAGCAGACCAAGCTCAAGAAGCAGTTCGATTATGCGGACAAGAAGGCAATACCGTTCCTTTCAATCGTAGGAGGTAATGAGATGGCCGAAGGAATAGTCAATGTGAAGAATCTCTCTACCGGTGAGCAGAAGTCTTTTGCAAAGACAGATATTGACGGAATGATTACATTCATGAATTAACGGACATTGTCATTTCGAGCTTGCGAATCAGGATTATGTCATTTGGGCCTGTCGGGAAATCTTGAGCCCCTGATGTCATTTCGAGCCTGACGAGAAATCTTGATCCCCTGATGTCATTTCGAGCCTGACGAGAAATCTCCATTTTTTTTGCAATAAAAGTTTGCAGTTTCAAAAAATGTCCGTATATTTGCAGTCCAATATCGCGGGATAGAGCAGTTGGTAGCTCGTCGGGCTCATAACCCGGAGGCCGGAGGTTCGAGTCCTCCTCCCGCTACCAGGAAAAAGCAGATGCAAATCTGCTTTTCTCATTTATACCAGTTGCGGGCGTGTTGAAATTGGTAGACAAGCCAGACTTAGGATCTGGTGCCGAGAGGCGTATGGGTTCGAGTCCCTTCGCCCGCACTCAAAAATAGTTCAGCAATCTGCTGAACTATTTTTGTTTTCAGGCAGGCCTGAAAACCGTGCGGTCGAAGGGAA
>JAFQAR010000084.1 GCA_017399905.1 Bacteroidales bacterium
GACCAGTTTAACAACATCGGTGGTAATGGTGTTGCCGTTGGCATCGGTGATCTCGCAGCGGTATTCCTGATTAACCCGGTAGGCCTTGAATTCCACAGACAAGGTTGCAGAGGTGTTGCCGGAAGACTTCTGCCAGGAAGATGCAGTGGTGTCGTAGAAATACCACTGATACTTCAGCCCCTCGCCTTCTGCAACTACGGTAAAGGTAGCCATATCGCCCACCAGACCCACATAGTCCACAGGCTGGCTGACGATCTGAGGACCGTTGCCTTCCTCTGCGATACCGCAGCGGGTACAAAGGCCATCCACATAGTTGTGGCCCAGCGCCTGCAAGACAACCGTTTCAGAATATCCACAGGTGGAGCAGGTACTGGTTTGAGAACCTTCCTCTGTACAGGTGGGCTCCACTGTTGTCGTAACGAACTCATGGACATGAACATCGGAACCGATTGGGACCATTCCAATATTTACGTCTGTCTGCGGAGGAGGAACAGGAAGCCATTCACTCCAAACGGTCTCGTAACCGTCCTTTTCATACTTAACTCTCCACCAGCCTTCCGGCACATCCCAGGCATAGCGTCCCTCTGAATCCGTTACCAGCGGATTCATCTGATTGTATTCCAGGGAATTCCACACGGTTCCGTATTCCGTTTCTTCAGGCACATTGTCCCAGAAGGTTTCGGACTCATCGTACAAAATGCTGTATGCCGTGACCGTGACACCTTCGAGTCGTTCGTTACTTACTGCATCATAGACATATCCACTGGGATCGATGACCCAACGGAAGACGAACTTGGCGCCGCTCTTCTGCGATGCTTTCAGATGACCGAACTGACCCAGGAAGCCATTGACATAATTTTCATTCTGCATAGCCAGCAACGGCAAAATCATGCTTGCGGGGAACGGAATTGCAACACCTGCCATGCCGAGGATCACCTGCAGTGCCATTGCAGCTACAACACCGTTGTTCGCTTTAGAAGCATAATCCAGCTTCTTCAGGGCTTCAGACTTCTGCGCGTCAGACATATTCGACGACAAAATAGCCTGCTTGGATTCATTCAGGGAGATGCGGTTATTGTCCCAGGTTACCAGAGTGTCCGCATAATCCAGAGCATCCACAAAGGTGAAATAGTTGCCCACAGCGACATCCAGATCAATGTATTTGCCTTCAATACAGAATTCCGTGAACTTCTCTTGAGCAAAGTCAATAATCTCGCCGCGGATCTTGTCTTCTCCGTATTCCGCAACTTTCAGATACAGCTTGGCTCCGTAATCATCCTCCATCACCTCATAGCCATATTCTCCGGCATTGTCAGGATCCAGATAGGAAGGAATAATATCGGTCAGGATGTTGAAGTCCAATTGTGCATCCACATCGACCAGCTTAATGATACCGCTAATTTGCTTATCATCGCTGACCAGATCTTCGATACAGTCCTCAAGTTTCCCAGCCAGTGCCGCCCGGATGGGATCGCTGGCACCGTTGATATATTTATCGGAGGTGTAGTCAATGTTGCCAGACAGGAAATTGAGGGGCTCCCGAACAGTGGAGTACTCCACTGTAATAGCACCGGGCACATAACTGGAACCGGAAGGATCAAACAATCCCTCGGCTACGTAGGCCTGTGCTTCCTCGCTCCAGAACGCCTCGATCCGTTTTGTGACGTTACTCTTCGTACTGCATATATATACCCTGTCTGCCTGTTCCGGATTTCTAAACTTCACATGGAAATTGAACAATTCACCGCCTTCCATGGCTATCATGGTTTTCACGCCGCTCTCGTCCAGCATATTATAGGTGCTGCCGTTATAGCGCATCGTAAAACTCGAAACCGAAGGTGCCAATTCACAGTATTTTACTTTCTGAGATGCTTCCACTGAGCCATCGGACGTAGCTGCCCGGACGCTTACGGTATATGTCTGATAATTCTTCGGATTGACGATCGTAACCCTTGAAGTATAGCTTCCCGCCTTGTTGGTGCGCGATGTGCACTGCAGAACGCCATCGAGATAAACAGACACAACTGAATCAGCAGGACCTATTCCGCGGATCTCAAAAATATTCGTATTCACCTCAGAATCTGCATCAATACTCAGAATCGGAATGCTGTCATTGAGAATACCGATAATCTCCTTCTCCAATTCACCGTTCACCATGTAGCTCATCAAAGCATAGGTTGCCACCTTGCTGTCCTTGGTGGGATTCAGACAGAAAGAAAGCTCACCCGAAGGGTTGGAAACATTCAATGTAAGAAGATTATCTTCGAATTCATATCCGGTCTGACGAATGCCGTCCAGCATCACCGTCTTCTCAATCAGTGTCAGATCAGAGGGAATTCTAATACTCAGGCGCAGATCGCTCACATTCTTAGCTACGGAATCCTTGAACTTGTACCCCAGATTCATGGTCACATAGCCATTGGACAGCGCAGTGGTTGTATTGGTAACATAGTACGTTCCGCTGCGGTCCAAGACATAGTCGGCAGCATCTTCAACGGAGTTTTCCAAAAATGTAAAGTCAAAGTCGTTGTCGATCATGTAAACAGCACTATAGGATAATTCCGGACACAGTACCGTCAGCAGAGGACAATTAGTGAATATCTGTGAACCCAAGCTTACCACTTTCTCAGACAGTATCAGCAAACGAAGCCGCTCACAGCCGTAGAAAGCACGGCTCTGAATGGTCGTCAGCGATGCGAATGCGGAATTCACATACCGTAGGCGGGAACAGCCTTCAAAAGCGGAGGTTCCAATGATATCTAGGGAATCCGGCAGATTCACTGTCTGCAGATAGTTACAGCCATAGAAGGCGTAATCCGGAAGCTCGGTAATGCCCTCGGGGACCGTGATGCTCTTCAGGCTGCTGCACCCGCTGAATATCTCTCCGGAATAGTAGTCGGTGGCACTGTTCCAGTTCAGGGGGATGTTGATGCTGCTCAGGTTCGTGCAGTCGCAGAAAGCCTGGTAGCCGATCCGCTCCACACTGTCCGGCAGC
>JAFQAR010000085.1 GCA_017399905.1 Bacteroidales bacterium
ATCAATCCAGCTGGTGTCTTCGAATGGTTTTATTGATTGAAACCGATTATGTGGAGTTTCCACATCAACCTGTAAAATGGGAGCATTGTATGTTATATGATATCCATCAACAATCTCTTTCATAAACTCCAACTCTTGAAATTTGGTTTCAGTAGGATCATTGTAAAGATCTTGCAAATGAGCATCAGAGTACAAAAAGATAAATTCGTCCTTGTGTTCTAGTATCTTTCTACGTAAAATCTGAAACTTCTCCTCTTGGCATTTGTACAGATGGCTGAATACATGAGTGTCAAAATAGATGGTTACCATAGTGAAAGAATTTGATACTGCGTTACCATAAACTGTGCCTGTGTATATATAATCTTTACATCCCAGTTGTATATTTATGTACAACCTATCATAAAAAGGCCGTTTTTATGGACAGAGTCTGCAAAATTCAGCTGCTGTCCACGAAAAGGGCTGTTTTTATGGATAAGATGTGAAAATGTCGGAACTTCGGCTTAAATGACTCAATTGCATGGTGTAAAAAGGAAAAAGAAAAATGCAAGTGTTTGTTTTTCAAACACTTGCATTTTGTTTAGTACCCTGTGGACTACCTGTTTTCGAACCAATTTATGGAAGACTTGGGACGAATATATAGTCTCAGGAAGTATTTCCCGTCGTTTGATGATGATGTTTGTCAGTCATCCATTCCCTCAAGTGATGATTCTGGGTTGTAGTGTTAGTCGGTAATATACTTCTTGCGATATTCCTGTCGCTGTTCATAAGAGAAACCGATTTCCCCTGTTACTCCTCCTCCAAACATCATTACCATTCTATCATTATGCGGAATAAATTCGGATTTGTCTAAATATGTACTATAAATATCTGCGGACATTGGCCTCAAATAGATTCTATAACTATACGCATCATCCCACGGGCGTTTATATTCAATATCGCAATAATTAGGATTGGACGTGTCAATGGATAAGCATCCTGCTTTTCTGAGAAGTCTTTTTAGCTCATGCGGATTTTGTGTAACTGATGGAGAATAGGCATATGTTATTAACTCGTCAAATTGTTCCGTTTTCCTATCATAGTGTTTTGCCATTTTTATAGGGTCACAATTATATGCAGGCATCTTGACACATATCAGGAACAAGAATAGGATTAGATTAATCATGCTGAGACAAAGCACAGTTTGCTTAAGAACGCCTTTCTTTTGTAAAGATTTGAAGAATAAAACAATATAAGATATAATGATAATTGGAACTAGCCACCAAGCAAAAAATAACGTACCCCAATAAGCCAGATAAGGGTCAACTAGGAATGCTGATAATATAAGGAATATGCCGATTGACGGGAGAGCATATCCTAGTATCTTCCAATTGCTCACCTGAACATCGGTGTCTTTTTCTCGATGCAATGAGAAATTTCTATTACGCATATCTGTGAAGTCTTAATATTTACAACAATGCACTCCAATCTGATTTACATATGCAAAATTATTGTTTTTTTGAAAGAAGCCAATCAAAGAATTTTTCATTTTGTCAAGGCGCATCAGCGCCGCGTCATCCGCGTCAGCAAGATTTTCGCAGAAAATCGCAGCAGCGGGGACGCCCGACTGAAGCGTGAGCGGAAGGCGGTATGCCCCTGAAAGGGGCTGTCAGCGCAGCTGACTGGGGTTGAGAAGGGGTACAAGCAAAAAAGACCCAGCGTAATGCTGAGTCTTTTTTGCTTGTACCCGGAGCCGGGATCGAACCGGCACGGATTGCTCCACTGGTGTTTGAGACCAGCGCGTCTACCGATTCCGCCATCCGGGCGTTGGCGCTTCTCATGCAGTCCGTGAAGGACTGCAGTTTCGGTTGCCTGTAGGAGCTTTGCTTTGCTATTGACGGACAAAGCTTGCTCGTTTAGCCAGGACTGAAAGAGAGCGCTGAAGGTAAGACCTTCTGGTTAGGGATGCAAAGGTATCTGATTTTTCGGAATTTGCAAAATAAATATGCCCGCTGTCGCTTCAAATGTGTTATATTTGTAAGTTGTAATTACAATGTTATGGATCAGATCAATATATGTTCGGAAGGCAGGACGATCAGCCGCGTCATTGTGGCGGAGGATATAGCAGGGCTTGACGGATGTCTTCAGAAATATAGCCGTGTCTATGCGGTGATGGACAGCAATGTGGCCATGCAGTGTCCGGCGGCTGCGGAACTGGCGCAGATGCTGAACGGCAGGGGAGTGCCGGGCATGCTGGTTTCTGCGTCGGAGGACCGCAAGACGATGGATACGGTGATGGAGATATGCTCATGGCTCCTTGACAACGGTGCTGACCGTAATGCTCTCGTGCTTGCGATCGGTGGCGGAATAACTACGGATATGACCGGTTTCGCGGCATCGATATACAAGAGGGGAGTGCGTTTCGCTTATGTGCCGACGACACTTCTTTCACAGGTTGACGCGGCTGTCGGAGGCAAGACAGGTGTGAATTTCGACAACTACAAGAATATGCTCGGAGTGATACGTCAGCCGGAATTCGTCTATGTGTGTCCGAGGGTGCTGGAAAGTCTGCCTCATCGGGATTTTGTGTCCGGCATCGCTGAGATGCTGAAGGCCTTCATGATAGACGGCGCGGAGGATTACTCAAGGGCGGTGGAAGTCTTTTTCGAGATGATGAAGGAATATTCGATAGTTCCGGAGGAGGACGCTTCCGAATACTGGGCCGACTGTGTGAATGCTCACGTTTCGGAGCTGACGCCTCTTATTGCGTCTGCGATACGCGTCAAGGCTGGTGTTGTGTCGCGTGACCAGTTCGAGGGTGGCGAAAGGCGCAAGCTGAATCTTGGCCACACGTTCGCTCATGCGATAGAGACTCTCGCCCGTCGTGAGGCGATGACAGGAGATGAGAGGCCGGAAAAGACCGATATCACGCACGGTGAGGCTGTCGCGATGGGAATGGTGCTGGCAGCCCGTCTGTCCGACCGCATATTCAAGGGCGACATGAACGATGTGACCGCTCTGGAGGAAAAGGTCCGCGCTGACCTGAATGCATGCGGTCTCCTGCCGGACTGTCCGTTCGGCGTGGAGGAGATGGCGGAGGCCATGCACAAGGACAAGAAGGCCGACGGAGGAAAGGTGCATTTCGTCCTTTTGAAGGACATCGGCGACGTGACCGTATATGATCTTACGGTAGAGGAGGTTATAAGACTTTTGAGGTAAGGATATGATTTGTACTACGATACAGAACAGGACGGCCGGACAGATTGTTGAGGCTCTGGAACATTGCGGGATGGCGGAGATACGCCTCGACAGATGTAGCCTGTCTGCGAAGGAAATAGAGGATGTGTTCACGTCGGATGTGCCTTTGGTGGCTACATGCCGCATAAGTGAGGTCATGACGTCGGAGCCGTCTCTGCAGGATCCGTCCCTTACGGACCAGAGCCGCGAGGTGAAGGCTATGCAGATAGCTGAACGGAGGCTCATCAAGGCTGTTGAGGCCGGTGCACGCTATGTGGACGTGGAGATTGAGGCTCCTAAGCATATGTCAAAGCGTGTGCGTCAGGCAGCGCATGAAAACGGTACGGTTTTCATAAGGTCATATCATGACTTTGAGGGTACCGATTCCATCCCTGCTCTGAAAGCTCTCGTGGAGAAATGCAGATATCATGGAGCAGACATGGTGAAGCTCGTCACGACTGCCAGATGTGCTGAGGATGTGGAAAGGGTCATGTCGCTGTATGACTGGGCGCGCACAGAGGGAATAGACCTCATCGCCTTCTGCATGGGTGATGCCGGACGGGAGTCGCGTCTTGAATGTCTGAAAAGGGGAGCTCCATATACATATGCGGCACTGACGGCTGAGGAGGCGGCAGCTCCGGGACAAATGCCTGCATCTGAAATGCATAAGGCCGTGTACGGCGGTTTCAACTTCATATCTTCCGGTCCGCTTGAAATGCCTGTGTCGAAGAGTTTTGCGCAGAGGGCTGTGATTGCTGCGGCTCTGGCGGACGGTGAGTCACATCTGAAAGGATATACTCCATGCGGTGACAACGAGGCCGCCCTTCAGGTGGCCCGTAATCTCGGGGCTGAAGTTACGGTGGACGGAACAGATGTTACAATAAAGGGAATTTCCGCATCGATGGGCTGTCTGGATATGAAGGATCTTCATGTCGGAGAATCGGGACTTCTGACCAGGATGATGATACCTCTGATGGCCCAGCTGTGTCCGGGACCGGTGGACTTCAGCGGTGAGAAGACCCTCCTGGGACGTCCTCTGACAGGAGCTGCAGAGATAATGAAGGCTTTTGATGCGGAGATCTCTCCGGACCCTGTATGCGTGCCTCTGACTGTGTCCGGACCGTTGCAGTCCGGCCGTGCGGAGATATCAGGAAAGCACGGGTCACAGCTGATATCCGGCCTGCTTATGGCACTCCCGTTTGCAGAAAGGAACAGTTCTCTGATAGTCCATGAGCCCAAGAGCATTCCATATATGTTCATCACTCTTGAAGTCCTCAAGAAGTTCGGAATAAAGATAGGAAACGACATGCTCGGAGGCAGGGATTTCCTTGAGTCTGACGGAGACTGGTCGTTGTGTACGGAGATGGTGTTCAAGGTGAGGGGTGGCCAGAAATACAAGGCTGCGGACATCGTTCTGGAAGGAGACTGGAGCGCAGCGGCGAACTTCCTCGTGGCGGGAGCCGTGTTCGGAAAGGCGGAGCTCAGCGGACTGGATACGACTTCACTTCAGGCAGACCTTTCCATTATGGATATACTCATGGATGCCGGTGCAAGCCTTTCGCAGCTGGATGGCGACAGAGGCAACATAACCGTACAGAGGGCTCCGTTGAAAGCTGTCAGTGTCGATGCGTCCAACTGTCCTGACCTTTTCCCGATAATCTCAGTCCTTGCTGCTTTCTGTCAGGGAACCAGCCGTTTCTCCGGAGTAGGACGCCTTGCGAACAAGGAGAGCGACAGAGCGGCCGCGATAACGGGCATGCTTACATCTATGGGCGTGGATGCTTCAATCGACGGGGATGATCTTGTGATTGTCGGAGAGCCTCTGGCGACGCGTATAATGAACGGCAACCTGCTGAAGGGAGGAAAATATTCTTCACACCACGACCACCGCATGGTAATGGCTCTGAAGGTTGCTTCTCTTGGTGCAGACGGGCCGATAGAGATAGACGACGAGGGATGTGTCGCTAAGTCATTCCCTCAGTTCCATGACATCTTCAGTCAAATTACCCGTTGACAAACGAACAAATGGTAGAATAAATAATAAGGAAACATTCCTTGTATAGAGCGAAGCGAAAGCAAGTCCCCTCTCCGAGAGAGGGGATTTAGGGGAGAGGTAACGTTGACAAATGAACAAATGGTAGAATAATATGAATACATTCGGAAGGAAGTTCAGAGTTTCGATATTCGGCGAATCTCATGGTGAAATGATCGGTGTTGTCCTTGATGGCGTTCCGGCAGGACTTGAACTGTCGGAAAAGGATTTCGAAAAGGATATACTTCGTCGCAAGAGCGGTGCGAAGGGAACGACACCTCGTTTGGAAGCGGATGTGCCTATGATTGTCAGCGGAGTGTATGAAGGTCATACGACCGGAGCACCCTTGACTGTGGCTTTCCGCAACGGGAATACTCAGTCGTCTGATTATGAGCTCTTTGAGGCTATGCCGCGTCCGGGCCATGCCGACCTTACCGCTGCCTTGAAGTGGGACGACTGTCAGGATCCGCGCGGAAGCGGCCATTTTTCCGGAAGGCTGACCCTGCCTGTAGTGGCGGCCGGAGTCGTGGCAAAGAAGATTCTTGAAGATGCGACCATCCTTGATGAGCTTCCGTTCAGTGCCGTGAATGCTTCGATAGTGGAACTCGGCGGCATCCCTCGTGAAGCCGGATCAGATCCTTCTGAAGTTACAGATGAATGGAAAAAGGCGATAGACGATGCCATACGCGAGGGGGACAGTCTTGGTGCTGTGGTGGAATGTACCGTACCCGCGATAAGTCCGGGCTATGGCGAGCCGTTCTGGGACAGCGTCGAGTCTGTTGTATCACATGCTGTGTTTGCAATCCCGGGAGTCAGGGGCATCGAATTCGGCGACGGATTTGCGGCGTCGAGGATGAAGGGCTCGGAACACAACGATCCTATCGGTGCAGACGGACTTCCTGAGAAGAACGGTTCCGGCGGAGCCAACGGCGGCATCACCAACGGTGCGCCCTTAAAGTTCAGAGTCGCCTTCAAACCGACCTCAAGCATACGCAAGGCCCAGAGGACCTTTAATTTCCAGACTGGAGAGATGGATACCCTTGAGGTACCGGGACGTCATGATGTCTGCTTCGCTCTTCGTACTCCGGTCATCGTAGAGGCCGTGACTGCAATCGCTCTCGCCGACCTCGTGCTTATGCGTTAGCGTTTTACGGTCTCTGATACATCCGCAGGCCGAATACTGGGGCCGCAGCCATCAGATGGTCGAATATGTCCGACTGTTTCCTTTCGTAGGAAGCCCATGCCTTGTCCTTCAGGAAGAAATACACTTCTATTGGGAGGCCGTAGGCTGTGGATTCCCTCTGTGTCACGATGATGTCGAGCGATGAGTTGACTTCCGGATTCGCACGTAGGAACATCTCTATATATGTCCTGTAAAGCTGGATGTTGATAGGCATTTTCTCAATGTCCAGAGACTCTATGTAGCTCCTCATCAGCGGTAGTGCTTCGTGGATGCTATCAAGCGATTCCCTGCTGCAGTATTCAAGAGTGGTGATGTCAATGAATATGTTCTTGTCCACCCTTCTTCCGCCGCTTTCCTGCATGCCTCTCCAGTTTCTGAACGGAGTGCTTACAAGGGTGTATGGAGGGATCATTGTCAAAGTATTGTCCCAGTTTCTGACCTTGATGGTGTTCAAGGTTATTTCCTCGATGTTTCCGTTTGCACTTCCGTCAGTCGTCTGTATCCAGTCGCCGATCTTCACCATGTTGTTCTGAGAAAGCTGTACTCCGGCGACAAAGCCGAGTATGCTGTCCTTGAATATGAGCATCAGGACGGCTGCCGACGCTCCAAGACCGGTCAGAAGGACGGTAGGGGACTTGTCGATCAATATTGCAGTGATGATGATTCCTCCTACGAAATACATGGAGACCTGCAGAACCTGGATCAGACCCTGCAGCGGATGGCTCTTGTTCTTGTCCGTAGTCCTGTAGAAGTCAAGGAAGCCGAGCATCAGGGCATTGCATATGCGCATCGATACAATGATTATAAAGATGATGTCTGCCTTGTGCAGGAAAAGTATTGTCCTGCTGTCACGCTCGAATATCATATAGGGCAGGAGGTAGAGTATGATTCCCGGTATCAGCAGAAGAATGTGATGCCCCAGTCTCCGCTGTACTATGATCGAATTCCATTTTGAGTGTTTCAGCTTTTTGCTGCGTTTCGTGAACCAGCTCAATATATACTGGAGAAGCCAGTTTATTCCGACGCCGATGACGATCATTGCTCCGACAAGAAGCAATGTGCTCAGAATTCCGGCTATATCCGGGTCTACGTTCATCTTTACGGCCAGCAGGTCATGCAGCCATTGCGATATATTAGTCATAATATAATCATACCCTCGTCAGGAAGGGTCCCGACGAGGGTATGAATCAATATTCATGCAAATGTCTAAAGGAGGTCGGAAATGGCCTGTTTGGCCTTGTGTACGGCTTCTTCCGGTCCTTTGTCGGTAATCTCTTCATAAGTGAAGGAAGAGAGGATTTCATTGAGCTTTCCTATCTTCTCCTGCATGCCTTCCTCTGCCCAGCCTTCCATCAGTATGCGGGCCTTCTCATAATCCTGGATACCTTCGATGAATTTCTCCATGCGGATGCTGCTTCTGCCGTCAGGATATACTATGAAGCAGTCACCTGCCGGCCATGCACGGAATCTTGCGTCAGCGACAGGATCGGCTGTCCAGCTGTTGTAAGCCCATCTGAGATATCCGTCATAGCCTTTCGACAATACGTGCCATGGAATCCAGACTGCTTCGGCGTGAGGAGATACCATGAATGTGTTAGGATATCTTTCGGCGCAGCATGTGTAGACAGTGGTGACTTTGCCTTCTGCCTGACGTTTGGCTACAATTCCTTCCGGATATTCCTGACGGAAGGCTATGCAGTAGTCATATAGCTCCGGTTCCAGGCTTTCGTGCCAGTTGCCGGCAAGTGATACCATGAAGTCAGGCTGGACGCTGCGGATCAGCTCCAGAGCGGCTTTCATGGCATCTTCAGATCTTTCGTCCATAGCGATGACCGTCTTTTCATACCATCCCTTCTCCCTCAGGTGGTCTGCGAAGTCTGAGAGGAAGCGGCCCCAATAGTTCCTGTATTCATTGCCTGTAGGTTCAGCCTTGACGACGGCCATGCATCCCTGAGCTTCGTCAAAGTAGTCGAATTCGAGATTCCAAGGTATCATGGTGTAACAGCTGATCTGCCTGTCTATGCCGAGCTCCATCATGAACTCGACCCATCTGTCGAAGGCTTCATAGCTGTATTCCCAGCTTCCGTCTGTCCTGAGGGTCTTGGTGACCATCGAACCGAATGCGTCCTCTGTCTGTCCGTTCCACGGCCTGTCCATGATTGTAGCGGTTATGACCTTCTGTCCGGCATCGGCGAGAATTTCCATCACCGGCTTCATATACTCGAAATGCTCTTCGCTCCATGGTTCCACACCGTGGTATCTTGCCACGGAATATGGGTTCTGCCAAAGGTCAAGGTGGAATTTCCATTCTGACGGATCAGGAAGTACTCTGTCAGCGACTTTGAAGCATACCGGCAGGGTTTTCTTACCCTTGTTCCATGAAAGAGTCATCTCTCCCGTATATTCTCCAGGCAATGCATCTTCAGGGATGTCTATGCTGAGCCAGACAGGCTGGCATCTGCCCGAATCAAGTCTTTCCCTTACATTGCCATCCAGCATGTCGGCTACGAGAAGTGAATCAAAATCGGCTTTCTTCCGGAACCCGCACTGGCCGTAACCATCCTGGAACACGTCGCTCATTACGTAGCTGACGAAGTCTGCCTCGACGTTCTCAGCCGGTATGACAGCCTTTCCGTTCTTCAACTTGCCGACCTTTATCTTCACGTTTTCCATGGCTTCCTCAGGCCAGATCACAGCCTCTGCCGAGATCTTTTCTCCCTTCCATGCCGTGTAACGGAAAGCATGGACATTCAGGTCCTCCGGACGTTCTTCCAGAGCATAATGTGTGTCTGAGTTTCCCCATGAGAACAGTATATTCCCGTTGTTTGAGCTGCATGAAGCAAGGATCATCAGCATCGCTGGCAATAAAAATCTTTTCATGTCAAATGTATTCTACAACAAAAATAATCATCTTTGACATCATTGTCAAATCTGCCGGTAGCAATAAAAAAAAGAATCCGGCTGGAAAGCCGGATTCTTCTGATGTATCTGTCTCGATATTAGAGATCTGCAAGGTTCTTCTGCATGTCGGCAGCTGGAGCGACCAGAATCTCCTGGAATTCCTTCTGACCTGTACCTGCAGGAATAGGATGTCCGCAGATGACATTTTCCTTAAGACCTTCAAGAGTATCCACGCGGCCTCTGATAGCTGCCTCGCTGAGTACCTTTGTAGTCTCCTGGAATGATGCTGCAGAGATGAAACTGTTTGTCTTCAACGCAGCCCTTGTGATACCCTGAAGTACCTGGCTTGCTGTTGCAGGCTTAGCCTCACGGAGAACCATCATCTTGAGACCCTGACGTTCAAGTGATGCATTCTCGCTGCGCATCTCACGTGCAGAAATGATCTCGCCTTCCGAGTATGTCTGTGAATCACCGGCGTCCATTACGATGTACTTGCCGTAGATGGCGTCGTTGGTGTCCATGAACAGCCACTTGTCCACGAGCTCCTCAGGGAGGAATTCGGTGTCACCCGGATCGTTGATCTGTACCTTTCTCATCATCTGTCTTACAATGATCTCGAAGTGCTTGTCGTTGATCTTCACACCCTGGAGACGGTAAACCTCCTGGATCTCATTGACGATGTACTCCTGAACCTTGATAGGACCGAGGATGCCGAGGATATCTGTAGGTGAAACGGCACCGTCTGAAAGTCTTGTACCGGCCTTCACGTAGTCGTTCTCCTGTACGAGGATCTGCTTTGTAAGAGGTACGAGATAATGCTTCTCGAGACCTGACCTGTTCTTGATGATGATCTCGCGGTTACCTCTCTTGATCTTACCCATGATGACCTCACCGTTGATCTCCGATACGATCGCCGGGTTGGATGGGTTACGTGCCTCGAAGAGCTCTGTAACTCGTGGGAGACCTCCGGTAATGTCGGATGCCTTACCGATTGCACGTGGGATCTTGATGATGATGTCGCCGATCTTCACATCCTGACCGTCTTCAACCATTACGTGTGCACCTACAGGGAGGTTGTAATGCTTGAGGCTCTCGCCGTTCTCATCAACGATGATGATGGTAGGGTTCTTTGACTTGTCACGAGACTCGATGATGACCTTGTCTCTGTTGAGAGAGTATTCATCAGCCATTTCCTCGCGGAATGTCACACCGTCGATCATGCTGTCGAAGCGTACCTTACCGGCAGTTTCGATGATGGTGATTGCGTTATATGCATCCCATTCGCAGATGAGGTCGCCCTTCTTGACTGAGTCTCCGTCGTTCTTGTAGAGGATCGAACCGTAAGGTACATCATACTGTGAGTATGTGATGCCTGTGTTCTCGTCTACGATGCGGACCTCAGTCGTACGGCTGACAACCACATTCTGAACGCCTTCATCTGATACTCTTTCGATAGTCCTGAGCTCTTCGAACTCAAGCTTACCGTTGTATTTTGAAGTGATGGAGTTCTCTGAAGCTGTACTTGATGCTGTACCACCGACGTGGAATGTACGGAGTGTAAGCTGAGTACCTGGCTCACCGATTGACTGTGCCGCGATCACGCCGACAACCTCTCCCTTCTCGACCATGCGGCCTGATGCGAGGTTACGTCCGTAACACTTGGCGCAGACACCCTTGCGTGACTCACAAGTGAGTACTGAGCGGATTTCCACCTGCTCGATAGGGAGTGACTCGATGAGGTTTGCGATATCCTCTGTAATCTCTTCACCTGCAGGGATGATGAGTTCGCCTGTAAGCGGATTGAATACGTCGTGAACCGATGTACGGCCGAGGATACGCTCTCCGAGCGACTCGACGATCTCGTCCTTGCTCTTGATTGCTGTCGCGATAAGTCCGCGGAGTGTACCGCAGTCCTCCTCGTTGATGATTACGTCGTGTGAAACGTCAACGAGACGACGTGTAAGGTAACCTGCATCCGCAGTCTTCAAGGCTGTATCGGCAAGACCCTTACGTGCACCGTGGGTAGAGATGAAGTACTCGAGCACCGACATACCCTCCTTGAGGTTCGAGATGATCGGGTTCTCGATGATCTCCGCTCCCTGACCGCCGGACTTCTGTGGCTTGGCCATGAGGCCTCGCATACCGCAGAGCTGCTTGATCTGTGCTGTCGAACCACGGGCTCCTGAATCCAGCATCATGTATACCGGGTTGAATCCCTGCTGGTCGCTTGAGATCTGCTTCTCGACGATACCTGTGATCTGGTTGTCGATAGATGACCAGAGGTCGATCACCTTGTTGTAACGCTCGTTGTTTGTGATGAAACCCATAGCGAAGTTAGCCTTGATTGACTCTACGGTATTGTATCCGTTGTCGATCAGTGACTTCTTCTCCTCTGGAATGATCACGTCTCCGAGGTTGAACGAGAGACCTCCCTTGAATGCCATTGTATAACCGAGGTCCTTGATGTCGTCAAGGAACTGAGCTGTACGTGCAACTCCGGTGTACTTGATCACATTCGAGATGATCTTTCTGAGTGACTTCTTTCCGAGTACGTCGTTGATATATGGAACTTCCTGTGGAACGAGCTGGTTCACGATGATCCTACCTGGAGTCGTAGATACCATTACGGTACCTTCTTCAGGGTTGAGCTTGTTCTTAGGGAGCCTTACATTGATGCTTGCGTGGATGTCGATCGCCTTCTCGTTGAGTGCGATGATCACTTCCTCAGGTCCGTAGAAGTTCATGCCCTCTCCCTTCACGCCAGGTCTTGCCTTTGTGATGTAGTACAGACCGAGCACCATGTCCTGTGAAGGGACGGTGATAGGTGTACCGTTTGCCGGGTTCAGGATGTTGTGCGAACCGAGCATGAGGAGCTGAGCCTCGAGGATTGCAGCATTTCCGAGTGGAAGGTGCACGGCCATCTGGTCACCGTCGAAGTCGGCGTTGAACGCCGTACATGCGAGCGGATGGAGCTGGATTGCCTTGCCCTCGATCATCTTAGGCTGGAATGCCTGGATACCGAGACGGTGGAGTGTAGGGGCACGGTTGAGAAGAACCGGATGACCCTTCATCACGTTCTCGAGGATATCCCAGATGACAGCATCCTTTCTGTCGACGATCTTCTTTGCTGACTTCACGGTCTTCACGATGCCGCGCTCGATGAGCTTCCTGATGATGAACGGCTTGTAAAGCTCAGCCGCCATGAACTTAGGAAGACCGCACTCGTGCATCTTGAGCTCAGGACCTACGACGATTACCGAACGTGCAGAGTAGTCCACACGCTTACCGAGGAGGTTCTGACGGAAACGTCCCTGCTTACCCTTGAGAGAGTCTGAAAGTGACTTGAGGGTCCTGTTCGCTTCGCTCTTGACTGCGTTTGACTTCTTTGAGTTGTCGAAAAGTGAGTCGACAGCTTCCTGAAGCATTCGCTTCTCGTTTCTGAGGATCACCTCAGGTGCCTTGATCTCGATGAGTCTCTTGAGACGGTTGTTTCTGATGATTACCCTTCTGTAGAGGTCATTGAGGTCTGATGTTGCGAAACGGCCTCCATCAAGCGGAACGAGAGGACGGAGATCTGGTGGAATCACAGGAATGACCTTGAGGATCATCCACTCAGGGCGGTTGATTGTCTTTGACTCCTGGAACCACTTCACGATGCTGAGCCTCTTGAGTGCCTCAGCCTTTCTCTGCTGCGAAGTCTCTCTCACCATCTTCTGGCGGAGTTCCTTTGCTAGGGCGTCTATGTCGATCTCCTTGAGGAGCTCGTAGATTGCCTCAGCTCCCATTCCTGCAACGAACTTGTCCGGATCGTCTGCAGGCATGTTGTACTGCTCAGGCATCTGTGCATAGAGTTCGAGATACTCGTCCTCTGAAAGGAGGTCAAGCTTCTGATATCCTGATGCACCTGGCTTGATGACGATATACTTCTCGTAGTATATTACTGATTCGAGCTTCTTTGCAGCGATTCCGAGAAGAGCTGCGATCTTGTTAGGAGCTGACTTGAAGTACCAGATGTGTGCTACAGGTACGGTGAGCTCGATGTGGCCCATCCTCTCCCTACGCACCTTCTTCTCTGTAACCTCAACGCCGCAACGGTCGCAGACGATGCCACGGTAGCGGATTCTCTTGTACTTACCGCAGTGGCACTCGTAGTCCTTTGTCGGACCGAAGATCTTCTCGCAGAAGAGACCGTCTCTCTCAGGCTTGTAGGTCCTGTAGTTGACGGTTTCCGGCTTCAGTACCTCTCCAGAAGACCTTTCCTTGATGTCTTCCGGAGAAGCAAGAGCGATGCTGATTCTTTCGAAATTGCTTTTAACCTTGTTTTCTTTATTAAAAGTCGGCATATTTCTGTAAATCTTAATTGTCAGTAATTAGTCCAAAGTCACCTTAAGTCCGAGACCTCTAAGCTCGTGGAGCAATACGTTGAGAGATTCAGGGATGCCCGGGTTAGGCATGAGGTCTCCCTTGACGATTGCTTCGTATGCCTTGGATCTTCCTGTAACGTCATCAGACTTGACTGTAAGGATCTCCTGAAGAATGTTGGATGCACCGAATGCCTCGAGTGCCCAAACCTCCATTTCTCCGAATCTCTGTCCTCCGAACTGAGCCTTACCTCCGAGAGGCTGCTGAGTGATGAGTGAGTAAGGTCCGATCGAACGTGCATGCATCTTGTCATCAACCATATGGCCGAGCTTGATCATGTAGATCACGCCGACAGTTGCAGGCTGGTCGAACCAGTCACCTGTACCACCGTCACGGAGATATGTCTTACCGTATCTTGGGAGTCCTGCCTTGTCTGTGTAACGGCAGATGTCGTCAAGTGTCGCACCGTCGAAGATAGGGGTGCTGAACTTCACGCCAAGTTCCTCTCCGGCCCATCCGAGAACGGTCTCGTAGATCTGACCGAGGTTCATACGTGAAGGCACACCGC
>JAFQAR010000086.1 GCA_017399905.1 Bacteroidales bacterium
CTCTACAAGATCGACGGTATATTATTGCCAATGATAAAAATTATTGAAAATTTATTTATTTGATATACAAGAACTTACAAAAATTACCAAAAATATTATGTAGGTTGTGCTTGGATTTCAACTGGGAATTCCGATTTATCGCTTCAAAGTTAGCTGAATTCGTATGGATTGCAAACATGAATCATTAAGAATCCGTGTGACCATATGCGACCCGTCGGAATCTGGTCGCTCATTGGGTGCATAATAGTCAGCCTGTCCATGAAAATGAGCGTTTTTTCTGGCCGGCATGTACCTTTCAGGGGAACACCGACCACTCCCGATGGTCGGGTCGGGGCCGCGGCGCTGATGCGCCTTGTGAGTATCTGTACTACCCCTCCTGGGTTATTTATCAATACCATTCCACAAATTCAAGAACCTTATATAAGTCATCAATAAAGGTTCGATAATCTGTAATCAGCCCTTTTTTGTATTAATTGGTGATTGAGAATCGATCCTGTCCATGTCCGGAAGCAATGAAATATGGAATGAAAATATTATCTTTACGGAATGATGGCAATTTCAATATTTCCGGAATTCCGGGAATGACCGATATATACTGCAATATTATGAGATCTTCTGTGTTTTTCATTACTTTTATTCTATTTGCTATGACTGCATGCAAGAGCGGACCGATGGAGCTTACAGACTGGACCATGTATCGTGAAGGTGATGATGTCACCTATGACGTGAGGGTTCCATGCACTGTAGCAGGCGCTCTCAACGAGGCCGGTGTTTTCGGTGGAGATGTGCTTCACAAGGATAATTATGCGGCAATCGACAAGTCTCAGTTTGACTCGACATGGGTATTTGAAACAGAGTTCAATGCGGAAAAGGGACTTTGTCATGTCCTTCGTTTTGAAGGGATAGGTTATTATGCGGATATTTATGTGAATGATGTCCGTATAGCTTCTTCGGATACCACTTATGGAGCCTTCTGCATCAGGGAATATGATGTCACCGATATTGTAAAGCGCCGTAACAGGCTTGTCGTTAAAGTTAACCGTGCTGTGAAAGGAGATATAAATGTAGGATATGTGGATTGGAATCCGCGTCCGCTTGATGAGAGCATGGGAATTTTCCGTCCGGTTACCCTGATGTCCACTCCTGATGTGATGATTAAGGATCTTTTCGTGAAGCCTGTTGTCGACCCTTCCGACCTGTCTTCTGCCGACCTTGAGATAAGCGCAGTGCTCGTCAATCTGAGCGACAGGTCTGTGAGGGGTTGTTTCACGGGCAGATATGAGGACAGGATGTTTGAGTCTGAGGTGGAACTGGCAGCCGGTGAAAGCCGTAAGCTCACTGTAACCGAACATGTGGATGATCCGAGGATCTGGTGGAGCCGTGATCTGGGAATTCCTGAAATGTACAGGCTGGATGTAGATTTCAGGACGGATGCCGGTATCTCCGCGAAGTCATCGACAGGATTCGGCATACGCTCGATAACAAGTGAGATCGATGAATACGGGCACAGACAGTTCATCCTGAACGGAAGGAAGGTACTTCTCAAATCCGCTGGCTGGACAGACCATATCTTCATGCAGGATACACGTGAGAATCTGGAATCGCAGATCGCATACGTCTGTGACATGGGACTCAATTCTATCAGGTTCGAGAATATCTGGGGCAAGGACCATACCGTTTATGATCTGTGCGACAGTCTCGGACTTATGGCTATGGTCGGCTGGAGCTGCCAGTGGGAGTGGGAGGATTATTGCGGACTTCCGGAAACGGACGGATATGGCTGCATCAACGATCCTGAGTCTGAGGCTCTTGCAATCCGTTATTTCCGTGACCAGGTCCTTTGGCTGCGCAATCATCCGAGTGTCATTGCATGGCTGACAGGTTCTGACAGGATCCCGAATCCTCGCCTTGAGGAGGAGTATATCAAGATATACGAAGAATTGGAATACAGACCTTATGTGTGCTCGGCAAAGGGTATCACCAGTACGGTGACCGGCCCTTCCGGAACAAAGATGGAAGGTCCATACGAATATGTGGGACCGGATTTCTGGTATAAAGACAGGAATACGGGCGGAGCATACGGCTTCAATACGGAAACAGGCGTCGGGCTGAACATCCCTCAGCTCGAATCCGTCAGGCGGATGCTCGGTGAAGAGAATCTCTGGCCTCTCAATAAAGTGTGGAACTACCATTGTACGGCTTCCTCTTCAAGGATGAACACTACGGATGTACTTGTAGAAGCAATGACCGGACAATATGGTGAGGCTGTCTGTCTTGAGGATTTCATGCGTAAGGCACATGCAATGGATTATGACGCGACACGTGCCATGTTCGAGGCTTTCCGCTGCAATCTTCCTCGTACTACAGGTGTCGTGCAGTGGATGCTGAATTCAGCGTGGCCGTCCCTTTATTGGCAGCTGTATGACTACTATCTTGTCCCGACTGCAGGTTATTATGGCGTCAAGAAGGCCTGCGCTCCGGTGCAGATGATATACAATTATGCGGATGGAAAAGTGTATGTCGTCAATGAGACTCTGTCCGAAAGGACCTTGACTGCGAGAATGACGGTATATGATCCGGCGTCCGCACTTGTGGATACGAAAGTTGCAGGCGTCACATCGACGGCCAGAGTGCCTCAGGCCGTATTTGATGTTCCTGCCGGCGATTGCTTCATCTATCTCGAACTTCTGGATGAAAATGGAGATGCAGTTGCAGATAACTTCTATTGCATTCCTGCGGAAGGAAACGGATATGACTGGGATAATGCCGACTGGTGCGTTACCCCGGTCCGCAGATCTGCCGATATGACCTTTGTCTCCGAACTTCCTTCCGTATCGTTGGAAATGGATGTGGAGAGGATGTCTGGAGGATTCAAGGTGACTCTTTTCAACAGAACGGACAAGATCTCCTATCAGAATATCCTTAAGGCCAAGGATCGGGATGGAGAACTTATTCCTGCTGTAATATGGTCCGATAACTTCCTTTCACTTTGTCCGGGACAGACCAAGGTGATCTTGTGCCGCCTGCCGGAAGATGTGGAGGATGCTGAAATACATCTTGAAGGATGGAACCTTTGCCGATAGGATGGGCTTTCCCTATTTCCTGAACTTTATGCAGCACCAGTTGTCGATGGAGTCATGGCTCACGTACTCAAGACCTGAGTTCTGGGCCATTCCTATAAGCATCGGCATGTCTTCAACATAGAATCCGCTGACGAACAGAAGGCCATCCTTGTGAAGGGAGAGGGCATAGGTCGGAATGTCCTGAAGCAGGATGTTCCTGTTGATGTTCGCAAGGATCACATCATATGTGTTCCTCTGCAGCAGTGAAGCATCTCCGCAGTATGTCTCTATTCTTGTTCCTACCTTGTTCAGGCGGGCATTGTCATATGCTGATATCGCTGCAATCGCGTCAATGTCGATTCCGTATACCTTTCTTGCCTTCATCTTCGCCGCAAGGATGGCAAGCACTGCCGTGCCGCATCCCATGTCAAGTACAACCTTGTCTCTGACTGATTCCTCGTTGCGGAGCAGAGCGCGGCACATCATGTATGTCGTCTGGTGGTGTCCGGTGCCGAAGGCCATCTTCGGGTCTATGGTGATGTTGAATCTTGTCTTTTTCAATCCTTCATGGAACGAAGCCTTGATCGTGCATGTGTTGTCCACTACGATAGGAGGAAACTGGCTTTCCCACACCGCATTCCAGTTTACAGGAGGTACAAGTGTCGCTGTGTGTTCAATCGAGAATCCCAGTCCGTCAAGACCGCTGAGAACTACCTTCAGAGCCTGTGCGTCGTACATGTCCTTCTGTATGTAGCATTTGAGGAACGGGTCTTCGCTGCTGAAAGATTCGAACGGAAGCTCGCTTATTTCCGCTGTGACGATTTCTGCGTTTTCTTCTGTGTATGGGGTGATCTTCACCGCCACTTCTATATATTCCTGACTGTTCATATGCGTTGCTTTATTCGTTGTTGTCCAGATTCATTGAATTGATTTCCTCTGTCATCTTGTCCCTGATTTCCTGGAGTGTTGCCTGCAGGCTTTCTTCCGCCGCCTGAGCCTCGGCCTCCTTGGCCTCCGCCTCCTCCATTTCCTTCTGTTCGGCCTCCGACAATGCTTCGAGCTCCTGGTCTACCGCATTGACATATCCGATTTCGGACTTGAGCTTTTCGATGGCCTCCTGTTTCTCGTTTTCCTTCACGGCGACATCTACGCCCTTTTCAAATATGCCCTTTATGGCTCCGAGAAGATTTATCTTCGTCTCGTCTATGACTTTCGAGAATACAGGGACTCTGGTGCTCTTGTATTTCGCCTTTCCGATTCTGAACTTCATATTGTCGAAGTCCTTTCCAGACAGGTCGATGCCGAGTCTGAACAGGAAAGGAGAACGCAATACGGACACATGATACTTGAATGACATGTCGAGGTTCTGAAGGCCGCTCATCGCAAGAGTGTATCTGTCTACCTTGAGTACAAACGGGAATATCTCCATCGTGTTGTCCTTTATGACACCCTCTACCGTCATCTTGTCTATGCGTCCTTCCTTCTTGTTCTTGAACATCAGCTTTCTGGCGAGTGTACGGAACATTTCGTTGTCGCTGATGGAAAGGTCTTCTCCGCCTATCCTCATGACTCCGTTGATGGTCGGCATCATGATGTTCATATTGGTGTCGATCTGTGCCGTAGCCGCCATTTCGCAGTTCAGCAGGCCCTTGAACGACTTCAGAAGAGGTATGATCGTATCAATAGCTGGCATCAGGTCTATTACCTTCTCTGCGGTGATGTCTTCAAGGTTGAGGCTGAAACCTGTCTTGATGTCCTTCTTTGTCTTCGTCGAGTAGAATCCGTCGAAGTACATGTTGCCCATGTTTGTCCTTGCTGATGTGTTGGTGATCTGGACACATCGTTCCTTCATCACTACGTCTGCTTCCACCTTGCTTACGGCCAGGTCCGAATATGTGATGTCGGCCAGGTCAAGGCGGATGTCGGCATTGAGATTCGATGGTATGACGATCAGGGCTGCCTCTTCCGAAACGCTTGTTGTGTCTGTTGTGACCATCTGGAAGAAGTCGGAGTTTGTGGCCGATTCCAGCTTGTCCTTTGATGCTTCCGGGTCGAACGCCATTCCGGACCTGTATGCCCTGAGAAGTTCGTTGGCATCCATGCCGGATGAAGTTATGCCGGCATCAAGCTTGAGCGTTCCGCGTCCCAGTACTGCACGCCTCAGGCCGGTCAAGGCCCCTTTTGCCGCAAGTCCTGACTTTCCGGCCTTGAAACCGACGCTGTCTATCTTTATCTCGTTGTTGTTGAAACTACATTCGAAGCCTTTCAGGATGTTTCTGAGCGGGAAGTAAGGTGTCATCACGATACCGGTACGTATGTTTATCTTTCCGTTCAGATCCCATTCCCTGAAATATCTGGCCATGGTCTCGTCAAGCTTTATGTTGATGTCCTTCTTCCTGAAATCTTCATCCTGCATCCATTCAGGAACCTCTCTCTGTGCCCTCTTGGACATCATATGACGGAAGAGGGAGTCTTTAGGTACATCCGGATAGACCTTCGACAGGGAATCCATATACGCCTGTCTGCGGGCCTTGCGCTCCACGGTATTCATTGCTGCTGAAGCGGAGATCTCCGAATCGGTGAGGATGGCTCGGTTGACAGGGGTGGCCAAGGTGATCCTCTTGTTGCGGCTTGTCAATGAGAGCACCGGTACCTTAGGCTGCCCTCTCTTCGGCATTATCTGAAATCCGTTCGATGTTTCGTCAAGACTTATGCTGGTGCCCTCGGAGTCGGTCAAAGTCAACATTCCTGCAGAAATCCTTCCTCCCAGATGGCGTATGTCGGCGGAATCGGCCCCTTCCTCAGGGACAGAGTTCTTTGCGGAGAATGACAGCCCTTTGCCCTTTGCCGCCATCGAGCTGCCCATCTTTACGTCAGCATTGCTGATGTGGCCTGTCAAGGCAAGAAGCCTGAATGTCCTGGACGGGTCTCTCCTTGAGGTGATGTTTTCCGGTCCGAGATGAAGTCCTATGCTGTCTATGTCGACCGATATTGTGTCTTCAGGCATCTCAAGAGTGATCTTGCTTCCGGTTACTTCTCCTGAAAGGTCAGCCTTGGAGAAATTGTACATGTCAAGATGGGATATCCGTGCGTTTCCCTTGATATGTGCCGCAAGCCTTCCCCCTGCAGTCAGACCCATGGTGTCAGGAATGAATGTCTGAAGAGAGTCGAATGATGCGCGGATACTTCCGTCCAGGTCGAGGAGCGGATCTTCGCCCAGCAGGTCCTGAGCACCTCCTTTTGCTGCCATGCTCAGGCCGAAAGTGTTCACATGCATCTTCGATAGACGTGCGTTCACCGTTCCGTCCTCCGTGGCTTCCGCTTCTGCTTCCATGCCGAGCCTTATCTCGTGAGGGAAGTCCTTGTGCTTCAGTTCAGATTCGGAAAGGCTGAGACGGATGGCCGTTTCCGGAAGTCTGCCGTCAGCATGATCATAATAGCCGTCAATATCTGCGTTCAGGCATATTCTGGCGTCAGTCTTGACCTTTCTGACCTCCGGTATGAAATTCTTTACATATCCGTCCAGCAGGTCCTGTATCCTGCAGCTGTCGATACGGATGTTTCCCTTGATACCTGTCCTTCCCTTGTGAAGCCTTATGTCGGCATCTGCAAGGATAGGCATTGTAGCGATGTCTGCCTTGAGGTTCCTTACGGAAACAGCCGTGACTGAATCTTTCGGGAATGATACGGTTCCGCGTATGTCCATAGGTATGACCATCCTTCCGAAAGCCTGAGTGGCAAGCATCGCCTTGGCCTGGGCATGGAGGTCCATGTGCTTGTGATGCTCATGGATGTGGAGCCTGTCTATCCCTGCAGCCAATGTGTCGGAGCCTGCTCTTCCGGCAACGAACAGACTGTCCATCATGATTCCGAGTCTGGTGCGCGACGATCTGCCGGTGTTGATCTTTCCGTTGAATGTGAATCTGTGCAGGTCGATCATCGCAAAAACCGTATCCTTGCTGTCTGTATAGACGATATGCGGATGTTCTGTGAACTTTATGTTTCCGAGCACGATGTCAGGGAGCGATGACTTTTCGTCTTTTTCTTCATCTTCCCCTCCTGTGACGAACAGGTTCCAGTTTGCGTTCTCTTCGTCATATGAATGTGCGAAAATGCGAGGCTTCACCAGATTGACATGAGGGATGCGTATTGTTCCTTTAAGCAATGGAAGCAGGCTCAGGCTTGCCGAGAATTCGTCAAACGATGCCAGGGTGTCGGCTGTCTCTCCACATCCGTGATGCAGCAGATGGCCTTGTGCGCCGGCTCTTTCCAGGGAGTCGAAACGTTCTGCAGGGTAGGTTATCGAGAAGTCCTCAATTGAAAGCGTGACTTTAGGGAAACGCTTGAAGACGGATGCGGAGGCTTTGCCGAAGGATATGTCTCCGTCAATGAATTCCGCAGCTACATCGTTTATTATGCGCGTCATGACCCCTGGCGACAGGATTACCTGCAAGACGACCATCAGCGCCAGCCATATGCCGATGATCCATGCCGCTGTCTTTCCCAGACCTGACAATATGCCTTTATAGTTCTTTTTATCCATAATGTTATCCTGCGGAATATAAAAGTGTATTAACCTACAAATATAATCAAATAATCGACATAACATTTTTGTTCTCCGTTTTCTTCCATAAAAACAATATTAATGTTATTTTTGCACCTGAGTAAAATTGAGATATGGATACACCTTTTGTATATGATAATCCCGTAACGGGAAAGAATTTCGTGGGAAGGAAGACGGAGTGTACGGTTCTGGCCAATCTGCTTGAGGCAGGGGAGAACGTATGCCTTTACGAGGCTCCGAAAGAGGGAAAGATGTCTCTCGTACAGCAGACCCTCTTCAACATGAGGGCTTCAGGCAAGCCGTTCATGGTGGCTTATGTGGACGTGTTCAATGTCAGGACAGTACGCGATTTCCTGAAGAAATTCGGTGCAGGAGTGATAAGGTCCGCATATTCTGTCCCGTCCGACTATGCAGATGTGATCTCAAGGCATCTCGCTGATACGCACTTTGTCTTCGATGCGGCTCAGTTCGCTTCGAAAGGAGATATCGTGTGCATGAATTGGGATGCGGATGAGGCTGATATGCACTCCATGTTCATGCTCCCTCAGCGTATCGCCGAAGAGAAAGGCTTGCCTTTCTATGTGATTGTCAAGGATTTCCAGAATATCATGATGGCGGACGGCCATGAGGCCATCTTCAATGTGTGGGAACGTGTCTTTCAGGAACGCGACCGCTTTGCACAGGTGAAGTCTGCATTTGTGTTCTCCGGTTCGATGGTCAATGCCATGAAGCTCATCTTTGAGGAAAAGAGGTATTTCTACCGTCAGGTGAACCACCTCCCGTTGCCTCAGATAGATGACCGTGATGCCATAGAGCATATCGTACGCGGATTCCGTGCGAGCGGAAAAGTGATAGAAAGGGATATGGCCCTTGGTGCGTGCCGGCTTTTCAGGTCGCAGATGTGGTATCTCAATCAGTTCTTCTCAGTGTGTGACTCGATGTCAAAGGGTTTCATCAATGAGGCTATTCTCGTGGATGCGCTCAACGCCATATTGTCGGTACACGAACCGAGATTCAATGTCCTGGTAAATGACCTGACGGATCATCAGCTCAGTCTCCTGAGGGCTGTGCTCGACGGTGTCGTCAAGTTCAGCGCCTCTGATGTGATCGAGCGTTACAGGCTCAATTCTTCGGCGAATGTGCGCAGGGTGAAGGATGCCTTGAAGAAGAAGGAGATAATCACCTTCAATGAGAAGGACGAGCCGGTGGTCATAGACCCGCTTTTCGAATATTGGGTGAGGAAGTATTATTTTGAAATGGAGTAGATATGGCAAAAAGGAAGATAACGGTCCTGACAGGTGCGGGAGTAAGCGCTGAAAGCGGCATCAGTACATTCAGAGACAGTGACGGCCTGTGGGAAAATCACAATGTGGAGGACGTCGCGTCCATAGAGGGATGGTATCGCAATCCGTCCCTGGTCCTGGATTTCTATAATGCACGCAGGAGACAGCTGAAGGACGTACGCCCGAATCCGGCGCACTATGCCATAGCTTCGCTTGAAGATGAATATGAGGTTACGGTCGTCACCCAGAATGTCGACAATCTGCATGAAAGGGCGGGAAGCACAAAAGTTATCCATCTTCATGGTGAACTTACAAAGGTGCGTCCTGAGAACTGCTGCTGTGACCGTGACGGATATTCGGAGGAGACGGTGTTCGACATCGGAGCCGAGGATATCCATCTGGGGGACCTGGCTCCTAACGGGGCTCAGCTCAGACCTCATATCGTCTGGTTCGGTGAAGCTGTTCCCAAGATAGACTCTGCCATTGACGCTGTGGAGGCTGCCGACATCCTTCTGATCGTAGGGACGTCCCTTCAGGTATATCCTGCGGCCGGCCTGTACAGATATGCCCGTATGTCGGTTCCTATATATATAATAGACCCGAAGGATGTTCCTGTACGTGACGGGCGTATCACCCATATCAAGGAGGTGGCTACCAAAGGAATGGATATCTTCAAAAATGTGATAAAATAGAAAAGGTACTGTTGGAATTTTGATTTTTATGCGTATCTTTGCAGCCCTATAATGAAAAGGAGGTGATTCAGATATGATTATAGTTCCAGTAAAGGATGGTGAGAGCATTGAGAAGGCTCTTAAGAAGTTCAAGAGAAAATTCGAGAAGACAGGTGCTATCCGTGAGCTTCGCGCAAGAAAGAACTTCGTAAAGCCGTCAGTGAAGAAGAGAATGCAGATGCAGAAGGCTATCTACGTTCAGCAGATGCAGCTTCAGGACGAGCAGTAATATAATAAGGAAGATAATTACAGATTGTCAAGCCAATGATAAAGAGCTGCATGAGCAGCCGCTTGCTGTCTAAAACTTTTAATATTTAAGTTTTCTATGTACGCAATCGTAGACATTGCAGGCCAGCAGTTTAAAGTTGAGGCTGGTATGGAAATCTTCGTCAACCGCCTCGCGGCTGAGAAGGGTGCTGCAGTCGAGTTCGACAAGGTACTCCTTATCGACGAGGAC
>JAFQAR010000087.1 GCA_017399905.1 Bacteroidales bacterium
ATTGAAGGAGCCTACATGGATTTTTCTTCGGAGCTTGCTAAAAAGCTATCCTTGAATCGAGTTGTCACCTCTATTGGAAATGATGTCACTCCATGATCGTAAAGCCATTGAATACGAGTTGCCCCATCAACCATTGAAACTGTCAATCTTCCATCTCGCATCACAGGATCACCAACAGTAGGTACAGGAACAGGAAACATATGACTTATAGAAAAAGCCTCACTGACTTTATTGTACTTAGGAAGAAACCAGTGTGACGGAAGCCTTTCGTCTCTTTGAGAAGGAAGCCATAGCTCCCAGAATTTTTTCATCTCAATGACAAGGACGCAGGTTGTTTCAGTATCCTTCCCTGAAAGGAATACTGATTCTCCAGTATCAAGAAAAACTTCGTAAATCATAGACAAACTCCCAAAGCGAAACGCCTTCGGGCGTAGTCGGAGCGTGGTGGCTCCGGCCTGACGAGCAGCCAAACACCGCCCAAACCACAGGCAGATGCAATGACATAGCGTAACGCCTTCAGAAAAAAGTAAAGCCCTCATATTGCAGTATGAGGGCTTCGGGGGAGACGATTTCTCATCTCCATAACTAGAGATGAGAAAAATATACCCCAAGTGCAATCCGGTGTCAACACTAAGGGTCTTATTCTGCACACTTTTTTCTGGAGCAAACATAACTAGAGAAAACCATGAGCAAGAAGAAAAGCTCCAAGAAAAAAGGCACCAAGTCCGGCAAGCCCAGCAGCTCCGGCAAGCCTGTGTTTCGTTCCATCATCCCTGCTCACATAGCGAACAACTCCAGTCTGAACTGCTACGAAAAGATGACCTACTGCATGATCGACAGCTTATCCGGAAGGAAGGGCTTTTGCTGGCCCTCCCACGAAACGCTTGCCCAACTCATAGGGTGCAGCGTTCGTACTGTCATTCGCAGCATTCGCCGTCTGGAAGAACTCGGCCTTTTGAAGCAGGAAAAGCAGAATAAGGCGAAGTACGCCTCTTCCTTGCGCTACTATCCCCAGCGCCCGTCTTCTTCCACGAAGCTCTGCGATAGACAGACCGACTCCAAGCCATCTCAGCCTGCTCAGAGAACTGGCATAGAACTCTGCCACACAGACAGAGAGCCTTGTCGAGAAGTCTGCCCCACAGACAGACAAATTTATAAAGATATTAAAACACATTTCTCCCCCTTACCCCCTCATGGGTTTGAAGGTGAAAAGAGGCTGCTCAACTCTGCCGCATCCACCACTCCGCCTGTCACCACACATAGGCCGCTACGCGGCACCTCCGCTGCCTGCGGGGTGGGGGGAGAATCTTCTCTTATGAGAACTTTTGAAAAGCTTTGGGCTGCTTACCCGAAGAAGGAAGCCTTTGGACTGGCGAAGTCCACGTTTTTCAAAATGAAGCGAGTGCTTCCGTCCATCGACTGCCTGCTCGACTGCATCTCGTTCAAGATGAACACGTCCTGGGCTGGTAAGGAAATTCGCTATATTCCTTCGCTGGAATATTTTCTCCAGGGAGAACGCTGGCTCGATGGGGACTACGTTGAGTACAAGTCGGCTCCCAAGGCTGTTCCTGCTGTTTCGGCATCGGTTCAGCAGCCTGAACTCACGATGAAAGCTCCTGAAATCAAAGAAACTCCTGAAGAAACTCAGGGGATCACCTCGTTCGTATCGTCTATAGCCCGTAACCTTTCTCCTGCCGAGAAGGGCGTCATCGGTGCTTTTTGGCGTGATCTGCATCGAAAGGGAATCACGCTGACCGCCCAAGACGGAGCCAAGTTCGGCAATGGGGCGCTTTATACCGAGATGAGAAGACTTTCCGCCATGAGGGCCGCCGTATGAGCAGCACGATGGATAACCTTACGCTTTCTCGCAATCTGGAATCTCTGCGCCGATACGCTGGCCCTGATCTGCTGGCCGCGCTCTCTGATCCGAATACCTGCGAAATCATGCTGAACCACGATGGCAAGCTCTGGTGTGAACGCTTCGGTGAACCCATGCAGGTCATTGGCACGATGACGCCTTCCAAAGCAGAAACATTCATGCGGCAGGTAACTTCATGCCTGGACAAAGAGCTGACTCGTGAATCTCCCCAGGTGGACGGCGAACTGCTTCTTGATGGCTCTCGATTCTCCGGTGTGTTCCCTCCCGTGGTTTCCGCTCCTTGCTTTGCGATACGCAAGAAGGCCAGTCGGGTGTTTCTGCTCAGTGACTATGTGGAAGCCGGAACGCTGTCTTCCAGCCAGTATGATTTTTTGTGTGACGCCATAGGACGGCGGCGCAATATCCTGGTCGTTGGCGGCACTGGCAGTGGCAAAACGACACTGCTCAACGGCCTTATCGCGGAAATGGTTCGTCAGGACTCGAATCAGAGATTCTTTGTCATCGAAGATACCGGCGAAATTCAGTGCAAGGCTCCCAACGCTGTGCTTTTTCACACCACGTCAACAGTTTCCATGACGGACTGCTTGAAGCAGGCTCTCCGCTTCCGTCCGGATCGGATTCTTGTTGGCGAAGTTCGAGACCACGCCGCGCTCGATATGCTTGATGCCTGGAACACTGGCCACGAAGGCGGGGCAGCAACGCTTCACGCAAACTCTGCACGTCTGGCTCTTTCTCGTGTTCGCGGACTTGTGTCTCGCAACCCTTATGCCCCTAAAGCGATCGAAGAGGTGATCGGTGAAGCCGTTCATCTGATCGTGTTCATCACTAAAACCCCGCAGGGCCGAAAGGTCAAAGAACTGCTCGAAGTGCGTGGCTACGATCATCACTCCGGCGAGTACGATCTGAAGCCCGTGGGCTGATTGAGGAGAGTTGGATGAAAACTTGGATGTTCACCTTTGCGCTTCTGGCGGCAGCCTTGCTTATAGGTACGGCAACGGATGCCCTGGCTTCGGTCGGTACGGGCGGCGATCTGCCCTATGAGTCCTGGCTGGAAAGCCTCAGAAGTTCTGTTACCGGCCCTGTGGCCTTTTCCCTGTCTCTTATCGGCATTGTCGTTGCCGGTGGTGCGCTGATTTTCGGTGGTGATCTGAACGGCTTTTTCCGTTCTCTGATCTTCCTCGTTCTGGTGATGGCTCTGATCATCGGTGCAAACAACATTATGAGTACGTTCTTCGGCAAGGGCGCTGTCATTCCCGTGGAACTCGTGGACGTAGAATAAAGGGGTTTCTCAATGGCTCTTCGGACTGTGGTGATTCATCGCTCTTTGTCCCGCGACAATCTTTTTCTTGGTGGCGACCGAGAACTGGTGATGATGTCCGGTCTCATAGCCTGCGCCCTTATCTTTTCTGCCCAGAAATGGGTGGCGACGATCTTCGGGATCTCGCTTTGGTTTGGAGCGCTGTTCATGCTGCGCCTCATGGCCAAAGCGGATCCCCAGATGCGTCATGTCTTTTTGCGATACCGGAAGTATCCCGAATACGCTCCGGCTCGTTCCACTCCCTTCTGTACCAGCTCACGAGAATATAAATAGGAGTCCTTATGGAACTGTCCGTTCCTTTCATGCTTGGCGGGATAGCCGTTTGTTTTCTCGTTCTGGTGCTTATGCTGATTTTTGCTATATGCAGAAATAAAAAGGCCAGAAAGGCGGATACCAGAGCTGGGCTTGCCGATTTGCTGGTGTATTCCTCTATGATTGAGGACGGCATCCTGCTTTGCAAAAACGGCGCGTTCATGGCCGCTTGGATGTATTCAGCCAGAGACCAGGAAAGCAGCTCGGATGATGAACTGGTCAACGACAGCACTCTGCTGAACAACATCCTTCGAGAGTTCGGAGACGGCTGGATGTTTCATATTGATGCCGTGCGTCAGCCTTCCGAGCGCTATATCCAGAAGGGGCAGTCCCGCTTCCCTCATTGGCTTCCTGCACTGGCTGATGAGGAGCGCAGACGCTTCTTTGAAAAACAGGGAGATCTTTACGAAGGGTATTTCGTTCTCTCGATGACGTTCCTTCCCCCTCTGCTGGCCCAGACAAAATTTGTCGAACTCATGTACGAGGATCAGGGTGAAAAAATCACGGCTTCTGTGCGCGGGCAGAAACTTCTTGAAGGGTTCAAGAAAGATCTGACTCATCTTGAATCTCGTCTTTCGGCTGTTTTCAAGCTGTCGCGTCTCAAAAGCTTCACGGTTCAGAACGAAGACGGTTCTCTTCAGTATTACGACAATTTCCTGTCTCATCTCCAGTTCTGTATAACCGGCAAGAGGCATCCTGTCAGTCTTCCCGCCTGCCCCGTATATCTGGACGCAGTTCTCGGCGGTCAGGAGTTCTACGGTGGGATCATTCCCAAGATAGGCGACAATTTTATTGAAGTCGTTGCTATCGAAGGTTTTCCCTCGGAGTCCTATCCTGGGATCCTTTCGGCACTGGCTGATCTCAACGTCCAGTATCGCTGGTCAAGCCGTTGGATAGCTTTGGATTCCTATACCGCAGAGAGCCATATCGAAAAGTATCGGAGAAAGTGGCGCCAGAAACAGCGGGGAATCATTGATCAGATTTTCCATTTGAACGGCCCGGTCGATACTGATGCCGTGATGATGACGGAAGACGCTGAGACTGCGATTTCTGAAGTCAAGTCGAATCAGGTCGCTGCCGGTTATTACACCAGCGTTATCGTTCTTATGGATCCGCAGATGGACGTTCTGGAACGGAACGCTTTGAAGCTCGACAAGCAGATCCGAAATCTCGGCTTCAGCAGCCGTATTGAAACGGTCAACACCATGGACGCCTTCTTCGGCTCTTTGCCTGGGCATGGAGTTGAAAACGTCCGCCGTCCTATCATTAATACTATGAATCTGGCCGATTTTATCCCGGCCAGTACGATTTGGACGGGGGCATCCATGTGTCCGAACAAGATGTACCCTCCGAATTCTCCGGCTCTCATGTACTGCGTGACGACAGGTAACAGTCCGTTCCGCCTGAATCTGCACGTCAACGATCTCGGCCATACGCTTATCATTGGCCCGACCGGTTCCGGCAAGTCCACGCTGCTTGGGCAGCTCATCATGCAGATGCCTCGATACAAAGGCGCAACGATCTTTGCGTTCGACAAAGGCTTGTCGCTTTATCCTCTTACGAAAGGCATGGACGGTCAGCATTTTGAGGTGGCCGGAGACGATTCCAAGCTCTCCTTTGCACCTCTTCAGTTCCTTGAAACTCCTGCGGACAGGGCATGGGCTCAGAACTGGATCGAAGACATCCTTGTTCTGAACGGTCAGGAGCTGAGTCCCGGACTCAGAAACGAAATTCTTAGAGTATTGGAAGATATGCACGAGAATGGAGGCCGTACTCTCACGGACTTCGTTGGCCTTGTGCAGAACTCCATGATCCGAACGACACTTCAGGCATATACCGTGGCCGGTTCGATGGGCAATCTGCTCGATGCCGAAACGGACGGATTGGATCTCGGCGGCTATCTGACGACTTTTGAAATTGAAGCCCTGATGAACCTTGGCGAGAAGTGGCTCTTGCCTGTTCTGATGTACCTGTTCCGCCGAATCGAACGCTCTCTGAAAGGTCAGCCTGCTTTCATCATCATTGATGAAGCCTGGGTCGCTCTTTCTCATCCTGTTTTCTGCGAAAAAATCAAGGAATGGCTGAAAGTTCTGAGAAAGCTGAACGCAGCGGTCATCATGGCTACGCAGTCACTTTCCGATGCTTCTGGAACGAAGATTTTTGACGCCATAGTCGAATCCACCGCAACCAAGATTTTCCTTCCCAATCCCTTCGCCCGGAATGACGGTGTGAAGGAAGTCTATTTGAAAATGGGACTGAATCTTCATCAGGTGAACATCATCGCCGGGGCAATACCGAAGAGGCAATACTACCTCACTTGTGCCAACGGAAGCCGGCTTTTCGATTTGGCCATTCAGCCTTTGGCGTTGTCTTTTGTGGGCGTCTCCGATCGAGACACAGTTTTGAAAATCAAGGCTCTCGAAAAAAGCTATCCGACAGAGTGGCAGTCGAAATGGCTTGAAGAACGAGGCGTGGCCATTTCCACGGACAAATTGGAACATCTTGAACTTGATGAGGAAATAAGACGTGAAAGATAACCCCTTTTTCAATGCGCGGCGCTTCCTGAATGACCGTGAGAAGATGTTCCTCTCTTCTCGCTTCGGCTGGATGGTGATGGGCATCCTCAGTCTCATCATTGCTATGGGTGCTGTGGCTGGGTCTCTTTATATAGCCCAGCAGTCAAAGTTCGTTCCTTATGTCGTACAGGTGGACAAGCTGGGGCAGGCAGTAGCGGTAAGTCGAGCCGACAGAGCTGGAAAGGTGGACTCGCGTGTTGTTCATGCGACTCTCGCCTCCTGGATTACTGATGCTCGAATGGTGACTCCTGACGTGGCTCTTCAGAGGGAAGCTATCTTCCGTGTTTATGCCCATCTGAACACCAATGATGCTGCAACGATGAAGATGAACTCCTGGTTGAACGGGACTCCGGAATCCACGCCGTTTCAAAGAGCTGCCAAGGTCACGGTAACTACGGAAATCATCTCCTGCATAGCTCAGACTGCCGAGACCTGGCAGGTGGACTGGGTTGAAATCATCCATGACCGACAGGGATCTCTGATAGGTCGGGATAGAATGAGAGCGCTTGTTACTGTCTATGCCGTGCCTCCCACTGCGGATACTTCTGAAGATCAGATCAGAAAGAATCCTTTGGGAATTTATGTCCGTGACTTCAACTGGGCAAAGCAGATGGGGGCCTTATGAAACGGCTCATAGTCTTTACCATTTTAGCCGGAATGCTCTCAGGATGTGCGGTCAAACCGGCATCTATGAAGGCCGAAGATGGATTGAGCAGTCGTTTGCCTTCCTATGCAGTTGTTCTCGGAGAACGTGCAGCGGACGAAATCTCCAAAGTCTATCCAGCGGGTTCCACCGTTCTTTGCGTGATGCCAAACGGTGGAAAACAGGCTGAAGTTTTTGCGGCAACCTTGGAACATTCTCTCCGCCGTGCCGGATATGCCGTTTCAGCCATAGCAGAACGCGCTTCTGTCGTTCTTGGCTATCAAACCGATGTCATTGAATCGGGAAAGACTGCCATCGGTTACTGGCACATTCAGGCATCTGACGGCAAACAGTTCAGTCTTTCCGTCCCCTTGAGGAAGTGATGAAGCGTTTGGTTCTGGCCCTAATCCTGCTTCTTGCCGAAGCAAGTACCGCCTCTTCGGCGGATGTCTTTGATGCTCCGTGCAAAAAGTATGGAGTTCCAAAGGCGCTGGTACAAGCGATCGCCCTTCAGGAGTCTGGGGGAAATCCTTGGGCCGTCAACGTGGCTGGAAAAACCTTTCAGGCAAGCAGCAAGGACGAGGCTCTGAGCATTATCAAAAAATACGATGTTCGCTCGTATGACGTTGGCCTGATGCAGATCAATTCGCAGTGGCTTCGTAAGTTTCAAATATCTCCAGAAACAGCTCTGGAGCCACGGAATAACGTGCTGATCGGAGTCTGGGTGTTGGCCAACTCCATCCGGCAACATGGTCTCTCATGGAAAGCTGTGGGAGCTTATCACTCCCCAACTCCAGAACGGCAACGGCGGTATGTCCGCAGTGTAGCCAAACATCTCAACAGAATTTGCAGGACTCAGTGATGATCAAGAAATTTATCCTTCCGGCCATGATGGCCAGCATCGTTTTTCCTTCTGGTGTGATTGCGGCTCAGAACTCGTTTCCGGAACTGCCTTCTCTGGAGTCTCTGTATCTGGGGACGAACCCGATCCTTACTCCTGCCGAACAGCACGCCTTGAAGCTCTCCCAGCAGTGGCAGCAATCCTCCCGCTCTAAGCTGCGTCCTGTCCCTGGCTCCAATGGTGAAATCAAGTACCTGTACGGAGCCATGCAGCCTTCCATCGTGTGCGCGGCTCTTCAGGTTACGGATATTGCGCTTCAGCCCGGAGAGAAAGTGAACTCCATCCATGCGGGTGACTCAGCTCGATGGTTGATCGAACCTGCCGTAACGGGATCGGGAGCAGGAGAAATCCAGCATATCATTATCAAGCCCACGGATGCCGGACTTGAAACTTCTCTCATCGTGGCCACGGATCGCCGGACATATCATTTCCAGCTTAAGTCTCATCAGACGCAGTACATGGCTCGTGTGTCGTTCATCTATCCTGAAGAATTGCAGGCAAGATTTACGACAGTCACCCAGACTCAGCGGGAAGAAAAGCAGGCCAATACGATTCCGGAAACGGGAGAATACCTGAAGGAGCTGGACTTCAACTATACGATTTCCGGTTCTGCCTCCTGGAAGCCTCTTCGTGTCTATAACGATGGTGTGAAGACCATCATTCAGATGCCGAACTCCATGAAGCAGATGGAAGCACCGACTTTTCTTGCCATCCGTGACGGTGAAGAACTCATGGTGAACTACCGCCTTCAGGGGGATCGGTACATCATTGATGCCCTCTTTGACTATGGCGTTCTGATAGCCGGTGTCGGCAGCAAGCAGACAAAGGTCGAGATCAAGAGAGGCGGCATATGAAGTTCTCCGATCTGAAGTCGATTTGGAAAAAGAAAACGGAAGAGGATCTGCGTTCTCCTGAAACGATTCCGTCTGGAGGCGGTCGCCGCCTGACGGGTGCGCCTCTTGCCATTCTTGGGGCTATCGGCGTCACGACTGCTGTCGTGATCGGCTATGTAGCCTACGACAGAACCGAACAGCAGCAGGTGAAAGCTGCGGCTCAGGAAACTCCTGAAAAAAGCGCTCCTGCTATGGCTTTTGCCAAAGAGCTGACGGAGCAGACGCATAACAGATTTACTCCTGCCGCAAAGACGAAGCCTGAACCTGTTGTCGAGAAGAAGGCTGAAGTCACGCCGAAATCGGAAGCTCCTGCTGTTGCCATCAGACGAGAAGTAGCTCCACGCCGCCTGTCTCCTGAAATGGAGCGCATCAGAGGCGAGAAAGCCCGTCATCTGGAAGCGGCTTTAAAAGCTCGTCTCTCTGTGGCCGGACAGTCGATTCCTTCTGCGACTCGCAGAGCGACAGCCTATGCCAGCGAAGCAGATCCCGCACTTCAGCAGGCAGTGGCCAGTGGAGATCCTACTGCCGTCTATCAAGCTAAACTTGCCCGGATTAAATCTGGTCTTCCTGCCGATGGTACTTCTTCCAGAGTTGGAGTCGGGAGTTCCTTTGCGCTTGGCGGCAGTAAGGGAAAAGATTTTGGTCAGTTCGACAGACAGAATCGCTGGACGCTGAATAACGAGCTTGAAACGCCTGCTTCCCCGTTCCTTGTGAGGGCTGGCTTTGTCATTCCGGCCATTATGATTTCCGGAATCAATTCCGACTTGCCCGGTCAGGTCATGGCCCAGGTCTCACAGAATGTCTATGACTCCGCAACTGGTAGAAGTCTGCTGATACCGCAGGGAACGCGTCTTGTTGGCTCCTATGCGAGTGACGTGGCCTATGGTCAGAACCGCGTAATGATGGCGTGGCAACGACTGGTTTTCCCTGATGGCAAGACGCTCGATATTGAGGCTATGCCCGGAGCTGATCAGGCAGGCTATGCCGGATTCAAGGATAAGGTCGATAACCACTACTTCCGCATTTTCGGCAGCGCGATCCTGCTTTCTGGCGTCATCGCTGGTGTTTCTCTGAGTCAGGATAACGATAACGACAACTCCGACAATCAAAGGGCAGGAGATGCCCTGAGTGAAGCTCTTGGCCAGACGCTGGGTAATGCGATGGCTCAAATGCTTCAGAAGAATCTGAACATCTCTCCGACTCTTCAGATCCGCCCTGGCTACCGTTTCAACGTGATGGTTACGAAGGATCTCAAACTGCCTGGAGAGTATAGGGCGTTTGATTACTAGGAGGATAGTATGATCTTTGTAGCAAAATTCATCTCTCTTATTTTATTCACTTGTATATGGGCATATTCTAAAAACAATAAATGGCTAATTGCTGTTTCTATTTGTTTTTTATTGATAATATTACACATAGTGTTTCCGCCAGTATTTTAGGTGATAATTTTAAATATAAAGTGAAATGAGGATAAAATTGTTGCCACTGGTATTAAAATTGCAAATAAAGTCATTATATTTGATAGGCTATGAAATGATATATGTACACTTCTATCTTTTGAATGAATCATCAACATAAAGAATATATATGAAAGCATTATTAGGGAAATAAGACACATAAAACCTATTCCGAGTATGAACAAAGGAGTTCGGTATTTGACAGCATCTGTTGCAAATAATGTGACGAGTCCTGTTCCGTGAGCAACAAACAGCATAGCCACAATGGATTTTACGACACTGAAGTTC
>JAFQAR010000088.1 GCA_017399905.1 Bacteroidales bacterium
CGCCTCTCTCACAGGAAGCGAGGTAAAGTCGAACTCCGATGCGCTTTCAAAGATTGCCTTGGCGCGGGTGAGATCACCATTCATCATCTCGTGCATGACCGCTTCGGGAATAAAGAACGGGAAGTTCTCACGGACACTTTCGAGTACACCCTTGAAGTTCTGCTTGAAGTTTTCAAGCTCAACCTCCGCCCTGCTCTTGCGGGACACGGCCTCGACAAGTTCGCGCTGGACATTGCGATACTGTTCGCGCACCTCTATGAGTTCGCTTTCAGACTCAAACACCATATCTTCCAGATCATGTATGCGGCTGTGATAGGAGAACTGCCAGCCAGCTACGAGCTGTTCCGCCCTCACGTCATCGCCGACAACGGCTGACACGCTTTCGAGCACCTGATCCCGTATGCCCTGCGCCGATTCGAGGACGTAGCCGCGATTCATGGCAAATCCGGGCTGGAGAACATAGTCGAAGCCGGAAAAGCCCTTGAGTCGGGTAGTTGCTGTGTGCCCGCCGTCTTCGCCGGGACAGGCCCAAGAGAAGCCCCCCACGCGGGAAGCGTGAAGGCCGGACACGATCTTGCCGGTCTCAGTATCGAGTATTTCCTGTTCGTGGGTAACAGTTCCGTCTTCAGCAACATCGAATTTCACAGTCACGTTGGAAGGTACGTTGCTGACCATGGCCTGAGTACCGTCCGGCAGGGTGATAACGTCCACTTCCTGAAGGTTCATTTTCTTGCAGAGAACCCTGCGTCCATGACCGTAGTAGCCGAGGGCTTCACGCAGTTTGATACGTTCGCGGGTGGCCGGAGAGTAGCATATCTCGCGGGCGTTCTCGATCAGGTATTTTCTGTGCTGTCCAGTGTACTTTCTCCCTTCGGTGAGCAGGGAGAAGGTGCAGGGGATACGATTCGTTGCCATATCACTTTCTCCTTTTATTCAAGCCCTTCTTCTGAGGGCGCGTCTTTCTGGTTGGCTTTTTCAGCAGGGAAAATGCTCTCAAACGCTTCTTCATTGAGACGGAGCATCTTCCAGACCGTCTGAATAAGGGCGCGGCGATCAGCGAGACTAAACTCCTGATCTATCGTGCCTATTGCGGCAATAATGCCACCGGCTACACTGGAGCGCTGTTCGAGAGACTCCTGCTCTTCTCTCTCAATAGCCGTCGAAATGGAATTGAAGGTAATCTTCCACGGACGCGAATCTCCGACAAACACCTTGCCATACTTGTAGGCAACGTGAATATCGCACAACCGTTCAAGTCCGTTCTTTATCGCCTGCCGCAGAAGAGCCGCCTTTACAGCGGCCATAACAGACACGCGGAAAAAGCCGCCGTCTCCCAGTCCGCCAGAAAGCATATCGCCGAAGCCGAGGAGCGAGGGATCAACCCCAACGGCAGAGCCAAGACGCTTCACATGGAAAAGCACGTCTTCCAGTCCGTTGATGTCGGGCGTTCCCTGTACAGTGTCTATCTGTATGCCGCCCTTGTCACCAAAGACCGGCATAACATGATTTACGACCGTCTGGACGTTACCTTCGAGCCAAGACTGCTTCTCGATGTCGGCAGAGGCGTTTGTCAGGCGCTCAGCGATCATATCGAGGTAGCGGGCGGCCCGTTCAGGGTCGAGTTTACCGGTATTCACACCAATCATGCGTTCCAATCGTGCGGCATTGCGGCGGCTCATATTCATGGAGCAAATCGCATCCAGAAGGTCGAGCCAAGGGCCGTAGGACGTGGCAATCAGAGAGGTTCCGTATTCCTGAGACTCGATAAGCCCCTCAAGGGTGGGATCATCTACAGAGAGGTCAACCGGGATGCCGCCCACATTGATAGGCTCCACAGACTCCACATCCCACCATTCGGGTATTTCAAAGCCGACAAACGTCCATGGCGCGAGAAGGCGGAGCTGTTTGCCAGCCGTATTGGTGCCCTGATAGGTAGTGGTGAACCCGGCCAACCGCCCTCCTTTCTCGAACTTCTGAACGAAACGCGGATGGGTATAGTAGTCACAGCGCAAGTGAGATATGCCTACACCGTGCGCTCCATAGACACGAGCGAAGCATGAACCGTACACTGCGGCTTTTCGTGCCCATTCGTTCAAGTCCTTTTTGATAAAGGGTGTGAGTGTGGCGCGTATGCTGGCAACAATTTCCTCTTCCTGTTTATCCACACCGTCCTTGGCCTCAATAAAGACGCTTTCGCCGGTCTGTGAGTTCGCCGATAGGGCGTTGGCAATGTGCATCTTGATAGCTGAGTCGATAGTGGGATCCTGTGCCATGAGCCGCAGAACCGCATACCGCGCCGTTCTTTCTTCGGGCAGTGTACTGCTGATCTTCTTACTATCAGAGGAGGTCGAACGCCCCAAAATGGTATCCTGATTGGACACCACACCATTGGTCACTCCACCCGGAAAATAGGCGGATGCCGAGGCGGGGAGGCCGACCATGACGGCCTCCCGTGGATCGACAGTCACCCAGCCGGAGGAAAGCTGTTCGAGGCTCGTTACCGAGCGCTGTTCGGTAACGGAGCCTTCTTCTTTCTGCTTACGCTTTTTCATCTAGGCATCCCGGCGGCCATGATTTCGACTTCATCATCCATAAGGATGTATTCGATGTTTTCCACTTCCTCATCATTCACGATCTGCGTGACCGTGTGCTGATTCGAGAAGATAAGGCCGTTGTCCACAGACCAGTCCGCGTATGCCCACGCGGCAAGAAGATTGAGTACGGGATCGCCATAGTCCATATTCTCGAACCATTCAGCGTCCACCGTTTCACCGAACAGGATAATGTCCTGTGCAATAAGCTCCTTCTTTACCAGCCACCAATAGGGGCCATAGGAGCGATACTGGAGGGGACGAACGGAAAGGATCGAGTAGATGCCTTCTGCCATTTTCTTGCGCCACTCAGCAGGTTTCACCTTGCCGTTGTTCATGGCTTCGGCTTTCAGAGCGTTCAGCACTTCGACCGAGGGTTTATGCAGGGTGAGAGCCATAGTTTTTCTCCTTTACGCCTGATAGGCCATGATGCTGTAGATGTCTTCGAGGTCATAAGTGCTGGACATGTGCCACCACGCACCGCCAAACTCGTTCCATTCCTTGATGAACTTGGCGCTGTAGCGGGCCTTTATGATCTCTTTAGTCCTGTAGAGGATGCCGCCAATTCCATTTGCGTCATGGAAAAGGTAGCGCGAGAACGGGGCATGTTCGACATACCTTCTGCCGTCTTTAG
>JAFQAR010000089.1 GCA_017399905.1 Bacteroidales bacterium
ATAAAATTACCTCCTGATAATGTTCTTTTCGATCACCTTGCAGAGCTCACCCGGGAGTCTGTCCAAAGAGTCGATACCGATATATTTTGAGCCAAAGATATTGGCAAGTGCATCACGTCCGCCACCGATCGCCATTCCGTAGACCTTTGCGTAGCGACCGAGCTTTGTAACTTCGATCTTGCAAGGCTCCGGACCGGTATCGGGAGCACCGTCTGTGATCACAATGAGAAGCTTGTCCTCTTCAGACTGCTTCTTCAAAAGTCTCGGAAGATAAAGCAGTGCATTGTAAAGCGGAGTTCCGCCGCCTGCATCCATCTTCACGATTCCCGTATGAGCATATCTGCCCTTCAGCAATCGATTGGAAAAATGCAAGATCTGCACCTTCTGTCTTCCACTCTTGAATCCCAAAACAGTAATTGGGATCTTCAAGGAATTGCACACCTCTTGCAGAACAACGCAAGCCTTCATTGCGTTCTCAATGGGATACCCGTTCATCGAACCTGAAAGGTCCACAAGAACTGTGATATTGAGATCCGCTTCGTCATTCTTCTCAATTCGCTTGGCGCATATTGCCCCTGAAGGCATACGGCTGAGACTCTTTGAGTCGATTCGGCCTGCATGAAGATATCTGCTGATCTCATCCACGTTGTAGTTGATGATGTTCTTAAGTCCGGTTCTCAGCTTGTTGATTACGGGAGCGACGTCTGTCTTGATCCTCGTATACTCATCAAACGTTGAGAAATCTCCCTGACAAGGAACTACACTATACTCAGAGGAAGAATCTCCGCTGATACCTTTTGTTGTCTGTTTATCCTGTGCAGCTGCTGCCATGTCCTTTTGATGCTCGTTGAACGAAGCAGTAAGGGCATTGGCAAGCATCTGAGACAGTGCATCTGCACCGCCTTGTCCAGCTCCCTGACCTTGTCCCTGTCCGGAGATATTGGCCTGTCCTTGACCGGACTGACCATTATTTGCATTCTGACCGTTTCCGGGCTGATTGCTCTGTGCTCCGCGTGAAGGTCCATTTCCGGTTGCGCCGCCCTGAGGAGGCTGTTGTCCGGTCTTTGCATCGACATCCTTCGCATTGCCCTGACGGTTCTGCGCCTTCTGTCTCTGCTGTTCGATAGGATCGGTTTCGGGAATCAGCGGCTTCAGCAGCTTAAGGATCTTTTTCGTGTAGAAATAGCATCCACTGCAGGTGTCTGAATACTTTGCCTTCAAAGCAAGTGGCTCAATTTTCGTCCACAACTTTTTTAGGTCGTCCTTCAGCTCCCCGCGTGTTTTATCCACCGAAACGAAATCCAGGATCCACTGCATCATGATCTCAATATCCTTGCTTTGGGTGAAGTCCTTAGGAAGACCGAAAAGGAATTCGTTCAGGGCCTCCACCGCATAAGCAACTCCGGGAAACTTAAAAGCACCGATTCGCTCGATGCGAGCATCTTCAAGAATGTTGAAGAGCTCACGTCGAATTTGAATCACGTTATCCGTATCTCCGGCTTTCTTCCGCGCCGCATCTTCGATGCACTCAAAACAACTGTAGATCGGGTGCAAGGATTCATGCACGGCAAGAGCCAAACAATACTTTGTCACATCTCCTACAGGCTGAGCTATAAAGAGCTGATGAAGCGTATTGATCATGATGTGCGAACCATCGGTAAAAGCCAGGTCAGGACTTTCGGGCGGAAGCAGATAAACCATCAGCTTATGATCCGCCGTTAATCCCACAACCATCTTCCTCAAAAGATTGCAGTATGCAGGGCTTATGAGGAACATCAGCTTTTGTTTTTCATCGATCTGTTCCTTGCCGGTAAAGGGGTCGAACAAGCTTGCTACAGCCATGATCCTACCTCCTTCCCAGACGAGGACGGATGATTGTGTTCAGCACGTTGCTCTTATATTCCTCGGTTGCACACAAAGCACCCAGCAGGTTATATTCTGCAGCTTCGATTGCATCTCCACCGAGAATTCTCGTCTGCTTCGCCCAGTTAACAAGGCTACGAGGAGTGAGCATATCTGC
>JAFQAR010000090.1 GCA_017399905.1 Bacteroidales bacterium
CCGGCATCTACTATATGCGCTTCCGCGTGCCGAAGGACTTGATACCCACCGTAGGCAAGCCCCAAATACTCTACTCACTCCGCACGAAGGATGCCAGAGAAGCGAAGAGACTATCCTTCCTCCACTCGTATGAGATGGAGACCTACTTCAACGACCTTCGTCATTCCCTTCGCAACAATACTCCGCTTCCTCAAAGAGACTTCACAGTTATTCCAAAAGACTAAACGGAGCAAAGTTTATCTTATCAAACTTTATCCTTTCAAGGTATTCCGACAAGACTTCCAGCGAGTAACCCATATTGAACTCGTCACGCCCATAGGACGAGGATACATCCTTCGTGCTGTGACCTTGATAGGCATCGTAGATTTGTGGAGGGATACCAGCATTCCTCATTTTCCGCTTCAAGGTATGGCGGAACGAGTGGAAGCATTTGGAGGCATCAGTAATCAGAAGACGATTGAGGAAACGAGCGAACCACTTAGAGAAGTAATGTCCCACATTACCTCGTATTTCCTTGCGGTCAAAGAGCGTAGGGAAGAGATAACGCCTACCCTTTGCCTTCAAGCGTTGGATGTATTCAGCGAACCCAAACTCCAACAATTTTGAATGGAGAGGGATACGCCTCACGGACGATGCAGTCTTCACGGAACGAGAAGTTCCTTCCTCACCGTGGATATAAGCGTAGTAGATGCCATTCTCCTGCCCGATATCGGACAATTCCAGTCTCGCTATCTCTTGTAGTCTTGCGCCCGTCAGAAGCCCCATAAGGACGAGTAATTGATAGTCCCTTCGGTCTTCCTTCATCAGACCACGATACTTCTCCTTTGAGGCATAGAAGGACGAAGAGAAGATGGCTGACAATTCATTGTCGGAGAAGGGAAGACGCTTGGAAGAGGATGAGGTCTGCTTGCGTTCCAAGACCGTGATGCTGTCGGCGGGATTGATGGCGATATACCCATTATCATAGGCATAGGCGAAGACAGACTTGATGACACCCACACACTTATGCTTCACGGTGGTGATTGCTATTCGCCGATAGTTGGGGTTCTTCCGTTTCTTGTCCTCAACGAACTTATCAAAGTCCTTTATCTCGTTGAGATTATACACATAGGCGGGGAACTCCAACATCAAGTCCTTATACCGCCGAATGTCTTCCTTCGTGTATTCGCTGATATCTCGGTCGCCGAGGTATGCGATGAAGCGTGTGATGTGTGTGCGGAAGTCTGCGATAGACCCGACCGAGAGACGACTTTCATTCTTGTATCGTTCCCAGATGTCCGAGAAGGGAAATATCTTCTTCGGGGTCTTTGGTGTTGGACGAGCGTCACTGCTGGAAGGAACAGTTTGAACTGTCGTCCTCACCGGAGCGGTATCTATGCCGTTTGGAATAACTGTGAAGTCTCTTTGAGGAAGCGGAGTATTGTTGCGAAGGGAATGACGAAGGTCGTTGAAGTAGCTCTCCATCTCATACGAGTGGAGGAAGGATAGTCTCTTCGCTTCTCTGGCATCCTTCGTGCGGAGTGAGTAGAGTATTTGGGGCTTGCCTACGGTGGGTATCAAGTCCTTCGGCACGCGGAAGCGCATATAGTAGATGCCGG
>JAFQAR010000091.1 GCA_017399905.1 Bacteroidales bacterium
AGCGGCCTGTCCGTAAAGGACTTTATTGCCCCTTCTTCCTTTGAGTTCCGCAACGGCAAGGAGTTTGGCGTAGGCAAAAAGCTCGGCGCTGTGTCCTTCCTGCAGATTCTCGCTCCCGAACTCAATGACCGTATGCTTGCTGACTTCCTCGACATGGAATCCAGTTTGATCGTAACGATGCACATCCAGTCTGTTGACCAGACCAAGGCCATCAAGACGGTCAAGCGCAAGATTACCGATCTGCAGAAGATGACCATTGAGGAACAGAAAAAGGCTGTCCGCGCCGGTTATGATATGGACATCATTCCCTCCGACCTTGCTACCTACGGCAACGAGGCGAAGAAGATCCTGCAGGACCTGCAGAGCCGCAATGAGAGAATGTTCCTGCTGACATTCCTTGTGCTCAACACCGCTAACAGCAAGCAGCAGCTTGGCAACAATGTGTTCCAGGCATCCAGTATCGCGCAAAAGTATAACTGTCAGCTCACCCGGCTGGACTTCCAACAGGAAGAAGGTCTTATGAGCAGCCTGCCCTTGGGTCTCAATCAGATCGAAATTCAGCGAGGTTTGACCACTTCAAGCGTCGCTATTTTTGTGCCCTTTACGACCCAAGAGCTGTTCCAGACGGGCAACGAAGCTCTGTACTGCGGTATCAACGCCCTTTCCAACAACCTTATCATGGTTGACCGAAAGAAGCTGAAAAACCCCAACGGCCTGATCTTGGGCACTCCCGGTTCCGGTAAGTCCTTCAGCGCAAAGCGTGAGATTGCCAATGTGTTCCTCGTTACCGACGATGATATCATCATCTGCGACCCCGAAGCGGAATACGGCCCCCTTGTGGAGCGACTGCACGGGCAGGTCATTCGCATTTCTCCGACCTCTCCGCACTATATCAATCCCATGGATTTGAACCTCAACTACAGCGACGAGGAAAATCCGCTGTCTCTGAAATCCGACTTCATCTTGTCTCTCTGCGAGCTGATTGTCGGCGGCAAGGAGGGTTTGCAGCCTGTAGAAAAGACGGTTATCGACCGTTGTGTGCGTTTGGTGTATCGGGATTACTTGGCTGACCCCAAACCCGAAAACATGCCCATCCTCGAAGACCTGTACAATGCTCTGCTGAAGCAGGAAGAAAAGGAAGCCCACTATATCGCCACGGCGCTCGAAATCTATGTCACCGGTTCGCTTAATGTGTTCAACCACCGTACCAATGTGGACATTCACAGCCGTATCGTTTCCTACGATATCAAGGAGCTGGGTAAGCAGCTCAAGAAAATCGGTATGCTGATTGTGCAGGATCAGGTGTGGAATCGCGTCACGGTCAACAGAGAGGCTCGGAAATCCACCAGATACTATATCGACGAAATGCACTTGCTTTTGAAAGAAGAGCAGACTGCAGCCTACAGCGTCGAGATCTGGAAGAGATTCAGAAAATGGGGCGGCATTCCGACCGGCATCACGCAGAATGTCAAAGACCTGCTCTCTTCCCGTGAGGTCGAAAACATCTTCGAGAACTCTGATTATATCTACATGCTCAACCAAGCCTCGGGAGACCGTCAGATTCTCGCCAAGCATCTGAATATCTCACCCCATCAGCTTTCGTATGTCACCCACAGCGGTGAAGGCGAAGGGCTGCTTTTTTATGGCTCTGTTATCCTGCCTTTTGTGGACCGGTTCCCGAAGGACACCGAGCTGTATCGCATCATGACCACCAAGCCGCAGGAACAGACTCCCAACGGCTAAGACAAAAAAGGAGGTTTTACACCATGACCGATAAAGTGTATCTGATTCACGAAGAGGACTATGTTAAGCACATCAGAGATAAGGACCGTCTTTTCTGGCTGCTCAAGCGCATGATTAAGCAGGTCATCGACCTGCAGCCCACTCGTGACAACAAAGAACTGTTTATGAGTGCCATTCAGATCGGCTGCGACATTGATCGTGAGTATGTATCTTGGGGTATTCCTTTGGGCTTCTCCTGCAAGGGTACTGCCGATGAACTGAGAGAGCTGATGGAAAACGAACTGATCGCTCCCGAGGATGCAGGTTATTATGCCTGCGACGATACCTGCTGTTGTCAGTGCGGTTGCTGCTGCGACAACTGCGACCTGTACGATGATGAAGAGGACTACGATGACGAGGACTACGACGATTATGACGAGGACGAGGATGAGACCGATGTGGACGATGACTTCGCTGAGCTGATGGCGGGGCTGTCTTCCATCGCTCAGAGCATCTTCGGAGATAATGTGTCCGTCCACATCGTCGTGGAGTAACCGGCGCTTATTCTCTGTACGGGAGGTGATGCCTTATGAGTAAGCGTTCGCCACGGCTTCAGTTTTCCGACGAAGAAAGATCGTCCCCCGAACTGAAAAAAGCCATTCAGAAAGCGGACAAAAAGGCGGATAAGCTGGATAAAGCCGAGGCAAAAATCCCGAAGAAAACCGTCAAGCGAAAAGAGCGGGTCGTAGATGCCGA